>CAYIVF010000009.1:20878-23132 GCA_964366875.1 uncultured Candidatus Saccharibacteria bacterium
TCAACAGGCATTGGTTCCAAACTTAGCTACATTACAAGCAGCTGAAGCTCAAATTACTATATTGCAAGGCTAACATATAAAAAGGGAGAATAAATTAAAACATATTATGAAAAAAAAGATAAAATCAATACTTTCGATTATAGTGATGCTGTCGCTGTTGGGATTGGGTAATTTAGCGTTAGCATCGGAAGTGACTGGAAACTTGACTACTGGGACTATTGGAATTAATAGCACTGTTGGCACTGTAATTGAGGGGGTAGTTATAGCTCCGCCTGCAATCAGTCCTATTGCCGGAACATATACTTCTGCTCAAAGCGTAAGTTTAACCGCTAATGGTTCGTTAAGCATTCACTATACGACAGATGGAAGTGTTCCAGCCTGTTCTACCGGAACAGTTTATTCTGGAGCCATATCTGTAAGCTCATCGCAGAACATTAAAGCGATTTCCTGCTATCAAGATAATCATTCTTCAAGTGTTGCCTCATTTGCTTATATTATAAATATTTCTACCGGAGGAAGCAGCAGTGGAGGAAGTAGCAGCGGCGGCGGAACGCCACCATCAACACCTACTTATGCATTGGGAGACGCAAACAAAGACGGAAAAGTTGATATTTTTGACTTTAATCTTTTGATGGTAAATTGGGGGAATAACCCAACTAATCCTTCCGCAGATTTAAATAACGACGGTAAGGTTGATATTTTTGACTTTAATATATTAATGATTAATTGGACAATTTAAAAATATGAAAAAAATTACTATCGCAATTGTATTAGTATTATTAGGAGTAATGGTTTCAACAACCTATGCGTCAGCAGTAAGCGTTTTTCAATTTTCGCCTGCAAACGTTAACACTAATCCCGGAAAAACATTTACCTTAAAGGTTACATTAGACCCACAAGGAATTAAGAATTATACCTCAAAGATGGAAATTGATTTCCCGGCAAATATTTTGAAAGTGAACTCCTTTACTTTTGGCAGTAATTGGACGGCTGTTTCTCAAACAGGTTATGATTTAACTGATAACAATAACGGAATTTTAATTAAGACAGCTGGTTATCCAGGCGGGATTTCAAGCCCAGTAACTTTTGGAACAATATCTTTCACAACAAAAAAAGAGGGCAGCGGCGTAATCACAGTTATTGGCAATTCGTTTGTTTTAGGAGCTGCGGGACAAAATATTTTAAGCAGTAATCCTATGCAGGCTTCAGTTGTTGTCAAAGCAGCGGCAATAACGCCGACAACTCCTACCACTTCTACAACTCCTGCAGAAGAGGCAACTCCAATAGAAACAGCAACTCCGCAACAAACAGAAGAATCTGTGGCTGCTCCGTCTATTCCTGCAGAAACTGCGCTACAAGCTGGCTTATTGACAACAGTAATGAATGTTTTATCTCTTGGAACAGGTGAAACATGGTTGTCAGTTGTGTTATTAGTGTTGATTGTAATTATTGCGGTGTTTGGGATTCTCTGGTTTGCTAAAAAAACTACCAGGAAAAAATAACAGAAAAAGATAAAACAAAAAGCGGCGTACAAACACGCCGCTTTTTGTTTAAAATTGAAATTAAACAAAAAAATGTTAAAATATAAAAAGACGGCTTTTTATCTGTAAAGCGCCGGGCCGATTGAGAAAAGGAGCATACTTAAAGCAACCAAGCTTATTAAGATAATCCAGATAATTCTAAAGATAGTTTTAGACTTTATTTTTGCCATAGTATTTTAGTCAATTAAATTAATTCTTAATAATCTATGATAACGGATTTTGATAAAAAAAGAAAGCGAAACTTTTTAAGCGGCCAGTTTTTTTTAAAGCTTGGCGGTATTATATTTCTAATTATTGCTGCAGCTTTAATCTTTGTTGATTTTAAGATATATCAGAAAAAACAGCAGCTTGTAAATCAGATTAACTCATATAAACAACAAATTGAAGATATAAAAAAGAAGAACGAATCTTTAAAAGAAGGGATATCAAAATCTGACGATAAAGAATATATTGAAAAGATTGCCAGAGAAGAACTGGATATGCAGAAAGAAGGGGAAAAGGTAGTGTCTTTTGTAATGCCAAAGCAGGAATCTGAGGAAGAACAAAAGATAGAAAGTTTTTGGAGCATGAAGTTTTGGTTCGGCTGGCTAGGCGAAAGTTGGCAGTGGATAAAAAACAAGTTTTGATATATAGTTTAATAACCGCGGGTATGGTTCAATGGTAGAACATATCCTTCCCAAGGATATGACACGGGTTCGATTCCCGTTACCCGC
>CAYIVF010000010.1:0-22496 GCA_964366875.1 uncultured Candidatus Saccharibacteria bacterium
TACTCTATCGTGGTCTCTGTATGTTGGGCCATAAATAATTTTGTTGTCGTCTGTTTTTATCGGGCTACCCGCAATTGGGTCGCCGTTAAAGTCAAAATCATAACAATCAATTGTCCGGGATATGAGATTTTCAGTCAAAGTACCAATAGGAATTTCTTGATAAGTTGTTATCGGCACAGATGGCCCGGGAACACCGATACCAGGAAGGATATTTGAAAGAATGGGAATCAATCTTTCAAGCCGAAAATAGATTAAGTCGGGATTAATCGTATATACAATTAAATATGCAGAAACTAAAATAAGCAATCCTATAACGCCGGCTTTTATCCATTCTTTTCCTTCATTAGTGAACTTGCCCCTTCCAAAGGAAATTAAATAATAAACTCCGCCAAAAATAATAACCAAAACTGCCAGAATTCCGGCAAGCGCCATTCCTAAATTAAAAAAATACTTTGCATACTCTGGAAAAGAAGAAATCTCTGTAATTCTAAGACCTAAAATAGAGGGATATTTAACTTCAAGGGCAAGAACAGAATTTATGCCAAAAAAAATATTGCCCGTGCTAAAACAAAAAGGCAAAAGAGAAAACAAAACAAGCAGGAATAAAAATATCTTTTTGTTATCAAAACTCATAATTCTCCCTGAACCAATTCAAAAATAACCAAAAATGTCCAGGCAGGAAATATATTGCCTAAAAAGGGGGTCAATTCAATGCCAAATGAGAGAAGAAACCTCATGGCGCTCAAACTAAGTTTGGCTCCCGCTCTGCCAACTTTTTTTCCGGCTTCTACTCCAGGCGTAGGAGTTTTCTGAGATTTTCCAGCACTCTCTAAGCCGGCTCCCGCATTAAACATTTTTGAGGTTAACTGTTCAGTTGCTTTTGACACCAACCCTTTAGACAAAGGTCTTAATAATGCCCAAACGCCGATAGTCGCAGACCCTAAAATACCCAATAAAAAACTAATTGGTATGCCAATGCCAATCAAGCTCAGCACAAATAGAATAATGCCAGCTCCGTCAAGGAAAACCGCGATAGTAAGCATCACAATTCCTTCCGGGATAGTAATTATTGTCATTAGTGCCTTTTTTGATAATTGTCCCGGTCCGGGAATAATTCCTTTTAGCATAAATTAAACATTTTTAGCGTCTTCTATTTTTTTCCTTGCTTCTTTTATTCTCAAAACCTCTTGGGGGTTTGTAGTTATAATCTGGTCTTCTGTTTGGCTGGCGACCACGGATATCGCAACGTGTTTTTTGCCGGCAAAAAATAATCCCTCTCCCACAGCGGCTTCCAGCAGCAAATATTTTTCCTGCTCGGTCAGATTAAATGTTTTTTGAACAATATCAATTGTGGCCGGCGACTGTTTCATTAAAAGCTGCAAAGACGAGTTTGTAATAATTGCCTTGCCGTAGTCCGATTTCATAAAATCGCCAACGTCCTGCGTAATAGTTGTCACTCCAAGCCAATATTTTCTGCTTCTTTTTACTATTCCGAACAAGAACGAAGCCCCGTCTTCCGACTGCATCAGCCACCAGGCTTCATCAATTACTAAGATTCTCTTTTTTAGCTTTGTTCTCACGATGTTCCAGATATAGCGCATAATGATGTAAAGGGCGATTGGCCTTAATGATTCTTCCATATCTCTTATTCCAAACACAACAAAACTTTTATCTATAGAGATGTTTGACTGCTGATTAAAAAAATCGGCAAAAGTGCCTTTAGTAAACTTTTTAATTCTTTTTACCAAAGATTCGGTTCCCGCCATGCTTTCTAAAACTTCTTCAAAATCAGACATTAGGGGAGTGTTGTTTTGCCATGTTTTAGGGTCTGTCTGGGCAGTAATATCGCGAATTGCATAAGTTTCTGTAAGAGCTTCATCTAAAATACTATCTTCTTCAGGACTTAAGCCCCCTAACATAATTCTTAAGAGTCCCACTAAGTTTATAATGCTTGACCTTAAAATATCTTCCGGAGCGTCATCTGGCCCGGGCATAGGCAAGTCAAAAGGATTAACATGATTTGGCGAGCTTAAAGATATTTTAAAGAAAGACCCGCCCACTCCGTCGGCTAAAAGTTCATATTCGTTTTCCGGGTCAATGATAATCACGTCAACTCCCTGCATTAAATAGCGTAAAATCTCAATTTTTATGGCATAACTTTTCCCGGAACCGCTTTTTGCGAAGCAAACCATATTCGCGTTTTCCAAGCTGAATCTGTCAAATAATACCAAAGAATTATTATGCCGGTTGATGCCGTATAATATTCCTTCGTTAGAGCTTAAGTCAAAGGAAATAAAAGGAAATGAAGTAGACAAGGGTTCTGTGTCCATGGGCGTATGCACGTCTATTAAATCCAAACCATAAGGGCTGCAAGAAATAAATCCTTCTTTTTGCTTAAACAGGGCTGGTTTTATGTAAATTAATCTGGACTCAAAAATTGACCTTAAAGTAAGCTCTGTGTCTCTTAGTTCTTTCTCGGAGTTTTCATAAATAGTGATATAAAGGCCAAGCCTGAACATTTTTTCCTGCGCTGTCATTAGTTTATCGCGCAGGTTTTCAATGTCTTTGTAGGCGGTTTCAAGGGCAGGGTCTCTTACCAATCCTTTTTCTTCTCTTTCTAAAATTTCCGAAGAAACTTCGGTGACTTTTTTTCTCAACTTCTTTAAAATTAACTCCGAGCTAATAGGATGTATAAAGAAAGAAATATCCATGGGCGTATTCAAGTCAATTACCGGAGAAAACCAGCCGGTATTTAAATATCTGGGATAAGAAAAGATAAAAAATGATTTTGCAAAGCGCTCGCCCAATTTTATGTGGTCTTGCAACACGCCAATATATGGAGGAGCTATAATGTCTCTTACGTCAAACCTTTCTTCCTCAAAGATTTTTTCTTCAAGCAGGTCGTCTTTTTTCTTCCCTATTAAATTGTCTAAAAATGAAGCCATATGATTTTAAGTGGAGCAGAAATAGAAATAATTTTTTGTTCGGGCTGGCTGTGGGCGTGGCGCGCAAAAAATTATTTCTATTTCTGCGGAGATAAGCGTAAATTTATCTAAGCAACTCGGGCAGTATTTCCGGGTAATATCCTATTTCTGCCTGGTCCGGGTGATGTATTGACCAAAAAAGTTCAATAAGTTCCGGGGTTGTTAAAGGAACTGCCTCCAGCCCGCACCTTCTTAAACCCATTGCCAAATATTCCATTCTTTGCCAGAGCTGTGTTTTGCATCTTTGAAAATCATCATCTTTTATGGTTTGACTCTGCTCTTTTTTGCCAGAGAGCTGTTTTAAAACGTCAAACTGCTTGGCAGCCCCCTTCATGCCGAATATTTCAATTAAAGTATAGGGAACTACAACATAAAAATTCTTTGTCATCACCATATCGCCCACTACCATATTTTTTATAAAATCTCTGTATGAAGCGGTTTGTTTTCTTAACAGCTCGTTAGTTTGTTTCTCCTCTAAATCCTTTAAGCTGTCTAAATAAGGAGTGATATTTATGTTTCTTGATTGAACTACAATCTGGCAGGAAAAATCCAAAGAGTTCAAAAAACTTTGGAAGGCATAAATTATGGCGGTCTGCTCCTCTCCGGATTTCAGGGCAAAATTTATTGAGGAAACCATTAAAACGCCTCTTATGGAATTATTCTTCAAAAGCAAAACTCCCTCTCTAATATCCTCTATTTCTAAAAATGCTTGCGTAGCTGTTTCTGGCATAGTTTATTTTGTTCTTAATTCTACTTCTGTCCTTGTTTTTCTTAACTGGCTTTTTTGAGCTTGCAGTACGGGACCTTGTTCTATTTTTTTAATTTCAGCTCTTTTGATTGTTTTAAACGGATAAGGAGACTCTTTCTTTTTCCAAGTATAATTTTTAACGCCCGCTGCAAAACCGATTGAAGCTAAAAGTATATTTATTATTGGCGCTCCGTTTATTGTTACAAAAGCCAGAATTGAAGTCACTACGCCCACTACCAAACTTAGCAACAAAAAAAGAAAAAACGGCAGGACAAGGTAAAAAACAAAACAAATCACTCCTGCTCCCACAAGGTAAAAAAATTGCCGGAAAGATATAAAAAAAGCAATTTTGCCTTCTTGTTCAATAAACTGGGGAATAGGATATTGCTCCATGTTTTTAAAGTTAATTTATTTATTATATCATAGCTAGAAAAAACCAAACAATGAAAACTTATTAACATATCTGTAAATACCCCAAACTGTTGACAAATATAATTATTGGTGATATAATTATTACGTAAATCCGAAATCGTTTTTCGGGTTTGAACCGACCTTTGACATCCGCCATTTCGACGGGTCATACAGAAAGAAAGAAGGTGCGAAATGTTAAACTGGTTGAAAAGAAGCTGGAAGAAGCTCGCGGTTGTTTGCAGCGCGTTGCTTGGCATCGCGGCATTGGTTCTCGCTTGGATCGCCTACTCCTGGTGGACGCTGCTCGGATTGACTCCCTTGGTATTGCTGGTGGTTTTTTGGACCGTTAAGACAATCGGGACAGTTGACAAGGATGAAGTGGCACTGAGGAGTTGGTTTGGCAAGGTAGAGAAAAGAATCTTTCCCAGCGGCGTGTGCTTGGTCCCATGGCTTTTTGACATCAGGTTCAACGGCAGGACGCTTTGCGAGTTGGTGAGAATTCCGACCAAACAGCTTCCCTTTAACTTTGAGGGTAAGGTGGAGCAGCGCATATGGTCAAAGGATCGCCAACTGCTGCTGGTGGACATCTCGGGCTACGTCAGATTTCCATATAACGAGGTTGATTCCTTGTATTTAATGGTAAAGTCTGGCGTGCCGACCGAAGAGAGGGCGTTTCAAGATTGGATGCAGCAAGAAACGGTTGCCGGCCTTAGAGACATCTTGGCTGGTTTTAACCACGATGAAGCCATCGGGAAGTCAAATCTTGCTGCGATCAGAGAAGCAACAAGGGACTTCTTTCTCAGCCCATCTGGACTTTTTGCTAAGTCTGGTATCTGCGGGAATGATCTTTTGAGCTTTACGGAAGGAAGCGGGGAGGTAATTGTGAGGGTGGATTCTATAAACCCCACTACCGAACTGCAAAAAGCCATGGAAAAGCCCGTGGTAGCGAGGTACGAAGCTCAAGCCGCAAAGGAAACTGCTAAGAGAGAGGCTGAAGAGGTAGGCGGTCAGGTCCTTGGCATCGTTGCTCGCCAGCACGGGATGACCGTTGAGGATCTTGAGGAATTACTTGAGGCAAGCCCGGATATCAGGGGAACCTCTGTTTCAGAGAGCGGCCTCAAGGAAACCTTTGAATGGGCACAGGCCCAGACTACGCGCGATCGTGCCGAAGAAGGCCTGACTTACGACGAATCCAAGATTGATATCTCCAGTGGCGGCCAGCCACTAAAAGACAGCAATCTTGGCGCTGTTATCGGCGGTATCGCCGCTGCTGTTTCTCAAATAGGCAGGGGCGGTAGACGACGTCGCAACAGGCAAAACCCTCCGGGAAATCCCAGTGGCAACCCCGGCGGCCAAGGTGGTGGTCAACAGGCTGACGATGGAAGTCAGTATCTGTAGACGATCTGGACAAAGAGCTGGAAAGAAGAAAAGGAGGACAGGATTCCGCTTAGCGGAATCAAAAAGGGCAAGCACTAACGTGTGACTTGCCCTTTTCTATTACAATTTTTATTCAATTGGCTCTCTATAACTGTCTGGTCTTTTTGGCTGTTTTGGAGCGTGTTCCTTATTCTCTTCTGACATAATCGGCTTTTTAATTTTCTCGGGTTTTTTTGATGGTGGCATGGCTCTAGTATTTGGTTTGTTTTCTGCCTTTAACGCATCTTTTCCTATTATTTCAGCAATACCTATTGGAGGTTTAATGTTTGGAAAAATATCGGTTTCTTTATTTTCTTCTGTTTTTATTGAAGATTCATCTTCGAGCTTTTCTGGAATAGGTTTATTCTTGGTGGCTATTGGAATAAGTTTTGTTTTTATCTCATTAGTTAACCCTTCAGCTATTGGTTGCGACACACTCAGCTCTTTCTGCAGAATAACAATAACGTCTTTTTCTGCGATTTCTTTTTTAGCTAAACCTATAGCAGTTTTTAATATAACCGCACCACGAAAAACAAAGGGCTCTGGCTCTTCTTTAAACATTTTTTCTGCGAGCTCTCCAAGCTCTTCGTCTGTTTCCTCTAATTGATATTTTTTCAGAATACCAGAAATAATTTCAGATGTGTCTCCTAAAAAATATATTTTTTCATTAGTAATTTCTGGAGCCATAAGATAACTTTTTAATTAAATTATAATTATGTATAATTTGCATCTGCTGCAACTTGGGCTTGCCGTTGTGAATATTTAGCTTTTTCCCTTGCTCTTTCAGGACTACCGGCAGTGGTATTTTTCTTGATATCTAAAGTTGCAGTTACCCATTCATGAGATTGTCCAGCAAGGTTTACTTTTGGATTATATTGGTACGCTTTAATTTTATTAACCAATCCTGGTGATCCTCTTCTCCCGATTTCTGTAATTTGGTTTTTAGAAAGATTATTATATACTTCTGGAGTCATAACAGATGGCTCCCATTCGGTAGCTTTTGCTGGGGACACTTTGCTAACAGCTTGGGCTACTGCTTGTCTTTGCGCCTGTGCCCTTGTCATACCTTTATTTTTACTCATAATATCATCAACTGTTTTTCTATTGTCTTTTGCTAGCAGGGGATCTAATTGTTCAGCGGCTTTTCTCGCGGTTGTTGCTCCGCCATAGGCCTCGGCATAATCAAGGCGGTTGGCAATATGCTGTTTATTGCCCAATTTGTGAAGGATTTTCCTTTCCGCGGCCTCTTCTATGGCCGCCGCTCCTCTTGCTCCTCCAAGGAATCGGTTTTGGTTCGCAGTTTGAATAACTTGCTCATCGCTCATATTTTTTACTTCTTTTCGCGCCGCCTCTTTTCTTCTAGTATCTATATTGGCGGCTGTCCCTTTTGGCGCGCCAATTAAAGGAATTTTTTCAAGCACTCCAGCCCCCCAAGCTTTTGTGCCCTGTGTTCTATCTTTCACCCATTGCCCCATTTTTGTTTTACCCGTTGCGCCAGCCGCAAATCTTACTGCTCCGGTTGCCAAACCAATCGCCGCACCAGCGCCCACAGCTGAAGTTTGAAAAATTAAACTATAGCCAAAAAGAAGAAAGGCAGTTGGCACCCAAAAACCCAACATGGCTGGATTAGATATTATATTTTGCTGATTTACATATGAATTAAAAATATGCCCGCCCAAATAAATAAAAAAAGCGGTCGGCACTCCTATAATTGCCCACTGGCTAAACTGTTGCCACCATTTATTAAAAATTGGTTTTGTTGCACTAAAAACATAACAAACAAAAGCCAACGGAGATAATATAACCAAACACATTAGAGCAACATACCTAAAAAGCAATAATATTCCGTAAATAAACATTATCATTGCTGCTATCCCAGAAAAAATGGCATAAGACAAAGAAGCGCTTAGATATTCACTCCATAATTCCTGCTTATATAAACTATTTAATGTTTCTACAGTTTTTGGATTATTTATTATGTTAGACAGTGGCGTTGTTATAACGTTAGAGCTTGTTGCCACACCCCCTACGTTTGTCCCACTTAGAAAATAACTCATCATAATATTAGTAGCATCAATTATTATTCCGCAAATCAAAGGAGAAAAATTTATTAAAAGAGCGACTAATATTAAGGGCAATAATAATTTTTGCGCTTCGTATTCCCTAATTCTTAAAATAGTTGCGATGCCAACAACTACAAATCCCAAAACAATAAACATATTAGCAAAATCTCTTGTTATGCCCCAACCCATACGCACCGTTGCATCTTGTGTTATGGATTTTTGTAATATTTCTGAACTGGTTATTCCTTCAAAAATCTGAATACTAAAATTAAATAATTCTCTTGCAATAGTTGATAGTATATATGCTGTGCCGGCTATCAACTCTTTTCCTATTGAAATTGCGATATCTGTACCCCAAAAACAACCTGCAACTACACCAATAGTGCCGCATATGACACTTCCCCATACGCCCCCAACAGAACAAAGTTTTCCTCCCATAACTCCTCCCGCCACCCCCCCTCCTGCGCATGCCGCTAAACTCAAAACAGATTCTGCTGAAGCAGTCTGCGGTACAATAAATCCCATAACAACAAAAAACAAAAGAGCAAAAATTATTATCTTTTTCTGTTTAAAAATTTTTGAGAAAAATTTTGACATAGTCAAAAGGTTAAATTTCTTTATTATATCACAAAACAAAAAGACAAGTGGATAAAATTATCCACACCCCACTCGCCAAGCCTTGACATCTTACCCTAAAAATATGTATTCTAATAGTAGAGGCCAATATTGTTATTGGCCATTGAAAAGTTAATAAGGACCTTCTGAAGGAGAACGCCATGGCAACTGCCAGCCACAACCCCAATTTTCGCCGACCTCTTTTGCGAGCAACGCCTTTGTCTGCTGCCCCTCAGGTTTCTACTCCTCCCCCAGTTCCTGTTGCGCTTCCTCCGCTTCCGCCTCCGCCATCTGTTGTTCCTTCTCCAGATAGAACAATTGCAGCGCAACTGAAGATAGATGCGCTCAACAAAAAGGCCAAAGCTGCATCCGGGGGTTTTCTTGCAGGCGTGCTGGCTATTGTTGTTCTTGTTTTTGGTGAATGCGGCCCTCGGGAACCGGGGTTATATAATGAAAACTTTGACCGCAATTGGTTCGTAAAAGTTGAAAACCCTCGTGATCCTTTTTTTCCTTCAATATTGGGACTGGCTCCTGTTACATATCATTCGGAGTTTTCTCTACAGAAGTTTCTTACCAACTGGGTTGGATGGCTGGTGATATTTTTGTGCGTCGGCTGCGCAGCCAATTTAGCGGCATTGGCAAAATACACAAATGCCGCAAAGGCCGTATCAGACCAAAACCAAGGAACAGTCTGCTAACCAGGGCTGTTGAAAAATCATTTAAGGGGCTCTCTGACCCAGTCAGTCAACCTCTTTTTTTTGTTATTTTTTTTATTTCTGTTAAAATAAATGAATGCCAAAGGTTTTTAAATTTTTGTTTTTTTGTTTTTTAATAATTGGTTTTTTGTTTCTTTTTTTAAATTATTGCAAAGCAGCGCTTGAGGTGGACTATCCTATCATACAGGGAGAAACAATAACTTCACAAACATCTGTTCCCGCATATTTAAAATATGTATTTAATTTGGGAATATTTATAGGATTTTTTGCGGTCTTTCTTTCTTTAATTTGGGCGGGCATTCTTTACTTTTTATCGCCGGCATTACCAGGCGCTTTGGCAAAAGCAAAAGACAGGGTTTCCGGCGCAATTTCAGGACTGCTTATTTTAGCCACTCTTTATTTAATTATAACAACAATTAATCCTGGCCTTATATTTTTTAGAACAACGCCTCTGACAAAAGTACCAGAAACCCCTGCTTTACCACCTCCAGCCGGCGTTTATGTTTACAAATCAAATGATTGCCCTCCGCCTGACCCGGCTATAAGAAATTCCAGTATATTAGACCTGCAAGAATTAAAAAGAAACGTGCGTTCAGTAAAAATTGCCCAGAGTCCGACTGAAGATATTTATTACATCGCTGTTTTATACGAATCGCTTAATCTTTCTGGTAAATGCCAGTATATCAACCCCAATATCGGATGCCATCCCAATATAGAGCCCTTTGCTTCTTCGGCTTCTATTTTAAGATATAGTTTTTTTTCTGAAGGCAGCGTTGTTTTTTACAGAAAACCATTTTATGACTCAGCAGGGGGTTATTTGGTATTAAAAGACATTAATATTGGCGGCTATTATGTAAATAATTTTGAAAGTTTAAAGTTTGCAGACCCCTCTGCCAGAAACCAAAATAATCCAGAAGGATGCACCGTGCCCGAAAAAGAACGCGACTGCGTCCAGTGGAATAAAAAAGGAGATTGCGTAAAAAGAGAGTGCCCGAATTTGTCGGGAAATAATATCGGTTCAATAAAAATAGATGGAAATTATTTTGTTTTGCTTATTTATTTTGGCCCGGCAGACAAACCCAAGGGCCCCTGGTCTTATTGCCAGGCCTTTCCCATTTCTGAAGATATAAACAAAGAAGGGCCAAAACAAATAAAATGGGAAAATATTAAAAATATGAGCTCGGGAAAAATTCCCAACTGGATGCTTATTTATCCCGTAGAAGAAAAATAATCATCGGGGTTTTATCACAATGTGTCTATCAAAACCCTCTCCCTGGCTCTCTGTAATAACATCCTGCCTTTGGGCTAATTCTGTGTGGATAATTCTTCTCTCATAAGCTGGCATTGGGGAGAGAACTTTTTCTTCTTTTGTCAGGACCGCTTCATCAGCCAAATCTTTGGCTAAACCTTTTAAATATTCTATCTTTTTGCTTTTATAGTCGTTTATGTCTAAATTTAAATAAAAAATCTTCTGCAGTCTTTTATTCAAAATTGTTCTTAGCAGGCGCTGAATTTCAAAAAGCGTTTGACCCCTCTCTCCTATTAAAATTTGCGGCTCCTCTAATTTTATGTTTACATCAACAACATCCGCAGAAGAAAAACCAATTTCTATTTTAGAAGTTATTATGGTCATTTTTTCAAAGAATTCTTCTACTGCCTCTTTAATTTTATTCAGGTCTTTTTGTTCCATACTTTTATTTCTTTCTGCGAAAGGAAATAAGGATATTTTTCAACGCCCGCCAAACCCACGACCAGCCCGAATTGAAAAATATCCTTATTTCCTTTCAGGGCTTATTTCTGGTTTTTTCCTTAAAATGAAATACTGTTGAATAATAGAAAATAATCCGCTTATTGTCCAGTATAGTCCCAAAGCAGAGGGTAGGCTTAAAAGTATAATTACTGTCAACACCGGAAAAAAGTAAAGCATTTGTTTTTGCATAACCTGAGAAAAATCACCGCCTGGTTTTTGGCCGGGGTACCCTTTGGGTCCCATTGCTTTATTTTGAGGAGATAACATTTTTGTTTGAAAAAACTGCATAATACCGGCCAGTATCGCAAAAATTAAATTTGGTTTGGATAAATCTATTGCTCCCAAGAAAAGCGCGTTTATTTGGCCAGGGCTGGCAACAAATTCATATAAACGGGATAGTTCCTCCGGCTTTAAACCTTTCCAAAAAACGCTATAAAGCGCAATTAAAATAGGCAGCTGAATTAATGCGAGAAACAATCCGCTGAAGGGATTAATTTTTTCTTTTTTATAAAGTTCTAAAACTTCTTTTGATTGTTTTTCTTTATCGTCTTTATATTTTTTTTGTATTTCTTGGATTTTTGGTTGAAGCTGCTGGACGGCCTTTTGCGACTTAACCGCTTTTATTGAGGTCGGATAAAGTAAAAATCTGATAACTAGGGTTAAAACTATAATAGCTATGCCAAAATCGCGTCCTGGCAGATAGTCATACAAAAATACCAAGGCGTTAAAAAGTGGCTGGTATAAAACAATATCAAAAATATTTACTATAAAACCGAACATTGTTAGATTATTTTTGTTTTTTTAAAAAAATTAATAATTATTTCTTCTGTTTCTGGAAAACTTTTATTTTCTAATCCTGGCAGCACGATCAGCGCGATATCCAGGCCATTTTTTATCTCTTTCATTTTTTTTCTTATAATTTCACTCAGTCGTCTCCTAACTTTATTTCTTACAACTGCTTTTTTTGATACTTTCTGACTTACTATTAAACCAAAACGACTTATCCCTAATTTATTCGGCGCTATTTTGAGCACTAAAAAGCTGTTTTTAAAACTTTTTCCCTTTTTAAAAACAGCCTCAAAATCTTTCTTTTTTTTTAGTCTGTTTGTTTTTGCGAGCATAATGGCAGTTTGACGCTCAGCAAAAATAAAAATATTTTTCGCACGCCTCTCCCACGGCCAACCCGAACGAAAAATATTTTCATTTTTGCTTCGCTTATTTTACACTGTTAGTTTTGCTCTGCCCTTTCTTCTTCTTTTTTGGACAACCTGTCTGCCTGTCTTTGTTTTTTTTCTGCTTAAAAAGCCGTGTTTTTTTATTCTTTTTCTCTTTTTTGGCTTATATGTAAAGCTCATGTTGTATAAATAAATTGAATTAGTATAATATAATCAGTATAGTTCAAAAAATCGATCTCGTCAAACGTAAAAACCAAACGTTTTCTATTGTGCGTCTGAAATAAAATAGAACACACAAGTTATCCACAGCTTAATAACAGACGCCCTTATTTTACTTTTATTTGACAAGGACTGACCTAGGGGGGCAAAATACAATATTAAATATAGATATCAAAAGATATCAAAAATTATGAACAACAGCGAACTTTGGCAATCGGTTTTAGCTCAGATGCAATTTCATATATCAAAAGCAAACTTTGCCACCTGGTTTCAAAACACTGAGATTTTATCAAAAGACAATGAAAAGATAACAATTTCGGTCCCTAATGCTTTTTCTAAGGAATGGCTGAGTAATAAATATAATAAATTAATTCTAAAGATACTTCATAATACAGATGGGTCCATAAAAGACTTAGAGTTCATTATAAAACCGCAGTCGGGAAAAGGTCTGGCAATAAAAACTGTTTTAGAAAGTGAAAA
This sequence comes from uncultured Candidatus Saccharibacteria bacterium, assembly GCA_964366875.1. Taxonomy (GTDB): domain Bacteria; phylum Patescibacteriota; class Minisyncoccia; order Minisyncoccales; family Staskawiczbacteraceae; genus CAYIVF01. The sequence goes on from CAYIVF010000010.1 coordinate 12,578, forward strand.
AACTAATACAGAACAGCTAAAGTTTGATGAATTCAAAATAAATAAAGAAACCAACCTCAATCCTCGTTATACATTTGATAATTTTGTGGTTGGTTCTTTTAATGAATTGGCCCACGCCGCTGCTTTAGCTGTAGCCGATAACCCTGGATTTACTTATAACCCCTTATTTATTTACGGAGGCACGGGACTGGGCAAAACGCATCTTATACAATCAATCGGAAATAAAATAAACGACGGGTCAAAGAAAAAAAAGGTAAAATATATCTCTTCAGAAAAATTTGTTTCCAGCATTGTTACGGCTATTAGAACCAACAGTATGGAGGTGTTTAAAGCAAGTTTGTCTCCCATAGATATTTTAATTCTTGACGACATACAGTTTATAGCGGGGAAAACTAAAAGCCAAGAAGAATTTTTTCACGTTTTTAACTCTTTATACGAAAAAAACAAACAAATAATCCTTTCCTCAGACAGGCCCCCTAACGCCATAGCAGAGCTGGAAGAAAGATTAAGGTCCAGGTTTGAAGGAGGAATGATTGCTGACATTAGCTTGCCAGATTATGAAACAAGGTTAGTAATTTTAAAAACCAAACTTCAAGAAAAAGGTTTAGAGCTCCCGGAAGAAATATTAGAATATGCGGCTGCAAATGTTAAAAAAAATATTAGAGAGCTTGAGGGAGCTTTAAATAAATTATTAGTTTATAATAAGATTAACCAAACTATGGACCTGGAAACAGTAAAAAAGCTCCTCAAGGGTTTTATTTTTTCTCCGTTTGACGTGGCAAATTATAAAAAAATTATAGAAACTGTCGCTAAATTCTATAATTTAGAGGAAAAAAACTTGTTTGACCCGACAAGGCGCAAAGAGATTGTAAGACCAAGACAAATCGCCATGTTTTTATTAAGAAAAGAATTAAAATATTCTTTTCCCGCCATAGCTAGAAAATTTGGAGGCAAAGACCACACAACGGCGATTTATGCTTATAAAAAAATACTGCAAGAAAACGAGGAAAACAACAAATTAACAGAAGAATTAAACTTAATAAAACAGCGAATATATAGTGGATAAAAAGTGTGAAGAAATATAATAATTTTATACCATTAAAATTCACAGTATAATTTTCGCTTTTTTTACCACTAATTTATCCACCAATTCAACACATAGTCTTTTTTATAAAAATAGAATAAAAACACCCCTTTTAACATTAAAAATTAATAAAAAAACAAAACACTAATAACAATAATAATATAAATAATAAATAATTATGAAAACAGAGGTTTTAAAAGAAAATTTAAAAAATGGCTTAAATATAGTGGAAAGAATTGTTGGAAAAAATTTATCCTTGCCAATTTTAGATAATGTTTTAATAAGCGCTGAAGATAATTTTTTAAGCTTAAGCTCCACCGATTTGGAAACAGCGATAAAATTATGGATTTTAACTAAAATTATAAAAAAAGGCAAAGTGGCGGTTCCAGCAAAACTTCTATCAAGTTTTGTTTCCTTGTTACCTAACGAAAAGCTTATATTAGAAGAAAAAAAACAGGGTTTGTATATTGAATGTAAAAATTTTAAAAACCAAGTGCAAGGATTTAATCCGGAAGAATTTCCTTTAATCCCAGAGTTTAAAGACTCGGAATATCTGGAGGTTGATAATAAAAAACTATGCCAAGGGCTGTCTCAAATAGTCGACGTTGCTTCCCCCTCTCAATCAAGGCCTGAAATTTCCGGCATTTATTTTGTTTTCTCTAAAAATACAATAAAAATAGTGGCGACTGACAGCTTCAGACTGGCTGAAAAAACCGTTATATTAGACGCTTCCGTGAAAAAAGATATTTCTTTTATTCTTCCGCAAAAGCCGGCCAGAGAAATAATAAATATTTTAACAGAAAAAGAAGGTAAGACAAAAATATGTTTTTCTTCAAACCAAGTAATGTTTGAACTGCCAATGAAAGAAATTAATCATCCGCAAGCTCAAATTATATCAAGGTTAATTGAGGGAGAATATCCCAACTACGAAGAGATTATTCCTAAAAAGTTTAAAACCCATGTTGTGTTGAAAAGAGATGAGTTTTTAAGCCAAATAAAGGCGGCCTCGCTCTTTTCCGGCAAGATTAATGAGATAAAAATTACAGCTAATAGCCAGAATAAAGAAATTGAGGTATTTGCCCAGGATCCTGATATTGGCCAAAACCAATCTACTGTTCCCGCAAAAATAGAGGGAGAATCAATCGCAGTTTCTTTCAACCATAAGTTTTTAATAGACGGGTTGTCTAATATAAAGAGTTCAGAGATAATTTTTGACTTAAGCAAAGAAGAAGGGCCTTGTATATTAAAACCAGTGGGAGACGCAAGTTATATCTATGTGGTGATGCCAATAAAATCAACTTAAGTCATTGTTTTTGATAAGCGCCGGTTGTTATCAGCCAGTTGTTAATACCTATTTGCCACAGCGCATATTGCGGGTCTGCAGCGGGGTTTTGCGGCGGCGGACCCAGAGGATTATCTTTATCAATATAGTATAAAATAGTATGATTATCCCCTGGCGGCAATTGCCCCATTAAAACTGGGTTCGTGTTTGTTATTGGATTCGGCGGGGTGAAGTTCTCTTTGTCGTGTGAAGTAAGCAGTTTTTCCATAACTTTTCTCCATATAGGCGCCGCCAATCCTACTCCGATATCTTTTGTTGGAGAATTATCATTATTTCCCACCCAAACACCCACGGCCATGGAAGGAGTGTATCCTAATGTCCAGCCATCATTAAGCTTTTGTGTGGTGCCAGTTTTAGCAGCAACCTGATAATCTGGAAAAAATAACGGTGAGTTGGCGCCGAAGATAGGGGCCCTGGCATCATTGTCTGATAAAATACTATTTATCTGCCTTGCTATTTGTGTATCTAAGACTTTAGTCGGCTGTTTGTTGTTTTGTTCAATAATGTTCCCGTCGCTGTCTTCAATTTTTAAAATACTTACTGGAGGTATTTGCATGCCCTCTGCTGCAAAAACTCCGTAAGCAGAGACCATCTCAAGCAGTTTTACTTCTCCTCCGCCCAATACCAAAGATAGTCCATAGCGGTCGGGTTCATTTAACGTAGTAATGCCAAAATCTTGCGCGGTTTGCAGACTATTTTTTATTCCAGCAAGATAAAGAACCTTTACAGAAGGGATGTTTAATGACCCTGATAATGCCTGGCGCAAAGATACGGGGCCTCTGGTTTTTCCATCATAATCTTGTGGGTTATAGCAATCTAACCCGTATCTATCTGCAGTTCCGCTGCCGTCCGGAGGGCAATTGGGATTAAATTCTGTTTTTGCATCCCATAATATAGTATCTGGCGTAAAACCTTTTTTAAAAGCGGTAGCATAAACAAAAGGCTTAAAAGCCGAGCCGGGCTGGCGCTGTCCCATTGTGGCTACGTCATATTTCGGGTCAAATAAACACTTTCTTGCCAGTTTTTCGTCGCAGCCTTCCGGATACGGTTTTTCAAAATAGTTTTTGGAACCAATAAGCGCTAAAATCTCTCCTGTTTTGGGGTTAATAACAACCAAAGCCGCATTATTGGCATCTTTGGCCATGTTTGTTTTATCTGCCTCTTGAATGACTTTTTCTGCATATTCTTGAAGGTCCCAGTCTAAACTGGTATAAACTCTTAATCCTTTTTCTTTTAAATAATCTTCTCCATATTTGTCATCTAAATATTTTTTAACGTACATTACAAAATGAGGAGCTTTTATGTTGCTGGTAGACTCGGAAAAAGCTAGCTTTTCTTTTTTTGCAGAATCTGTCTGCTCTTTTGTGATGTATTCCAATTTATACATTTTATCTAAAACAGAGTCTTTTTTTTGCAGCAGTTCTGCTTTATTCGGTCCGTAAGGTGAATAATGGCTGGGAGCCGGCAATAAAGCTGTTAAAGTAGCAGCCTCTGCCAAAGTAACGTCAGAGCTGGGCTTGCTAAAGTAGGTTTGGCTGGCAGCTTCTACCCCATAAGCATTTTCGCCAAAAGGGACTGCGTTTAAATACCAGCTGAATATCTGGTCCTTGGAATATCTTCTTTCCAGCTCAATACTTAAAACTATTTCTCTTACTTTTCTGGCTATGCTTTTTTGATTTGTTAAATATACGGAGCGAATAAGCTGTTGCGTTATTGTAGAGCCTCCCTGGCTGGCTGATTGCAGTTTAAAATCAATTAATATGGCCCTTAATATGCCCTCAAAATCTATACCACCGTGTTGGTAAAACCTGGAGTCCTCTGAAGCTAAAATAGCCTGTTTTAAGTTATCTGAAACTTTATCAAAAGAAACGATTTCCCTTTTTTCTTCGCCATAAATGTCATACAAAAGGACCTTGCCCATTCTGTCATAGATTTTTGTTGATTGTATAAAAGGAGTTTCTGTAAATTTTTCCGGTCGGGGTAAGTTATATGTGTAATAAAAAAACAGGCCCAAAAGAAGCAGACAAAAACCTAAAAATAAAAAAGCTAAATATTTTCCCACAATAAGAAATGTCGTCCACCTTTTATTTTTAGATAATCGAGATAAATTTTTTGGGGTATGACCCAAAGGGTGCCTCGGGTTTTTCTTTTTCATAAATTTTAAATAGTTTATTTATTGTATCTCTAAAAACTCTATTTTACAAAAACTCCGCTAATAAAAGCGGAGTTTTTGTTTATGTTTTTAACAATTGGGCTTTATACTTCTTCCTCTTCTGTTTCGGCCGCATCATCGTCGGCTGCTACTTCTTCTTCGTCTCCATCTGTGTCTTTGTCATCATCGTCCCAATTATCATCGTCAAAGTCATCGTCTGTGTTGATTAACCTAGTTAAAAATTCCTCTTCCATTTTTTATATTTTATTAATATTTTTATATCTGTTGTCCTTATTATATTTTTTCACGAACTATTGTCAACCCCTGTTTTTCCACAGCTTTTAAAACCATTAGTATCTTTTAAAGGCAGCGCATATTGCTACGCCCAATGCGTCGGCTGCGTCGTCTTTTTTTCTGTTATTTTTATTAAGGTCAAAGCCTTTTATGTCAACTGTTTTTTTTATCATTTCTTGAACTTGTTTTTTTTCTGCCCTACCGTAGCCCGTAATAGTCATTTTTACCTGTAATGGGGAAAATTCGCATGCAGGAATTTTTTTTTGAGCGGCAGTTAACAATATTACCCCTTTTGCTTGGCTTACCGGCATTACGGTTTTTAGGTTTTTAAAAAAATATAGGCTTTCAACAGCTATTATATCCGGCCTGTGTTTATTTATTAATTTTGTCAGGTTTTTGTGTATTTTTTCCAGCCTTTTTCCCGCTGGCCATGTTTTTTCAGTAAGAATGCAGCCGAAATCAATAACTTTCAGCTTTTGGTTATAGTCTTTTTGCCTTTTTACGATGGCGTATCCTGTCGTGGCGACTCCTGGATCTACTCCCAGAATTATCATAAAAGAGAGATTTAGTTTTTTAGATTAGAATATATATCGTTCACCGAATCATTTTCGTCTAAAGCCTCAAAAAGTTTTTGCGCCTGTTCTTTGTCTTTTTCTGAAATTTCAACTTCTTCTTTTGCCACCCAGTCTAATGACGCAGAATCAATTTTTGCTTGTTTTTCCTCCAGGATTTTTTTTACTTTTTCTAATTCCTCTGGTTTTGTGTAAACATCAAGCAGGTTTTCATGCCAATAAACATCATCAGCCCCGGATTCTATGGCTAAAAGTTCTAATTCTTCTTTGGTTTTTCCTTCACTATTTATTGTTATAGCTCCTTTTCTGTCAAACATCCATCTTACTGCTCCTTCTCCAGCTAACTTCCCTCCATTTTGGTTAAGAGCAACCTTTATTTCTCCAAGAGTTCTGTTTTTGTTGTCCGTAATACCCTCAATAATTAAAGAAATCCCGCCTGGTCCGAAACCCTCATATGAAACTTCTTCCAAGTTCTCTCCCGCAAGCTCGCCCGTGCCTCTTTTAATTGCCCTTTCAATGTTTTCCTTGGGCATGTTAAAACCTTTAGCCTGTTCAATGACTATTCTTAGTTTTGAATTAATAACAGGGTCTCCGCCCTCCTTTGCGGCAATAGTTATCAGTCGGCCGAACTTGGAAAATATTTTTCCTCTTGCGGCATCGGCAATGCCTTTTGCGTGCGCTATGGTTTTTGCATGGCTATGTCCCGACATTTTTATTTGAGAATTTTAATTTTATTAATAATACAGCTGCGGCTGAAACAATTGTTATTGCCAGCGCTGTAAAAAATAAAAGCCAAGGATTTGAGCTTTTTCCTGCCTGCGCAGGCAGGAAATCTTCTTGGTTTATTGATTCGTTTATAGCAGCTAACCCTGCCTCAATTTTATTACTATTACCAGATTTTTGAGAATTAGGCAAGTTTTGTATTATATTTTTATCTCCTGGCGTTAAAGATGCGCTCCATTGCCAGCCAGAGTTTGTTTTATTATACGACTGGTTTTTGGGAGCTGCATTGTATGTTAAAAAATCAATAATTTTATCATCTGGCCAAAGAAGATTCAAACCATCTTTAGAATTATTCAAAGCTATTTTTGTGTCTGGTCTTTTCAAAATTAAATATCCATAAGGGGATATTTTAGTTCCGACGGCAAAAGCATATTTTGTTTTTGCGCCCTCTATGTCTTCAATTTTCCAACCCGACAGGTCTACTTCAAAATTATTTGAGTTATACAATTCTATCCATTCATTTTGCTCGTCTGCCCCTTCAGGAGAAGGGAGTATTTCATTCAAAACAACGCCCGTGGGATAAGTTATCGTGGGTGTTTCTTTCGTCTGCTCATTTGTCGCTCCCGTTGGCTCTGTGGTCGTTGTTTTTTCTGTTATTGTAGTCGTTTCTGCCAAACCCGCGCTATTTTCCGCCTTTGGCGTTCCTCCTGGATTTTCACTTGTCTGCCAGCCAGCAGAAGTTTTTTCCATGGTCTGTTTTGAGCTATTATCTCCTCCGAACCAACCAGAACTACAATTTACCTCGTCGATTAAATTGTTTGAACTGTCATATAGTTTTAAATCTTCGCCCGTGTTTCCCAATGCTCCTTTGTAAATTAAATCAGCCGTAACGTTAGGCAATGTGTCGTCGTCGGTTCTTTCTAACAAATAAAAACCATTGGCGGAAATTGTACCAGCTAGCTTAATATCAGGAGTGCCATCATTGGCTTTTATCAGCCAGTCATCAAGAGTTATGGGGTTTGAAGTATTATTGTATAGTTCTAACCACTCGTCGTTTGCCGAGGCAATAGTGCCCATCCATGCGATTTCATTAATAACAACGTCTAAAGCATTAGCTGCAAAACATTTTATCGGCAACAAAAAAAGAAATAATAAAAAAACAATGAGTTTATTCATATTTAATAATTATATAATAATTATATAACAAAAATGCCTGATCTCTCAGGCATTTTTGTTTAATTTTTAAGAATCTTGTTTTATTTGCCAATCTTTCTTTATTATTTCTGCCTCATTTTTATTATCAGTTTCATACCAATCAAAAAATTTAGTTTCCGGAAAGTTTTTGTCATAAAATATTTTTGATAAATCGTTTTTTAGGTTGTCGGATATCTCCATATAAATAATAGCACCGTTAATTGGTGAGCTCCTTAAAATAAATAACCCTGGACTGCTAGGGGCATTGTTTATATTTTCTTCACTCCAAACAAGAATACCAGATTTTTGTTTTATTGCTTGCATAATTTTTATCTTTTATACTTTTATATAATAGTACTATTTTTTAGTAAATTTGTAAAACTTATTTAATATTTAAGCCGTCATTTATTTTTTTGATAATTTCAATATCGCTTAATCCTTCTAAATTATCAATTAATGATAGCCCTGGTGTTTTTTCCATAAATGTCTTCTCTATTGTCGGGGCATTTTTTAAAGCGAAAAAAAGACCATAATGACTTTTAATATCAAAGTACCTTGTTGAAAAATTTAATATGTCACTTCCATAAACCTTGCCTGTTTTACATTCTACAACAAGGCATAGATCTAACTTAGAGTTAAGAGCTAATATATCAATTTGATGATTAATCCCAGATGAACCCATTACATATCCATGGCACCAAACTTTCCAACCTTCTTTTATTAATAATTTACCAATGTAGTCTTCTAGCCATAACCCTCCAAGATAATTTCTTACTTTTTCATCTAAGTATTTGATAGGAAGTAATTGATGTTGGCTCCAATTTGTTTTTTCTTTGCAAAAAGAACAATCTACAGGAAGAGCATCTGGAGAGTCTGCTAAATAACTACTGCATTTTCTACAAAAATATAGATAGTTGAATTTAGGCAAAGATTTTACAACCCTTTCTTTTAGCGAATCAATATTCGATCCTTGGCCAATAATTTTTTTATTAATTTTTTTAAATTCATTTTCGAAAAATGAATAGTCCGTGCTTGGCAAATTCTTTGCAAGTTCTCTAAGCTTGATACTATCGCTTAATTTGCTTGCAATATCATCGGTTATTATACGTATTTCTTTTAACTCGTCTATAATACCCTTTTCTTTTAGTAAGTCGGGTGTTTTGATTACATCCTGCAGAGCCTTGTTGTCATCTAGGGCACTTCTCTCTGGTATAAATTTTAATAATAAGTTCCTACCTAACAATATATTAACATCATCATCTTTACCCGTGTTATCTAATTGAGATATTGTTATAGCCATAAATTTTAAATTGTCTTATTTAATACTTTTATAACAATATTATAAGAAAAACAAGCAGGATTCACCCTATATAGCTAATCTATATTAAAGAGCTTTGGTTGTTTTTGTTTTTTATCCCCAAGTGTTCGTAGGCAAGGCGCGAGGCAACTCTGCCGCGGGGAGTGCGCTCTATAAACCCGCACTGCATTAAATAAGGCTCATAAATATCTAAAATAGTATCCTCTTCTTCCATGGCGGCAGCGGAGAGAGATTGCAGTCCTACTGGTCCTCCATTAAACTTTTCTATCAAAGCCATTAATATTTTTCTGTCACCCGGTTCTAATCCCATTTGGTCAACTTCTAAAAACTCCAAAGCATGGTCTGATATTTCTTTTGTGATTACGCCGCTACCCTGCACTTGGGCAAAATCCCTTACTCTTTTTAAAAGTCGGTTGGCAACCCTGGGTGTGAATCGAGAGCGGCTAGCGATTGTTTTTATTGCTTCTGGCTCTATCTTAATTCCTAAAATATTAGCTGACCTCTCTATTATTTTTTCTATATTTTTTTGTTCATAAAAGTTCAGTTGAAAAGTAGCTCCAAAGCGGTTTCTCAAAGGAGAAGACAATAAAGCAGGCCTTGTGGTAGCCCCGATTAAAGTAAATTTTGGTATTTTTAATTCCATTGTTCTTGCCATAGGGCCCTTGCCTAAAATAAGGTTAAGCTTGTAATCTTCCATGGCTGGATATAAATACTCCTCTATAGTTTTATTTAGGCGGTGTATTTCGTCAAGGAATAAAACATCTCCCTCATTTAAATTTGTTAAAATAGCAGCTAGGTCGCCAGCTCTTTCAATGGCGGGGCCTGAAGTCGCCCTTATTTCTTTTCCCATTTCAGAAGCTATAAGATGAGCTAACGTTGTTTTGCCAAGTCCTGAATTGCCGTAAAGCAAAAGATGGTCAGGCGTCTGGCTTCTTTGCTTTGCAGCTGTTATAATAATGCGTATATTCTCTTTAATTTTATCCTGACCGATATAGTCAGACCAATTTTTTGGTCTTAAAGCAGAGTCTAACACCTCGTCTTCCTTATTTGGTTTCTCTGTTAGGATGCTTGACATAAGCGATATAAAATGATATAATTCAAAATATTGAAAATTAAATAGTCTATTGATTAAAGCGGCTCTAGAGTTGGAGGTAAATTTTTGGATTTGTCTCAGCTTCGGATAATCTTGCTCCGGCTCGATTATTCCTCAGGCAAATCTTTATTTATGTCCCAGACATAA
>CAYIVF010000011.1:0-21815 GCA_964366875.1 uncultured Candidatus Saccharibacteria bacterium
TTTATATTTTTATCAATAACAAAAGAAATATCTCTTGATGTTTCAGGATATTTGCTGACTTCTTTATATTTACTGTTTATATCTTTAAACTGGCTGGTTATTCGTGGATCGTCTGACCAAAGTATTCTTATATCCGGTATTCCCATTTTTACCATTGCTAATCTTTCTACCCCGAATCCGAATGCCCATCCGTTATAAATTGCCGGGTCCAATCCAAAATTTTTCAGAACAACAGGATTCACCAGTCCAGCTCCATTTACCTCCATCCATCCACCTCCTTGTCTTATGCTCATTTCAAGACTTTCCACTGTATAAGGGAAAAAATCAGGAATAAATTTCCATTCAATATTGGGACCAAAAATTCCTTTTGCCAAATCAATCTGAACGTCTTTTAAATCTTCTTGTGTTATAACTTTTTTATCTTTTTTACAAATTAACAAGCCATCAATTTGGTGAAATGCTGGATAGTGATTTCTGTCAATCTCATCTTTTCTGAAGATAATTCCGCGACACAGTGCTTCAATGTGGCCATCTCTTTTTAGTCTTTCCAAAACCTCTGGGTCTTTTAAATAAAAAGACCAAAAAGTTGTCGTATGTGTGCGCAAGACATGGTCATTGTCTAAAAAATAAGTATCTGTTTCTTTTCTACTGGGATGCTCTTGCATATTCAGAAGGTCAAAGCCTCGTTCTAACGTCACTATCTTTGGAAAATCAACTAAATCAAAATCTTTGAACATCGGCAGATTTATTATCCGGTCAAATAAAATTTTTACAGGAGAGTTTTCTTTTTTTGTAAGGTCGGGAAGCTTTAATAATTTTTTAATTCTTTCTGCTTTAATATCATCTCTTTTTTCCAACTCCTCAATTAAAGCTTTTTCCCTGGAATCCTCTATTATGATGGTTTTTCGCATATTCTTGTATTTTCTAGGTTATTTTACACAACATATTATTCTCTTATTTTACCTTAAAAACAAGGGGGAAGCAACCCCCTATTGTTGTTTTAAATTGAAATATGTAGTATTCTTATAGAAGAAGCATATTATTAAAATAATTAAAATTATGCCAAGAAAAGCAAACGCGGCTTTTATGAAGCCGCTAAAACTCACTGCCGATTTAGAAGCAGTTGTGGGAAAGGGTCCTATGCCACGGCCCCAAGTTGTAAAAAAACTTTGGGTGTATATTAAAAAAAATGGCCTGCAGGACAAAAAGAACAAAAGGAACATTAACGCCGACGCCAAATTAAAAGCAGTTTTTGGCGGAAAGAGCGTAGTAAATATGTTTGAGATGACAAAACTAGTTTCAAAACATTTGTCTTAATCAACCCGCTCAAAACAAAAAAACACGTTCAATTCGTGTTTTTTTGTTTATAATCAATCTCTTAAAAACCTGTTTGCTGTGAATAAAAAAGTCTGGAATTAAAAAAATCCCGCCTGAGATTCGATGATAATATCCTAGGCGGGACTGGTGACCATATCAGCGCGCTTGAGTGGAAGGGTCTTTGCGCCAGCAGTTCCGACAGATGGCCCTGCCGGTTTTGTCGCGAGCATGCACCGGTTTAACTTTGTCGCACTTTGAACAGCACTCGTGGGTGGAGGGGTCTTTGCGACGACAGTTCAGACAAATGGCTCTGCCGGTTTTGTCGCGAGCATGCACCGGTTTGACTTTGTCGCACTTTGAACAGCACTCGTGGGTGGAAGGGTCTTGGTAACGAGCCATCTGATAGCAGTTTATACAGATGGCCTCATCAGACTCACTGCGAGCCGCCACATGCTTGACTTCGCCGCACTTTGAACAGCACTCGTGGGTGAAGGGGTCTTTGCGATAACAGTTCGGGCAAATGGCTTTGCCGGTTTTGCGACTACGGTAAACGACCTTGCGGTTTTTGCAGACACTGCAAATGCCCTTCATATTCTCGTCTCCTTCTGGTTATGGATTAGTTTGATTTTGGAAAAGAACGAAATCAGCTCACTTAATCTAACTACTTATTTTACATCATTAGTGGTCTTGTGTCAATCCCATCTAGTTCATATCATATGGACCAGAACACACTGTTTACCTTTTGAGTGCCAGATAGTATACTTGATTAAAGGTCGGATAACAAAACTAATCGTGCTAACACACGTTTTATAATATGGCTGAAGAAAATAAATGTCCAAAGTGTGGACACGAACACACAAAAGAAGACGGAAGTTGCGACTGCGGATGTCCGAAACAATAATAATCGTGTCTTACTTTATCTAAAATCCGCCCTCTTAAAAGAGGGCGGATTTTTAATGCGCGGGCGACGGGATTTGAACCCGTGATCTCCTCCGTGACAGGGAGGCGTCTTAAACCAGGCTGGACTACGCCCGCATGTGCCGGGGGTGGGGATCGAACCCACGAACCTTTGCGTTATGAGTGCAACGCTCTTACCAACTGAGCTACCCCGGCATTAAAATTATAAATGTTGCGCCACCTGGAATTGCACCAGGGCCTACAGCTTATGAGACTGTCGAGGTACTACTCCTCCATGGCGCTGTGTATGTATGTTATTCTACCACAAAACAGCGATAAATCAAGGTGATTGCTAAGCCCTGAAAACTTCTAAAAATGCTTTTGTGGGAATATTTACTCTCCCCTTCTGCTTTAACAGCTTCTTGCCTTTTTTTTGCTTTTCTAAAAGTTTTCTCTTGCGGGTTACGTCGCCCCCGTACAAATATCCTGTAACATCTTTTCTGCGAGCTTTTATTGTTTCTCTGGCAATTACCTTTCCGCCTAATACTGCCTGGAGCGCAACTGAAAATTGTTCTGGAGGCAAAACATCTTTTAATTTTTCAACTAATTTTTTACCTTCAAAATATGCCTCATCTTCCGCAACTATCCTGGAAAAGGCCTCTTCTTTATTGCCAGCTACCCAAATTTCCATTTTTACTAATTTACCCGGCCTAAATCCTAAAAGCTTATAGTTCATTGAAGCATATCCCTGGCTGACTGTTTTTATTTTATCGTAAAGATTGGCAATGATTCCCCTTAAAGGAGTTTCAAAAACCACTACTGCTCGATCCCTGCTCAAATAATTTGTCTCTAAATAATTTCCCTTAAGCTCTTTCAATATTTCCATTAATTTTCCTATGTGGCTTGAGGGCGCTATCACCTCTAAAGATACCCATGGCTCCTCTGTTTTTTTTATTGTAGATTGATTCGGCCAGTCTGAAGCCGAATAAATAAAAACTTCTTTTTCCTTGTTGTCAATTATTTTATACACCACAGACGGCGTTGAAATTACCAAATCCAATCCAAACTCTCTTTGCAATCTTTCTGAAACTATTTCAATATGCAAAGTTCCCAAAAAACCGCAGTTAAATCCCCTGCCTAAAGCCTCTTTCATTTCTGGCTCAAAAACTAAAGATGGATCATTTAACTTTAATTTTGACAGGGCAACCTTTAACAAATCGAAATCATCGGGATTTTCAGGATACAAACTGGCGAAAACCATAGGCTTTGGTTCTTGATACCCCGGCAGGGGCTGAATCTGACCCTTTAAATTAACTGGCTGCAATCTTACGATGGTATCTCCAGCTCTTACTTTACCAGGTTCCTTTATTCCCGTAGCAATATATCCAATGTCTCCTGCTGAAATTTTCTGTTTTACAGAAAATGCAGGATTTAAGTAGCCCAATTCTTTTATTTCAGTTTTAGTATCTGTTGCTAACAGCTCTATTTTTTCTGTGTTTGAAATTTCCCCGTCAACAACCCGAACATATGCAATGACGCCCTTAAAAGAGTCGTACTCTGAATCAAATATTAATGCCCGAAAGGGTTTTGCTCCCGAATTTAAATCTTTCGGGCTTGGCACTTTTTCTATAATTGCCTTCAGGACTTCTTGCACATTTGTTCCGTTTTTTGCAGATATTTGTATAATCTCGTCTGGCAAAATATTTAAAAGATTTGCCATTTCCTCAACCGATTCTTTAACTTTTGCGAGCGGCGAGTCAATTTTATTTACAACTGGAATAATGGTTAATCTTTGTTTTTTTGCCAATTCCAAGTTAGCCAATGTCTGTGCCTGAATTCCCTGGGTTGCGTCAACTAATAGAACAGCTCCCTCAACAGCGGCCAAAGACCTGGAAACCTCGTATGAAAAATCAACGTGGCCCGGAGTATCAACAAGGTTTAAAATATATTCCTTGCCTTGAAAATTATAATTCATTCGCACGGGTTTCAGTTTTATTGTAATCCCCTTTTCACGTTCCAAATCCATGCTATCTAAAAACTGGGGCTTCATTTTTTTTATATCAACAGTTCTGGTCAATTCCAAAAGCCGGTCAGCCAGCGTGGACTTGCCGCTGTCAATGTGTGAAATAATACAAAAATTTCTAATATTCTCCTGACTCATCTATTTTTTATTCAATATTTTTATAGTCCCCTTTTCCAAATCCATTTCTACCATATCTCCATCTTTTAAAACCCGCGTTGCATTTTTTGTGCCGATGATACATGGAATTCCAAGTTCCCTTGAAACAATGGCCGCGTGGCAAGCAATCCCGCCCTCGTTTGTAATTATTGCTTTTGCCTTTTTCATCAATGGCACAAATTCAACTCTTGTCATGGAAGTAACAAGGATACATCCGTCTTCAAATTTTTCTTTTTTAGGATTTAAAATAATTTTTATTCTACCCGTTATCTTATTGACACTGCCCCTGCTCGCTACCTGCCCCGTCAATTCTTCTTCTTTTATGTGCGTCGCTACAGAAAAAAGTTCTTCTGCATCTTTATTATAGAATATCTTCGCGTCTTTTCCTTTTTCCCATATTATAAAAACTCCCTCATCTCTGGATTTTGCCTCTTCTGCGCTAATTTTCTTTTTGCTCTCAATAAATTTTTCCAACTCTTTTGTGCCATATAAACCAAGATGGTGATAATTAAGGTTGTTTTTGGCGGCTATATCCTCTAAAAAGCTGTTAAGATAATAAAAAATTTTCATCATCCCTTCTTTTCTCTCGTCAATCCAAAATATAATCTTTGTCGCAAAGTCTATGTCTCTTTTATCTTCTTTGTTTATTTTTATTCCGGCCAATAATTCCTTTTTTTGTTTTTCAATTTTTTCTAAATCATCTTTTCCTTTTTGAATTTCAAATAAAATGTCATTTTTGCTTCTGCCTTTTATTTCTTTTAAAATATCTTGCAATAGAGAATTTTTTGTAATTTTTTTTATTTTGTAAAAATCCGACTTAAACCAAAAATATTTTTTAATATAATTGCCTAGTTTTTGATTTAATTTTTTATCTTTAAGTAATTTATTTATGGGGTACCCTTCGAGTCCTGTTCTCTTATTAAAAACATAAAGGCAATTTTTAAAAAATTCAGTTCTCTCGTTCGTGAAGATAGACGGCTCTTTCGGGTGTGATAACACGCTTATTATTTCGCTTGCATCTTTAATGCTAATTTTATTTCTTTTTGCCCAACTTAATACAGGCCCTTGCTCTATCGACCTGCCCTTGCCCTCCTCAATAGCGCCGTAATACCACCACTCTGTAAGCAAATCAACCATTTTTTTGTATATCTTCAAAAGTTCTTTTTCTAAAATTCCTTCTCTCTTTTTCAAGTAAGTATTCCATAATTTATCCAATTCCAGTTCAAGTTTTTTGTGGTCTTTCCTTTTTTTGTCTAAACTCTTCGGGTTTTTGATATAATCTGTATAACTTTTTACTCCAATTTCTTCTATCAATTTGTTGGGGATTATCTGCACAAATGAAGCAAACCCCCTGGCAGCATTTTTCTTAAAAGAAGTATAAGCAATTATGGGGCTAAAATTAACCCCGCTCACCTTCTCGCAATTTGCATAGGCTGAGTAAACCGAAGTCAGCGCCAAAAAAGTAGCGTTAGCACTCTGAATGTCAAACTTATTTTCTTTTAAATATTTTATAATTTCTTGTTTATTCATTTTCGGGCAGCATTTGTTTTTTTATTTCTTCCAGCTTATTTTTGGCAACCTCTTTCAGGCTTGGGTCAAAAAATGCATCTAAATTTTTTTCCAGCATTTCAAACATTTTATTTTTATCAGGGAATAATTTTTCCATTTTTTTCATACGTTCTAAATTATATCTATCCATGCAATCAATATCATGGAAAATCCTTTTGTTGTTTGTATTAAAAATTTCAGACGCATTTGCACCCTCAAGCTGGTCTGCGTCATGTATGCTTATCATATCAATAATCTCTGCAATCTTATCTTTGTCGTAATTTATAGAATCAAGAATTTTCTTTGCTATTTTTGCGCCAACCAACATATGCACCAATTTTGCATTAACAAGCCTCTCGCCTCCTGTTATATATTTAAAATGCTCAGGCAAGATGCCAGAGTGTCCAATGTCGTGCATAATGGCAACTGGTATTAAAACATCCAAATCAATATTTTTGTTGCCGCTATTAATAATAAATTCGGCAACTTCAATCGCATGCGAATCATCGCCCGGCCTGCCCTTCTGTAAAATCGGCAGACATTTTTCCCATAATTCTTTATACTTTTCCGGAAGATTTTTGATTTCCATATTATTTTTATTATTTTAAAATTTTTACAATGCCCTTATTTGCATCCACTTCCACCAAATCGCCGTCCTTTAAGACCTTTGTGGCTATTTTAGTACCGATAATACAGGGGATGCCAAGTTCGCGAGAAATAATTGCGGCGTGAGAAGTTATGCCTCCCTCATCGGTTATTATAGCTATACTGTTTTTCATAAAAGGCGTATAAATTGGCTCTGTTGAAGCTGCCACTAAAACCTCTCCCTTTTGTACTTTTTTAAGTTCCTCTTTATTTAACACAACCACAACTTTACCCGTTGTTTTTCCCCCATTTGCAATAACGCCTTTAATTATATTAGATTTTTTATAGTCGCCCTCAACCATCTTTTTTATCTTCTCTATTTCTTTCTTGTCTGTTATAAAAATCATCTTTTTACCCTTATGGTAATCAAAAATACATTTTCCGTAGCTTCTTTTTTTTATGTCGTTTAATGCCGGGGTATTTTTATAAAAAAGTATTTGCTTTATTTCTTCTGGTAAAAGATTTATTGCTTCTCTCCGTGCCCAATCTGGTTTATTTATTATTTCCACTAATCTATCAAAAAATGATATAGCGCAAAACAATGCGTGTTTAAACGCATCAACCCTGTCTGTTCTAATAAAAGCGTATTCATGCATTAAGATACATTTTGCCTTTAAGTTTTCATCTTTAACAGATTTAATAAATTTACCAAACTCTAAATGATTTTTTCTCAACTGATTTTTGATTGTCTTTAATTCTTTTTCTTTTAATGTTTTCTTTAATTTTCTAAAATATTCTGCCGAATACGGCTCTTCATTTAAAGAATAAACATTAAACCGCCCGTAATCTCTTGCCACTTCCTCTGGCTTGCCCTTAAATAACATCAAAAGCATTGTTTGAAACTCGTTAAGTTTGTTTGGGCTGGTTATTAAATCAAATTTTTCGGGAAATATTTTATATATTTTTAGTTCCAAAAATTCCTCTAAAGCAAATGGCATATATACATACGACCCAAAATCCACCATCGCCTTGTGATAATTTTGATAATAATCCCATAGTTCTTTATTAGATAATTTTTTTAATTTATCTTTATCAACTTTTGCAATGTTAATTAGTTTTTTTATATCTTTAAAATAATTTTTAATATGATTTTTCCAATTTTTTAGTTCTTTCTTTAACAGCTTCTTTAGAAAATTTTTGTATGAAACCTCTTCTAAATAATAGGTTGCCCTGTTTTTATCTATAGGAAAAACAATAAACCTTTTGCCGCCGTTCATTATAAAATAATCCATAAAAGCTATGTTTCTTGCCACAGAGCTTGGTCTTGTAACCCATTTTGTAAATTTTTCTTTTCTACGATTACTCATAATTCATCTTTTTATTATTTTTACTATCCCTTTATCTGCATCAACTTCAACCAAATCGCCGTCTTTTAAAACCTTGGTGGCGATTTTAGTGCCAACAACGCAAGGGATATTAAACTCTCGTGCCAACATTGCCGCATGACATAAAACTCCGCCTTCATTTGTAACAATTGCCCCAGCCCCCTTTATTTGCTTATTAAATTGAGGCCTTGTCATGTGCGTTACTAAAACGTCTCCAGGATTCACATCTTTTAAATTATTTAAATCAGCTATTAATTTAACTTTTCCATTATAAACGCCTTTTGTCACAACTAAACCCTTGAATTCTTTTATTAATTGGTAAGATGCTTTTTGTTTCTCCTCAATTCCCTTCTCAATAATATCTGCTTCCTCCGGAGATAAAACAATACATTTTCCATTATTTAAAAATAAAAGGCTCCTTATTTTTGGCTTTATCTCTTTTTTACCGATTAATTCTTTATACAAAAAGTCTGTTATACCTAAATTCTTAAAATATTTTTCAACTTCAGGCACGACTAATTCATTATATTTATAAGCTGAATTTAGTGTGTCTATTGTCCTTTTTACGCGCTCTTTATCTTTTTCATCAATCTCTATTTTAGAAAGAAAATCTCCTCCCCAATAAATGCCTTGATGAAGCGCGAAGAATTCATCGTAATTGTCAAAAAATAATTTAGCATTCTTCCTGAAATCTGCCAAAGTTTCATTTTTATCGATAAACTGACCGAACCAATCCGTTAATTCAATAAGATTATTAGCAAGTTTTTTCGCATACTTTTCGTTATTTTTATATTTTAAAGCCAAGTTCCTTGAAAATTTTTCATTCTCTTTTTCAGACCTATAACAATTGGCCTGATTATTTTTAATCGCAAAAAATGTAAAGATTCCGACTCCGAATTTTTTCTTTGTGGTAATAGCATGAGATTTCCCTAAAACTGAAAAGCTCAGCAGAGACATATCTCTGACAGCCAAAAACGTATCATTTGGTATTTTTTTAATAATTTGTTTTATCTCTTTTTTTATCATTTTATTATTTTTACTATTCCTTTGTTTGCGTCAACCTCAACAAGGTCTCCGTCTTTTAAAACTTTGGTAGCAATTTTGGTGCCGATAATGCAGGGAATTTTTAGTTCTCTTGAAACTAATGCGGCATGGCAGGTAATTCCGCCTTCGTTAGTGACGATAGCGGCTGCTTTTTTCATGGCTACAATGTGTTCGGGTCTCGTCATTGTTGAAACAAGAATATCCCCCATCTCAACTTTATCCACGTCATTGCGCGTTATAACTATCTTTACTTTTCCAATTGCCCTGCCTGAAGAAGCAACGCTACCCGAAATAACTTCAGATTTTTCATGCGGAGGATTAATTATATTTTCTACCAAATCTTTAAAATCTTCTTTATGGAAAATTTGGGGGTCGCTCTTTTTGTAAATGAAGAGGCAGCTTCCGCTTCTTTTTTTAAGTTCTTTTATACTAATTTTACCAGAAAATAAATCGTAAAGTTCTGAATAGTCAAGGCAAAAAAGATAATTTTCATCAATGCCTGTTCTTCTAGAAACCTCCCTGATAAATTTAGTTAAAAGATAGGTATTCATCATCGCGTCCTCCTTTCTCAAGTCCTGCCATTTTGTAAAAAAAGATGAAAGATTGGCAATATTTAATATATCTTTATTAAATTTATATTTTAAGATATGCGTTTTTCTTATTTTTTTATTTTTCTGCCAAGATTTGTTCTCCCTCTCTAATTTTTTGATATCTAATTTTAATATTTCTGATAAATGGCCTACCGCCTCATTAAATGTGTATTCCTTTCCTTTTGAAAAACTATCTCCCTTAATCCATGCAAACCTATCAATATGTGCCTGCAACAATTTTTTTCTGAGTCTTGGATTTTTTATTATTTCTTTAGCTATATTAATAAGATTTAATTCAAACTCCGCAAAAAATGAAGGGTCTTCCGGACGAGTCAGAATTTCCCTGGCTTTATTTATATCAATTTTTAATTTTGGATTTTTAATAGCAAAATCCTCCAATAATTCTGGCAACTTTCTATCGGCATAAAACATAAATGGATCCAGCAAACTTGATGTTTTTCTTTCTTCCCAATTTAACTCAACCCATTTATTAATCTCTGCGATAATATCTTTGTCAGACATCTTTGATATGTCTTTTTTTCTCAATAATTGAAAATTTCTTTCAATGGCTTTTTTGCTTTTTATCCACCTTTTAAATTCTTTTTTCCAGTAAGCTTGGCCCTTTTGAGCTATCATCTCGCCTATTTTGTTTTGGTCTTTTATCAAACTAATCCAATCCATCTCGCCTTTTTCAAAATAAGCTAAAATTATGCTGTATCTTTTAATCTTTGTCCCACCGGTAAATCCCCTTGCCATTCCAGAAATTGAAAACGGCAAAGCAGGGGCATGTTCAACATACCATTCGCTTGGCTTATTTTTTTTAGCTTCTTCAAGATAATTCATATTTTACTATTTATTTCAAAATTTTTACAATTCCTTTATTGGCATCTACCTCCACCATGTCTCCGTCTTTTAAGACCTTGGTGGCTATTTTGGTACCGATGATGCAGGGCTTTTTCATTTCGCGAGCTACGATGGCCGCGTGACAGGTGATTCCGCCTTCATCTGTCACAAAAGCAGCTGCCTTTTTCATGGCAGATATATGCGAAGGAGCTGTCATAAAAGTGACCAAAATATCTCCGTTTTTAACTTTATCTAATTCCTCAACTTTCATCACAACCTTTACTATACCCTTCACCCTACCCTTATAAGCAACTGCTCCTTTTATATCTTTACTGACAAATTTCTGCTTAGGTAAAATTGGTTTTGTAAAAAAAGCCGCTTCGTCTTTATAATAAGCGCAAGTAACCGTATCCGGATACTTTACCAGCTTGCCTGCCAACAAATCGTGCACGGAGTAATTTCTCAGTTCTTTATAAGTTAACCCGTAATTCTTGGCCGCAACTTCCAAAATCGGACGGGCAACAAATAAAAGTTCGTAAAACACATCTGTCCGCAGAGTTCTGAAATACACCAGTTCGCGAGATTCTTTAATCAACGCTTTCAACCCGCTCGGAATTTTAATTCTTTTTACACCTGTCCTCTTTTCCTTCATCAAACTTTCTTTTAATTCGCGGAGTTCTGAAACCGTAAACGGATCGGCGAAAGAATCGCGCGCCTTAATCCACCCGTATTTTTTTGTCAATTTATTTAAATCAACGCCGGCCAATAACTCCTCTTCAAGATAATTATGGCTGCTTTTCTTCTCCGGAAAACTTAAATCCCCAATTAATTTATCAATATTCCCTTTAAAATACTTAGGGATTTCTTTTTTTAAAATTGGGGCTAAGTAATGTTCATAATCATGGGCAAACCAAATGTAAGTGGTAACTATTTTTAAAATATCCACTACTTCTCTGAGTTTATCTAACGGTGCACTTTTTTTATCTTTAACAAGTTTTTTTATATATGCACGCTTCTCGTCTCTAAGCCGAGCGCATGCATCTGATAAAGATTCTATGCTAAATCCTTTAGATACTTCTTTTTTAATATCCACGGCGGCAAGTTTATAAACATCATCGCTTTGATGCCAAGCAACTTCTTCGTACAAAGAAGCAACATGCTCTGAATCCACGCCAATTCTTTTCATGGCGGACCTTGAATTACCGCCGATAAAAAGCGACAAAATAAAACCGCCGAATGACCGTTCCAGCCAACGTTCCCATTTAAAAGAGAGCATCTTTTCTTTAATTTGTTCTGGTGTCATTTTGTTTGTAAAGCTTGACAGATTAAATATAATATGCTAAAATTTAGTTATAGTTCGGAAACTTAAATTTGGGGAAGGTTTTCCTCAAATATAACAGGTTTCCTTTGAAAAAACAACGAAAGCGAGGTGATTTGTGAGTAATCTGTACGTTGTGAGTAACCTGATTGAAGTCGCAAAGAGCGTGGAGTCGTACGTGATTGAGGCCCGTCACCGGATGCACAAACATCCCGAGACGCGGTGGGAAACCTCTTGGACAAGAGATTTTATCGAAGGCAAAGTCCAGAGTATGGGCTTTGAGCCCAAGATGTTTGACGGCGGAATCGTCGTTGACATCGACACGATCCCCGGCGGCGAGAAGATCTTGTGCCGGGCAGACTTCGATGCTCTCCCGGTGACCGAGAAGACCGGCCTGCCCTACGCGAGCGTGAGCGAGGGCAAGAGCCATGCCTGCGGGCATGATTGCGGTACGGCCATGTTGCTCGGCACGCTTCAAGCGATTTCCGAGCACAAGATCCAGCTGACCAAGAACATACGAGTTGTGTTCCAGGACGCCGAGGAAAACCCGGGTACAGACCCGCGGCCGGAGTCCGGTGGCGAAGTGCTGGTCAAGGAAGGTGTGTTGGAAGGTGTCAACAGGGCTTACGCTCTGCACATCGACAACATGCCAGAGAGCACATTCGGAGCATTCCGTTCGTGCTCCGGCGCAATGCTGGGCAACTCGGGGCGGATCTACTTCAAGGTGAATAGCTCCGGCGGCCATGTGGCAAAGCCCCACACAGGGGTCAACGCTTTGAGAGTGGTCAACGCGATCATGAATCAGTTGAACACTTTCATCGCCCGGCACTTTGACCCACTGCAACCCGCGACATTGGAGCCGGCAGTCGTCAACGCCGGCAAGGGGAGCAACGTGATGCCGGCCGAGGCAGAAGTGTGGTACGGTTTCCGTACCATGTTGCCGAGGCGAGAACACGAAGCGTGGGCTACGACCATCGAAATGGAAGCGATAGCCGTAGCGGCCAGCATGGACGCCAAGATTACAGACGTCCAGTTGATTCACGGCCACCCGGCCTTGGTCAACGACTACTCCGCGTACACAGATGCGGCTGTCCTCCTCATGACCAACGGCGAAGAAGTTACGGGGATGAATCCGTTGTTGGGTGGAGAGGACTTTGCCCACTACGCCATGAGAGTGCCGAGCGCAATGTTTATGCTCGGCGCCCACACGCCAAATTCCGGAGGCGATCACCATTCACCCACATTCAACCCGGACGAGTCCGTATTTTGGAAAGGAGTTCATTTCTGGCTCCTCCTCGCGACTTCGTGAACTAGGTCCGAAAGGACAAACGCAAAGGCCCTTTGATGCAGGATGTATCAAGGGCCTATTTCTTTACAAATTTTTAAAATCAGTTAAATGTTAATTCCCAAATAATAAGTAATCATTGCAGCTCCCATCTCGGTAAACGGCTCATTTTTAGAATAAGCGGCGCGCGGGTCTGGATCAACATCAGTTTCAACTTCAAAAATTCTTGGTTTTAACATATATAAAATCGCATCCTGGCGAAGTTTTTTCATATGCTCTTTTGTAATGGGTTTGTAGCTTTTCAAAATTAATTCTTCTTTTTCTTTCGGAAATTTATCTGGCGGAATAATTCCTTTTTGCAGACCGCGGGTCAAAAATAAAATATCAACGTCGCCAATAAAATTATCCAATTTATCATATTTTAAACTCTTCAATCCGTTGGCTTTGGCTTTTTCTTCAATATCTTTCGGCAATGGAAAATGCCCCAAGTCATCAATTACTAAATCCATGCCGTACATTCCAAAAATCGGCACCATGGCTTTGGTCACCCGGTTAATTTCCGGCGTGCCGTAAATACCAATCTTTAATCCTTGCAAAGGCTTTTTTGCATAATACTCCATGCTCATTAAAATCCATGGAGCAGCAATCGCGTGCTCTCTGGAGCCAGAGCCCCCATTCAAAACCGGTACAAAAGAATTAGCTGCTGCCCTTTCTGCTGAATCATCATCGGGATGCCTCAATACAATCAAATCTGAAAAACAACTATATTCTCTTATAGTATCTTCAAACGATTCTCCTTTCCCCATAGAAATGCTATTTGCGTCTGTCACCCCCATCCATCCACCGCCCAATCTTATCATTGCCGATTGAAAGGCGCTCATTGTGCGCGTTGAGGGCTGAAAAAACAAAGTTGAAACTATTTTGCCCCTACACAAATCCGGCGAGATCCCATTTTTTACAAAATACTGAAAACGCCTGGAAAGCTCGTCATAATCTTCTTTTTTTAAATCCTTTGAATAAACGAGATGTTTTATTGCCATATTTTTAGGTATTATTAATAATTAATTTCAGAATAATACTTTCTTTATCTTTTTGCAAGAAAAAAGCCCGAATGGTGTAACCAACCGGGCTCTGAGAATCAACCGTCTTTACGACGTTGACCCCTTCTTAGCTCGGGAGCCGAAGCTCCTCAATGCCAACTAAACGATTGTCGCGGTTAAAGGTGAACACGACGCCCTCGCCGGTCCTGAAATCCCGGATTTTGGAAAAAGCTCCCTTATCAAAAACGGCCAAGCTCAAGTCGCTCTTCCTGGCAAATGCAACGGCGGCGTCCAACGGCCCGCCATGCGAAATGCATAGCGCCCCCGTGTTATCGCGGCAGGAAACCGTCATAGCGATGGATTGAATGGCGCGAAAAATCGCAGCGCCATCCTGCTCCACAAGCTCGGGCTCCTTGAACCACTGCTGACGGACTGTAACGTTAGGGTCCTCGTTGTACCAGGCCGAGGGATACAGGGACTTGAGGCCGTTTTCGTAGATGATCTCATCCAACCTCTGTGGCGGATGCCCAAGTTCAAGCATCATGACGCAGAGCGACTGGACGGCCCGAGGAAGCGGACTAGCGGCGAAAACGGTGCATTCCTTCAGGCCGGGGTTCCTTGCGACCACAGCCTTCATTTGCTCCTCGCCCTTCAGCGTGATTGACGAATCCGGACTCCAACAAGTGTAGCCACGGCCGTCAATCTGTTGCCGAGACCCATGCCTGAAAACAAACACCTCGACCGTGCGGTCTTTGTCAGGCCGCCTAACCGGTGCCTCCATTACTGCCATCGCTTGTTCGCGTTCGAACTCCATCGCACACCTCCCTCAAAAAACAGGTTCCAAAACAGGGTTTCCGATCAATCTGGACCAACCAGATTGTCAAAGTTCAACATTTTAATTATATCACTATCTACTAACAATGTCAATAGCAAAGTATTTTATTGTATCAACCCCTTTTTAATATCCTCACTATCCCATTATTCGCATCCACCTCTACCAAGTCTCCGTCTTTCAAAACTTTTGTTGCGATTTTGGTGCCAACGATGCAGGGTTTTTTCATTTCTCTTGCAATAATGGCTGCGTGACAGACGACACCCCCTTCATCTGTAACAAAGGCAACAGCTTTTTTCATTGCCGGTAAAATATCGGGGAGAGTCATCGGAGCCACAATCACATCGCCCACCTTAACTTTATTTATATGACGCACGCCATACACAATTTTTACTGTTCCCTTAGTTGTTCCCCTAAACGCAGGTTGTCCCTTAAATTCTTTAATGCTATCGGTTTCCACTATTTTCTCTAGTTTTATATTAAATTTGTTTTCAATGAAATTTCTAGTCTTTCCCACAAAAAGCTGATTATCTGTAAAAAAATATCCAGAAGCTCTTTTTTTTAAAATCTTTATTGATGGCGGATTGTTTTTGGCAATTTCTTCTATTTTTATCAAAGCAACTAAATCACCGAACAGTGGATAGATTTTTTTTAATGATTTACGAATCGTTGCCTCAGCCCCGGGAACAAAAACCTGAGACTCGTCTCTAAGTTTTATTAATCTGGTAAATTGCTCTTTAAGGATAGTTTTATGCTTATCGTATAGCTCAGATTCCCAACCCCACCACACTGCTTCAAACCATGGCCAGATTGCCTCGCACTGTTTCAAAAAAATAAGGAGATTTTTTTTATCAAGCACTGGCTGTTTTTCGTAAATGGGTTTTAATTTTTCAAGTTCTCTTCTGAAAGGAATTTCGGCAAAATCAAAACTGCCTGTCTGTTCCACTCTGTCTATAAGAAGTTGCTCGCACCACTTTACACCCTGAGGATTATAATATCCATTTATAACAGGACCTATATTTTCAAAAACAATATACGGTAAATATGGTTGTTTTTTATCAGTCCAAATTTTTGGATTAATAACTTCGCCTCTCCACCATATTTCTATCATAGCCAAAGTAAAGTCTCTCGCAAAATAATTTTTATATAGCGGCTTATGAACCATTGAATTTTTTGATAATTTTTACAACGCCCTTGTCCGCATCAACCTCCACAAGGTCGCCGTCTTTTAAAACTTTGGTAGCGATTTTGGTACCAACGATGCAGGGAATTTTAAACTCCCGAGAAACAATAGCGGCGTGAGAAGTCAAACCGCCCTCGTCAGTAATAATAGCTTTTGCTTTTTTCATTACCGATAGATAATCGGGATGGGTAGTTATGGCTACTAAAATTTCTCCTTCCCTTACTCTATATAAATCTTTTTTATCTAATACTGTTTTTACTATCCCCTTTACTTTACCAGGCGAAGCAATTATGCCAGAAAAACTTTCTTTTTCAATTTTTTCTTTGCTAATAAGATATTTTTTAGAAAAATCAGCTGCCTGTTTCCCGGAATAAATTTTGAATTTTTTATTCAAAACATAGACAATAAAGTTCTTTTTTCTCTGGTTTATTTCTTCTAGAGTTGGCAGTTTCTCTTTCTGGAGAAAATTATAAATTTCTGTAGGAGAGAGTATCACTAGCTCATCTATCTTTAATTTTGCCCGAGAGGCAATTTCGTAATACAAAGGACGAACGAGAAAATAAGCAAACCTTCGTGCTTCATCTCTTTCGTCTTTCAAATCGGTAAGCTTTTGAGCTATTAAAAACAGCTCTCTTAATTTCGGGTATTGCCTCAAAATATTATTGAAATTATTTTTCATTTTCTGTTTCTCCTTCTTTGAATCAGCTATTTTTTGGATTGCTTCCTCTAAATTAGGGTCTTTTGTCGCATCTTTGATTCTGTTCTGGAAAAATTTCTCATCCCACAGAGGAATTTCAGGAATTATAGCAGGAATCCAGCCGTATTTTTTAACTAATAATTTTACAGCTTCCCCTCTTTTATTATCAGATAATAATCCTCTTTTAAAATCTAAGGCGATTTTGAATATTTCTTCTTCCATTTTTGAAACGGCTTTGTCTTTTGAAGGAAATAAAACAATGGGGATTATCTTGTTAATTTGTTCTAATTTGATTTTTTCTTCTAATAATTTTTGCCTTAAAAATCCAGGGATAATTTCAATTAGGTTAAAAGCAATCCATTGGCCAACCAGCATAAATTGACAATGATTGATTTCAAAATTTTTATAAATTTTACCCAAGGAATGGTTATATTGTTTTTTCAGCTTAGTAGAATTAATCTTCCTAGAAACATCGGTGAATCTTTCTTTACTTTTTTCATAAAAAAGCAGATATTTTTCAAAACTTTTAATATTTCTCAAAAATGATTGAGTAATTATCCTATTAAAACTATTCTGTTCATTTTCTGCCATCCAAAAAGAAGTTTTTCCGGAATCGCCTTCAGCCAGAGCGCTTTTGAATGAACGTTTTAGAAACTTTAAAGAATCGAAATTCAAACACCAAACTACAGTAGTCATAAAATTAAGGTTATAATCCCTTGTCCAAATTTTTATCATTTCCCCATTCATAAAATTAAAATGTGTTTTTTATGTTTTTTTATTTTATTATTTTAACTATTCCTTTATACGCATCAACCTCCACCAAATCCCCGTCTTTAAGCACCTTTGTGGCTATTTTAGTGCCGATTATACAGGGAATTTTCATTTCTCTACTATTGATTGCCGCGTGAGAAGTGACGCCTCCCTGGTTGGTTATTATGGCTCCAGCTCTTCTCATTCCGATAATATAATCCGGGGTTGTTTCGTTAGCAACAAGTATGTCGCCTTTTTTTAATTTAGAAATGTTTTTTGATTCCTCAATAATTTTTACCACTCCCCTAACCTTTCCAGGGTAAGAAACTGTACCCTTTATCTCGGTTATATCAGAGCTAATTTTTTCTTCGCATTCTTCCAGACTTTTTTTTAAGTCATTGCCGGTGATAACATATACGTTTCCATTTTTACTAATTAAACCAAACCCATTTTTTCTTTCTTTAAAATTTTTTGGCAAAACTTTACTATCTCTAAGCTTAATAAGTTCATGATGGGTTAAATTTATAACTTCTTGCCAACTTAACCCATTGTCTTCGCCTATTTTCTTTATTGTGGGCCAATAACTAAATGCGACCTTATCAATGCATTCAACTATGTGCGCCCGAAAAAACGCCATTTTTGAGCCAATAGACAAAATTGAAGAATATTCCGCAGGCAAAGCAGGGGCATCAAACAAGTTATTGTGTGCATCTTTACGGGAAGCTAACTCTGCTTTTACTTTTTCTGCAGTTAAGGGCGTCCCCATAAAAAAGTGTGTGCCAACCCATTGCCATTTTTTTACAAAATCCTGAATCTCCTCGTTTTTAAGCCCTTTCAACGCATCCTGATACTGCATTAATAAAGTTTTTTTGTGGGGTTTTACTATTTTTATTACATCAGAAAACGACATCCCTAATTTATCTGAAATTTTTTTTATGTACCTTTCCAGTCCATAATAATCAATGAACTCAATAGCCATAGTGGCATTAGCGGCTTCAACCATTTCATTAAAAAGACCATCTAAATCATTTTTGCCCTCAAACGACAAAACTTCTTTCTCTTCCTCCTCGCAAAGTTTGAAAAAATCATCAAACCAGTTAATATCTTTTTCAATCTTTTCCTCAACAAACTTTGCCAACTGCTCCATCTCTTCATTTAAAACAAAATAATGACCTTCTAACTGCCTCACTTCCTCAATAAAATCCAATCCCATATTAAAGGCCTTTGTTCGTTTATAATCCAACCAGATGCCAGATGAAAGCACCGGCTCAATCCATCTGCCAAAATGATACCATTTATTTTCCATAAAATTATAATGTAGTTATTGGTCTGGATTGAACTATGTAAAACTTGCCACGCTCTAACGCCCACTCTATGTCGCGGGGGTCTTTGTAAAGTTTTTCTATATCAGCGCAGATTTGGGCTAATTCCCCTATTTGTTTTTCGGTTAATTTTTGCTTTTCTCTTAAATTCTTAGGTACAGGTTTTTCTTCAGTTATTTTTTTGGCTTTTACTATTTGTTTTTCTTGATTACCGATATTTATATCAATAATATTTAAAGTGCTTTTTTCTATAACATAGCTGTCTGGAGTAATAATTCCCTGCACTAAGGCTTCACCTAAACCCCAACATGCTTCAATTATCATTTGGTCTGGGTCGCGAGTCACAGGATGTACGGTAAAACAAACGCCGGAAACTTCAGAATTTACCATTTTCTGAATTACAACTGCCACGGAAACCTGTTTTCTGCGCATTTTTCTTTCAACCCTATAAAACAAGGCGCGTGGAGTGTATAAAGAGGCCCAGCACCTCTGAACATATTTTAATAAATCTTTTTTTGTAACATAAAGATAACTTTCTAATTGGCCTGCCCATGCGTCAATTTTTGAATCCTCGGCAGTGGCTGACGAACGTACGGCAACGTATTTTGCTCCCAACTTATCAAATTCTTTCAAAACTTCTTTTCCTAAATCTTCGGGAAATTTTTTCTTTAAAATAACATCCCTCATTATTTCTGCCTG
The DNA here is from genome assembly GCA_964366875.1 of uncultured Candidatus Saccharibacteria bacterium. Lineage (GTDB taxonomy): Bacteria > Patescibacteriota > Minisyncoccia > Minisyncoccales > Staskawiczbacteraceae > CAYIVF01. The sequence goes on from CAYIVF010000011.1 coordinate 19,515, forward strand.
GTCTTCAACGTTTTCTGTGCTGGAAATATCAATTCTTTCCAGCATTGCGTTTTCCTCCACCACGGCATCCGTATCTCTCATAAACTTATCAAAAGCAGACGCCAGCACAACAAACCCCGGCGGTACCGGAAATCCAGCGCCTACCATCTCTCCCAGCGAAGCACCCTTGCCTCCTGCTGTTTTTAAATCCTTATTTGATAATTCCTTAAAATTTTTAGTATTTTTTTCCATATTATTTTATCGGGTATAAAACCTTTTTAAAAAAGAATCGGCGATTATTTTAATTTCCGGAGATTTTAACAAATAAGCGGCCACGCCATAAGTCGCAACACCGACGATTCCAGATAGAACTAACTGCAGCAGCACTTCCCAAAAAGTCTGAAGACTGATTAAGTTATACTGCACTAAAAGCTGCCTGGTTAAAAACGTAAAAACAACCATTATGCAGCTTGCAATCAATATTTTGTACAAAGAATCGGATGTTTCGGGGTACCCTTTGGGTCGTTTCAGCTTGGGAAATTTTTTATAAAGCAGGTATAAAAGTAAAAAGCATTCTAAAATAGCTGTTACAGAATAGGCCAAAGCCAATCCGACTATGCCCATATTTTTAACGCCTTCTAACCTAAAGAGTGTTTGTAAAAATATAGAAAACGCAACAGAAGATTTTATAAGCCAAACAAGGAGCAAGCTTAAAATAATGTTAAAAGCCACTGTAAGTCCGCTTACAATAGCTGGAATTTTAGTATTGTGGGCTGCGTAAAATGTTTTAGATAAGATAAAGATAAGACCTTGGGCAAACAAGCTAAAGGCTAATATTCCAAGGCAGGCTGTAGTCAACCTGGTATCTATCCAGTCAAACTTACCTGCTCCCAAAACAACCCTGACTATCTGCGCTCTTAAAATCAAAACTAAAAGACTTATGGGAATTATTAAAAAGACAGTCTGGCGGAAAGCATTGGAAAACTTCTGTAAAAACTTCTCTTCCCCGTCTTGTATAAAAGCCATAGACATTGAAGGAAAAACAGCAGTTGAAAGGGAAACCGCCACCGCGTTGACTAAAATAGACGATAAGTTATTGGCTAAATTAAAAACTGCGATACTGCCCGACATTAACGTAGAGCCAATAGCTGTGATAGCAATGGTGTTTAGCTGGCCAGCTCCAAGTCCTAAGGACCGTGGCGCCATAAGTTTTATAGTCTTTGAAACTCCAGGGTGTTTTACGTCAAAAATCGCTTGGTACCTAAAACCAGAAAAGAAAAACGCAGGCAGCTGAATTAACAAATGCAGAAACCCGCCTAAAACCACTCCCCATGCAAGTCCGGGCAAACCAAACCTTGGCACAAAGAATAAGATACCGGTTATTATGCCAATGTTATACATTATTGGGGCTAGAGCTGTAACCAAGAACCTGTGAAACACCTGCAAAATCCCGCTTACCATGTTTGAGGCTCCTAAAATAATAGGACTTAAGAACATAATGCGCATTAGCAAAACAGTCATTTCTCTTTTTTCTCCCGAAAACCCCGGGGCTATTAAAGAAACTATAACAGGAGCAAAAATTATAAAAATAATGCACACAATAATTAAGAAACCTAAAAACACATTAAAAAGAGCAGAAACATATTTCCATGCTTCTTCTTTTGATTTTATAATATACGAACTGAAAATAGGGATAATTGCAGCCGATATGGCGCCGAAGACCAAAACTAATGCAATAAAATCAGGAACAGTAAAGGCTGCATAATAAACATCGAGCTCAGAACCAGCGCCAAAAGTACCAGCTAAAAGGCGGTCTCTCATTAAACCTAAGATAGCTGAGGTCAAATAAGAGATGGCCAAAATCAATGAAGCAGAACTAATGCTTTTAGTCTGGGTGTTTAAAAAGTTATTAGGCATTCCTAAAAAATTAACAATGTTTTATTTTAATCCTTTTCTCTGTTTTTTTCAAATCAAAAAGCATCCCGCTAAGCGGGATGCTTTTTGATGTCTCAGCAAGACCGTAAGCCGAATTCTGTTTTAAGCGATTATCTGTCTGGGCCAAAAATTACTTTTTAACTCAAGCGAACTACTTTTAACAGAATCATGAGATAAGATTAACCCAATCTTCTGCTTTGTTCTTGCACCCAATAAGGATTTAGCCGTTTCACTTCCGCATTACTGCGGAACTTTCACCGAAGGGAATGCAGACTCTTTCGAATCTACACGTCACTGTTCGCACCTCGCATCTTACGATGGACGGCTGTTAGCCGCTATTATTTTAACTCCTTTAAAAAGGACGTTGGTGTTCGGACTTTCCTCTCC
>CAYIVF010000012.1:0-20606 GCA_964366875.1 uncultured Candidatus Saccharibacteria bacterium
TCATATCTCAAAGCGTCAACTGGTTTCATTTTTGCGGCTGCCCTTGCTGGAAAATATCCGGATACGCAGCCAACGAAAAAAGAAAAAACTATGCTGAATAGGATAAGACCCAAGCTTACGTCTGCCTTCAGATAAAAAAGCGGGTGGAACTGAAAATAAGTTTCGATTGTTTTAGCAAAGAGCATACCCATCAAAAAGCCGTTTACAACAAAATACCCGACAATTGTTAAAACAACGACCCCTATAATAATCCACTTTCTTTTGATTTTAATCATATTTTCAAAATTTATATTATTTTATCACAACGTAACGCCACTTACCATATTGGTCTTCATGAAATTTAAAGTTGCTACATCTAAATTTTTTAAATAATTTTTCTATTGCTTTTTTCTGGCTAGAATCAAACTCCATATATATCCTACCTCCCCTATTCAAGTGATTTTTTGCCTCTTTCAAAAATCTTCTGATATAAAAAAGCCCGTCTTTTCCGCCAAACAAAGCTTGCTTTGGCTCATATTTTAAAACTGATTTTTGAATTTTATTTTTATTTTTCAGTGAAATATACGGTGGATTAGTAAAAATATAATTATATTTTCCTTTTATATTGCTAAAAATGTCCGATTGAATAATTTTATATCTTTTTTTATTAATATTGTTTATTCTGCAGTTTATTTTTATCTGCCTTAATGCCTTTTTATCAACATCGGCAAAGTCGCACCCGCCTTCGCCAAGGCTTCGGCGTGCAGGCAATAAATTTTTAAGAACTGCTATTCCGATGCAACCAGAACCAGAGAAGATATCCAAACATTTTATATTTTTCTGTTTGTTTTTCTTAATTTCTTCTATGGCTTTTTCTGCCCAAAATTCTGTTTCCGGCCGAGGAATCAAAGGTCTTTTTGACAAATCAATTTTACATCCTAAAAACTCAGTAAATCCGACTACATAATCTAATGGCTCGCCTGCCTCCAATCTTTTCATATCGTTATAAAAATTTTTTGTGGCCTTATTGTGATATTTCTCTTTTAAAAGCCACCCAACTTCTTTTTGCATTTTTTTATTCTATCAAGATTTCATCAATAAAAAAGCCTCACCGTTGGTCAGAAGGTAAAGCATGTTTGTCCTTTACTTCTTTGCCGTACCTGTCTATCATCTTCCACCTTCCTCCCTTTTCCTTAACCCAGGCTAATTCATTTTGGAAGTATTCGGCACGTTCATAACGTTCTGGATATGCCGGCTCGCCGGATGGCAGAATGTGAAACCATTCGCCCTGCACTTCAACAACGGCCAAACCTTCGTAGAAAATGCCCAAATCACCGCAGAATTGCTGCCTCGGTGTTTCTTGCTTACTCATACAACAATCACCTTGTGAAAGGACAGATTAAACGGGTTGATATTTTATATTAATCTACTATTTATCTTTGTCAAACAAAAAAGACCCAAATGGGTCTTGCGCACTTCAACGAAAAAAATTTCGAAGTTGTGCACCTAGTCTATTGCGGGCTCCCAATTGGGATCAATGCTTTGGCAGGCCTTTCGGTCTTGATAAAGCACCCTGCCCACTGTTGCCCTGTCAACTTCATTAAGCGGAACGCCAGCGGCAAGCTTCGCCCACACATGGGGTATAGCAAACCTTACAGCATGACCGGCAACCTTGATTTCCGTGAGCATATCCCCATCGCCTTGAGGCACGAAGACATCACACATATTATCGGAGCCGAGCAGGACAGGAACTTTCCTTTTGCACAATTCCAGCACCCGGGCAATGGAATTGTGGATGGGCGCACCGATCGGACGTAACTGCCTCATAGAAACAGCGGCAGTCGGACAAACGATGACCCCAAGGTTGAACTCCAACAATCCGTCAACCAGTTTACTGAACCTCTTTTCGTAGTACCCGGATGGAGAAATCATATGTATCACCCACACTGTCGGACCCTGATGTCCTGGAATCTGCGGCTGGTCGAGCCAGCGCAAACCATCCACCAAGGTCTCGGTGCCAACCTCTTCAGGATCATTTGCCTGGTCAAGGTGGACGTGAACTTCTTTTTTCAGCGTGCATCCCAACTCGAGCACCGCCCTCAGATGTTTTCGGAATCCAACTTTGCCGTCGCGAGTAAGCGGCGATACGAAGTCGTCTTTTTCCGGCAAGGCGGAAAGGAAATCCGACATCTGTGCCGCTTCCTGGTAAACTTTCAATCGCTCGGTCCCCTCTTTGAATCCGAAGATTGGGTTGGGACCGATCCTGATTATGATTCTGTCGGCGAATTTGTCTTTGAGCTCTAAGGCCACCCTCATGGCCAAAAGCCCGTTTTCGCCAATATCAGGAGTAACGTCAATGCAGGTGGTCAGTCGAGTCGTACCATAACTGATCAGCCGCTCAATCACCCTAGACATCCTTTCCCTGAGATCTGTCTCAGTATAGGCTTCACCCCGATGCAGATCCCCGGTCAAGTTTTGCTTAACAGACAAAGGCAAACTGCTCGCTTCCAGCGTCGTAGTGTTGATGTGGCGCAGATACTTATCATCTAAAGTATCTGCCCTGTCAATGTGAGCATGGGCATTGTTGAAACCGCCCAATGGCGTAATGTCTTCCAAAAACATTCTATCGTACGGCGATAGGCTTCTGGGAACAACCATGGTTCTTTTCCTCTGTAAAGGAGCTATTCCGCTCATTCCTCACCCTCCTTAGGCTGATGAACAGAAAATCGAAACGAACACATTTTTTATAATTCTACTCTCATCAAAGACAATGTCAATACTTCTGTCGCACAATAAGAATATCCTGCAACTAAAAACCCGCTTGTCGCGGGTTTTCAATTTTTTATTTTAATTTTTAATGCCTGTGATTTCTATTTCTGTGTAGGGCTGTCGGTGGCCGATTTTTCTGCTGTACCTTTTCTTTGGTTTGTATTTAAATACGATTATTTTATCTCCCCTGCCATGTTTCAAAACCCTTGCCTCAACTTTAGCATCTTTTACCAAAGGGTTTCCAATTTCAATTTTTTTACTCTTTTCAACTAACAAAACGTCAGAAAAGGAAAACTCTTCCCCCTCTTTTTTATCTAGTTTCTCCACTTTTATTTTATCTCCGGGCTGGACTAAATATTGTTTTCCCCCGGTTTTTATAACTGCCAACATAATAAATAAAGCGAGGCGAAATTAAAATTTTTTTGTTCGGGCTGGCCGTGGGCGAGGCGTGCAAAAAAATTTAATTTCGCCGAAGTGATATAATTTTTTAGTTTAGCAAAAAATATCTCATTCGTCAAGCGCAGGACGCTCGACCTCGTCAATTTCTATCTTTGACTCCCCTGCTGTAAGTTTTACCACATCTTTGTCTATTTTTTCCAGTTCCTTACCTGCTTTGTTATAGCTGGAAACCGTTGTATCTAAATGCTGTCCTAAACGCTTCATATGTTCTGAATACGTAAACAAATGTTTTCCCAGTCTTTCCACTTCTTTGATTATTTGATTTGCCTGCTCTGATATCTTTTGATTTCGCAGCCCCTGCAGAACTGTTTGCAGATAAGCTAAAAATGACGTGGGAGACACAACAACAACCTTTTTCTTTCCTGCATAATAAATCAGGTTGTTTGTGTCTTCTGCAATAGCTCCCACTTTGTTTATAAGCAAATCATAATATACAGCTTCAGAGGGTATAAACATAAAGGCGAAGTCCATTGTTTTTTCCTCTGGCCTTACATATTTTGAGGTTTCATCAATCCTTAGCTTCAAATCATTAATAAACGCAGTTTCTAATCTTTTTTTCTCAACAGCGTCATTGGTCTGCAGCATTCTGTTGTAGTTTTCTAAAGAAAACTTTGAATCAATGGGAATTATTCTTTTACCCGCCTGCGCGGCCTGGTCCACAAAAACAACCGCATCAACTATTTCTCCGTTTGAAAAGGAATACTGCATTTGATAAGAACCAGGAGGCAGAACATTTTTTAGCACGGTTTCCAAATAATACTCGCCCAGCACTCCCCTCTGCTTTGGATTTTTCAAAATATCCTGCAGGTTTTTTAATTGGTCTGCAAACCCAACAACTTGTTTGTTTGTTTCATCAAGCCGCGTTAACTTTTCAGTAACATTTCGTATAATATCCGCGGAATGCTTAAATTGCTCTTGCGCATTTTTGTTTGATTCAGAAAGTTTTGAATCCACTGCTTCTGCAATTTGGCCGAGCTGCTGCTGCAGCATAAGCAAGGAGCCATTCTCTTGCCCTGAGCCTGCCGAAGGGTTTCTTCTCAACAGCAAGAAAACAGTTGCTGCCAAAACCGCCACTATTAAAATTAAAAATATCGTTGTTAAATCCATATTATTGATTTAACTTATCATATTTTTTGAAGGTTTCCAATAGTGAAAATAGATGAGTTTTACAACTTCGCTGACAACAATGTCCTGAACATTTTTGTTTGTATACTCAGAAAAGGCCATAAATTAAAACTTAATAAAAACTTCCGTCAGTAAGAATATAATATAAATAGAAAGCAGTAAAAGCCCTTCTTTTTTTGTAATTTTTTGGCCGGTTTTAACAACAATATAGAAAAACAGGGCTGAAATAACCATAAATATCCTCGCGATAAAAAATGGCGAAAGGTCTTTAATTTCAAATGGCGACACAATGGCGATAATACCTAGAACCAATGTGGCGCAAATAATCACAGAACCCATTAAATCTCCGAGAACCATCCAGCCCTCGCCCTTTCTGGCTGAAATAATGGAAAAATAAATTTCTGGAAAACAATTTCCCAAACCCACAATCAAAATTCCGACCAGCGAAAGGGAAACGCCGAGCTTTGCTGAAAAAAATTGCGCCGAACTCACGATGCCCTGCGAAGCAAGCAGAAGAAGGGCTATCAATATAATCATTTTTGCCAAATTCATCAAAAAATCATACGGGCCTTTTATGGGACTGTCGGCTTCCTTTGCGTTTTTGCCGTAGAATTTTTTGAATCTTTCCTCTTTAGAAAAAATCCAATAAGTATAGGCCGCAAAAGCTAAAATTAAAACCAACCCGTCTGCTCTGGTCAAGGTTCCGTCCCACATCATCAACATTGGTAAAACAGCTATCAATATTGTAAAAAGCATGCTTCCTTGAACCATTTTGCTGTCTGCCGGCAATGTTTTTTTTGTAAAAAACACGGCGATAGCCGCTACCAAAGTTAAATCAACCAAATTTCCGCCTATAATATCTCCGAAAGAAATTTGAGGCAGTCCTCTCAGGGCGGCGTTAAGGTCAACAAACAAATTAGGCAATGATGCGGCAAAAGCCATTACAAAAAAAGCGATTATAAACTCACGCCAATGCAGATATCTTGCTATTTTGGTCAAAGTTTTTACAAGGCTGGAACTTAACCAAGCCAATATAAAAATAGATATTATAAATGTGGCTATCTGTAAAATCATAATTATAATTAATTAATAAAATAAACTAGTTCGTATATTACGCCTAATATAAAAATTACAGACAAAGGATAAATAATAACTTTTTTCCCTTTGATTTTTCTATACATTAACAATATTAAAATGCCGTCTATTCCCAGAAATATTCCTCCAATAAAAGATATTATTGGTATGAAAGACCTTACGCCCAGTAAAAAAAGAATCAAAGGCAGAGTGCAGACAATAATAACAGCGTGTATCTTTTTAACGCCGAGGTCATACATAAAAACCTTTTTTAAGATAAGTCCCAATGATATGAAGGCGTTAAAAATCACAACAGCTCCGACAAGAAACCCTGCAGATAAAATCCACCCTCCAAAAATCTCTTTAAGCCCGGCTAAAGCCGATTCTGTTGTTTTTGCTCCCGTAATTCCCAATATTAAAACGATAAATAAAAAATAAATTACAGCCGTAATCAAAACCGAAGCAGTAATTATTTTTTTGATGTTTTTTTTATCGCCTTTCAGAAGTTCTTCCACTTCAGGAATAAGCCCCACGCCCCATAATGAAAAAATAATCGGGCCGTAGGGCAGAAACAAATTTTTAACCGACGTATTCCAGCTGCCGATAAAAATGTTGTCTAATTTTATGTTGGCAAATCCTTTTATAAAAATTATGAGCAAAGTCAAAAGCAGCAACATTATCGTGCCCAATTCAACCTTGGCAATTGCCCTTACATCAGAATAAATAAAGATACCAGCGAGAATAAAATAAATAACAACATAGAGGAGATAGCTTCCTCCAAAAATCGGCGAGAATGCATTTGCCAAAAAATCACCGCCGACAATTAAATAAACCAACAAAATACCGAATCCTCCCAAAGTTGCAGCAGTCAAAGAAACCGCCTCGGCCCATTTTCCAAGATGAAAACCCACAAACCCCGGAATTCTTTTGAAATCCGGGGTTTTAAGCGCAATTTCGCCGACTATAGTGTTAATTAAAATAATAACAAGGGTTAAAACCGCCAGGTACCCGGCTACCAGCCAAATACTGGTTTTCAAAGCAATATACGGCAACGAAAAAAAACCAACACCGATGACGCTTCCTGCCAAGATGGCTACAGGATAAACATATCTTTTAAACAAATCGCTTGTAAGCATTATTCTATTTTACCATCTAAAACAAAAACGAGCTACTGTTCAAATAGACAAACGATAAAAATTATGATAAAAATAAGGTGATATCAGGCCCCATCGTCTAGCCCGGTCTAGGACACCAGCTTCTCAAGCTGAGAACACCGGTTCAAATCCGGTTGGGGCCACCAACTAAAAATCTCCCTGGCTTCGCCAAGGAGATTTTTACTTTTTATTCACATCGTAGTCTGGCGGAATCTGCCAATAATTAATTATGTATTGAGCCAGTTTTTTAAAAACAGGCACTGCTGAAAGGCTGGATTTGGGAACCTTAGGATTGTCTAATTTTACGAGTATTAAAAACTGCGGATTAAAGGCTGGGCCAAAACCAATAAAGCTTTGAATGGTTTTATCAGACTCGTATCCTTTACCGTTTTTTAACGGAACTTCAGCAGTACCGGTTTTGCCAGCTATATAGTAACCAGGCACTTTGGCTCCAGAACCAAAACCCTTTTCAACAACGCTAACCAACATCGGCGTTAATTGAGAAATGGTTTGCTGAGAAATTATTTGATCGTACGACTGAGACTTTGTATGACTTTCATCTTTGCCGTTTACAATTTTTTCAACTATATATGGTTTTACTAATTTCCCACCGTTAGCTAAAGCACTAAAAGCCATGCTAAATTGTATTGGGGTTACTTCAATACCCTGGCCAAAACTAGCTGTCGCATACTCTATATCTTGCCCGTTCTTTAAGTTTTCGTTGCGCGAAAAAACTTCTCCCTGCAAATCAACTCCTGTTTTTTCAGTAAAACCGAATTTATCAATATAATCAAAATACGTTTTATGGGGTATTAACTGCGAAACAAACACTGCCCCGGTGTTTACTGAGTTTTCCAGAACCTGGGTCATTGTTTGCTCGCCATATTTTTTGTTATCAAAATTATGAATTGTATAAGAACCGAATTTCACAAAACCAGAATCAACAAAAGTCGTGTCAGGCGTTATTTTTCCCTCGTTTAAAGCAATTGCCATAGTGAATGGTTTCATTACAGAACCTGGCTCAAAAAGTTTTTGCACAGCTCCATTTTGAAAAACATCTAAATTCTTTTCTTTAGAATATTGATTGGGATTAAAAGAAGGAAAATTTGCCAAGGCTAATATTCTGCCAGAATCTGGTTTTAAAACTATTATCTGCCCTGCTTCTATATTTAAATCATCAGCTGTCTTTTTTAACAGAGATTCTGCTTGAAACTGTATATTGTAATCAATGGTTAAATAAATATCTGAGCCATCCAAGGATACTTGGCTATCGTTTGAAAAAATTGAGTCTAAACCTTTCTTCTCTTCTTTAATGCCTGATTTGCCTTTTAAAATATCCTCGTAATAGCCCTCAACGCCATACTGGCCCGAACCCTCTCCGCCCAAAAAGCCTACAACCTGCGAGGCTAACCTTTCTTGCGGATAAAATCTCGCGGGCTCATTTTGCCAAGATAAACCTTTTAGTTTTAACGCTTTTATTTTATCTAACTCATCAGATGATAGACCCTTTTTTAAAACTTGATAAGAATCCTGACTATCTAATTTTAAAAGTATTTGTTCTTTGGGGTACCCTTTGGGTCCTCCGATGTTTTTTGCAAGAGTTTCGGCAAAAATAGACTTGTCTTGAATATCTTGCGGCATTACAGAAATCGTCCATTCATCTTTATTGATAGCCAGGCTTTTTACTTCTCCTGAACCTTGGCTCCCTTTATTTTCCTGGCTGTTCTCAAAAAATATTTCGCCCCTTGAGCCTTGAATGCTTTTGAAAGCTACCTGCTGGCCCAAAGCCTGCGCCTGAAAAAGCTTATGGTTTAAAATTTGCAGAAAAAACAGGCGGCTGATAATAGCTGCCCAAAAGATAAAGATTAAAACTAAGATTACATTTATCCGCCAATTTTTCATCTCATATTGTCGCGATTAGCTGAGGCGAAAGAAGCGTCTAAAATTTGTATGTATTTTACCGAGGTAGTCTTTAAAAAGTTCATCTCCTGCGTTTTAGCTAACACCTGTCCCAGAAAGCCGCTTTCTGCAAAACTAACTTCTAAATTACCGTTTTCACGATAAAGACCGTTAATCTCTTTTTCGTAGCTGTTTATCAAATATGTTCCTTTTGTTAAAGCATTTATCTGCAAAGCATAAAAAACCAAAAGAGACGAGCACATAAGAAGCGACGCAAAGAAAACAATCTTCCAGTTTATTGAAGGCAAACTTATGCGAGAATAACTTAGGGCTGCTGTTGTCATAAAATTTTTATAGCTGCTCTCAACTTTGCGGAGCGCGAGCGGGGATTCTTTCCAAGCTCTTGGAACCCTGCAGTTGTTGGCTTTTTCGTTAATATTTTTATTACTCCCTCTTTTGCTTTTTTATTGAAAAAATCTTTAACAATTCTGTCCTCTAAAGAATGGAATGATATGACAACCAATCTTCCTTCAGGGTTCAGAACTAAAATTGCTTCGGGCAAAACTTTTTTTACATTTTCTAATTCATCGTTAACTGCGATTCTTAATGTTTGAAAAGTTCTTGTCGCATAATGAATTTTTCCTCTCCAATATGCGCATGGCGTTGCGTCTTTTATAATTTCTATAAGCCCGAACGTAGTTTTTATCCTCCCCTGCTTTCTTCTCTCTACAATCTCTTTCGCAATTTTTCTTGAAAATTTTTCTTCTCCGTATTCTTTTAAAATTTTTTCTATTTTATCTTTTGGCCATTCATTTATAATTTTTTCTGCCGTAAGGCTGTTGTTCACCGCATCATAGCGCATATCCAACGGCTCGTTTTTTAAAAATGAAAATCCTCTGCCCGAACTTTCCAATTGTTCTGACGATATTCCCAGGTCAATTAAAATTCCGTTAACCTGAGGAAAATTTATTTTCTCAACAATCTCTTGCAAATTAGCATAAGAATCATTTATCAAAATCAATCTGCCCCTGGAACTCGCCATCAGAAATTCGCTGTTTTTAATCTGCTGCAAGTCCAAATCAATTCCCAAAACTTTTCCTTTGGGTTCTGACTTTTCTAAAATTAGCTTTGCATGACCGCCTTGCCCCACTGTGCAATCAATAAAGTTTTCGTTCTGACCAGGGTCTAAATATTGCAATACTTCTTTTGTAAGAACTGGAATGTGTATCATATCCCTAATCCTCCTAATTTTGAAACAATTTCATCTACTCCTTTTTCCGCTTTCTTTTTATATGTTTCCCATTTTACAGAATCCCAGATTTCTAACCTGTTAGACAAACCGCAAATTACCACATTCTTTTTTAAGCCGGCGTATTCTTTTAAGTAATCTGGAATAAGTATTCTGCCTAACTTATCTAAAGAAACCTCCATAGCTCCAGCTAACATCATTCTGGTAAAAGACCTTGCTTCGGGCTGGCTTATAGTAAGACTTCCCCATCTCTCCGATACTACCTTCCATTCTTTTTCTGTATACACGGCAAGACAGGACTCAATGCCGCGAGTAATTATTATCTGAGCTCCAAGCTCGCCTCTGAATTTAGCAGGCAGAGCTAATCGCTTTTTATTATCAATTGTGTGTTCGTATTGACCTATTAACATGTTATTACTTATCCACAGGTTTAATGACTTTTCCCACACTTATCCACAACTACCCACTTCATCTTATTTATAGCCCATTTTATAGGCTTTGGTCAACACTTTTCTCCAAATACATATTTTGTTCGCAAATGAACATATTTCTCCACTCTTTATCCACAGCTAATTTTATTCTCATTGTCGCACAATAGAAAATTTGACTTTTAATTCATATTTGCTAAACTTTAGTTAGCACCTAAAAAATTTACTTTCCGATTTCGTTTCGGATATTTTCGGGTGATTGGAACAGAAAGACAGAGAGTGTACCATGTCTACCAACACAACTCGTGAGAGAAATGAAAACGCTCTGGCAGGTGTGGACTACTCCGTAATTAAGCCGTTCAAGGACTTGATGTGTGAAGTGGCCCGCAAGACCATGTACTTGTCGCAACGCCGGAATGTCTCCATCATTCCGGCGACTAATAGCCACGGGGTTGGCTACGAATACACAGGCGATGAACGCCGCGTAATCTGGGTGGCTACCAAGGAAGGTTTGGGCAACAAGGCATGGATTGCTATGCTACTAAACCAGCTTGGACTCGAAGACCAAACTGGGCAATTCCATTTCGGCGGACTCGGCATCGACGCTTTCCTGATGGGAGCCAACGATAATGCCGCCCACGGCGCCATGCCGGTCATCCTTACCGACGAAGTGTCCTGCGGCTCGGACGAGTTTTTCGGAACTCCGCAGGCAAGGGCATTAGCTGCAAGTTTCGAACGCGCCTGTTTCATGGCCGGATGTTCATTAGGTCAAGGCGAGTCGCCTGCCTACAAATATCTGATGAAAGCCGAGCCGCCGGTCAAATACGCTCCCTCGATGAGCGTTGCTGTCATCGGCATCGCGACACCTTTTCGCCGCTACGTGACCGGAGAAAAAGTCCGACCCGGCGACATCCTGATCGGTTTTTCTTCGTCCGGCTTGCATGCAAACGGGATCTCGCCGGTCATTCGGCGGGTAATGACCCTGCCCGACAACTTCTTAACCAAACTCAACGGCAGAACTGTCGGAGAGGAAGCCCTGATTCCTACACGCTCGTACATTGGATTGGTGGATGCTCTGCTTGAAGCTAAAGTCGATGTCCACGCCTTTCTGCCGATTACCGGCAGCGGCATTGGCAAGCTGGGTTCAGACAAACGATACAGCTACACAGTACACAGCTGGCTGCCCGAGGACAGAATCCCGCCGCTTTTCCGTTTCATGCTGGAAATCGGCATGGCAAGAAAGGACGCTGCCGAAACCTTCAATTGCGGAATCGGCTACGTCGTCATCATACCGAAAAACGAAGTGCAAAGGGTCATGGATATCGGATGCAAAACTCCGATTGACGACGAAGAGGGTTACTACGACCCGATCGAAATCGGCTATGTCAATGAAGGCGCGACTGGAACAATCTTTGCTCCCTGGGGATTGGACCTCGCACCTCCTGGCAAAGAGTAGATCTGCCGCATGGCGGATTCAATAGGTTTCAGGCTCCCGGCGACTTCGGTTGCTGCGGGGCTTTTTTATTGCAAAAAAATAGCCCCACAAAGTGGAGCCTAAGCTGTTGCGGTACTAATTTACTGAAACGGCAACGCCAATAGATGCCAGATAATCCATAGCCTCTGCTGCAGTATCAAACTTTCTGACGTATTCGCCCAGAGAGTGTATCACATTGCCGCCATTGTACTCAGAAACCTGAACCCACAGGATGTTTATCCTGTAAAAACGGCCTTCCCTGCTAAGCACCTGACCGAGCCACCAACCCATTCCGGCGGCTGGTCTTATAGGAACAACGAAGTTTCCATCACGGCAATCGCACATGTTAGGCCTCCTGCAAAAAGTACCAATAGTTAGAAAAGGACAAAGGGCTAAAAGCCCCAAATCAAAAATCCTCCGGCCTGGAGGATTTTTGATGCAGAGTTTTTATTTTATTTATGTTTATTTATGTATTTATCAAAAACCTCCTGGCCTGCGGCCTAACAAAAGCAGTGCTAGCAATAAGCCGGCCTGAAGGTTTAAATTATTTTTTTCACTGATTATTTCCTGCATTTTTGATTCTTGTTGTATTATCGCTCCTAAAAGAATCTTTGTCAATAACGCCTAGGATGCTTGGTTAACAATCAACTCAAAGGTTTCCGGGTCAATTTGAAATCTATCTGTTTTTTTAATTTTATCGCTTAACAGGGCTTGGGCAACAGCGTTTTCTACTTTGTCTTGTATCACCCTTCTCATTTCTCTGGCGCCGTAAGCTGGCTTGTAAGACAGTTCAACTATTTTTTCTTTTAAGGGTTCTGTAATTTCAAAATCAATTTCTTTTTCCTTTAAGTTTTTCTGCAAGCTTTGTAAAGATAGCTGAGCTATTTGCAATAAGTTTTCTTTTGTTAAAGGATGAAAAATAACAGTGGCGTCAAAGCGGTTAACAAATTCCGGCTTAAACGTGCCTCTTTCAAAAAGAGTGCCTAAAAGTTTGTCTTTTACAATTGCTTGGCCGGATTCAACTTGTTTAAAAATTATATCGGCGGCAGCGTTTGAGGTGCAAATAATTATGGTATTTGTAAAAACAACTTTTCTGCCCTGGCCGTCTGTAATGTGGCCTTCGTCTAAAACCTGTAAGAACAAATTTAAAATATCTGGGTGCGATTTTTCAACTTCATCAAGTAAAACCAGAGAAAAGGGAGTTTCTCTGACAGGCGTAGTTAAAAGCCCCTGCATTTCTACAGGACTTACAGCTCCAATCAGGCGCGGAATATCTGAAATTGCCTGAAACTCTGACATATCCAGTCGTATCATTTTTTCCTCCGCTCCAAAATAAATTTGGGCTAAAGCTTTTGATGTTTCTGTTTTACCAACGCCCGTAGGCCCCATAAACAAAAATGTTCCCATGGGCCTGGTTTTAGAACTAATGCCCGCTCTTGCCCTTCTCATGGCAATAGATATTTCTTTTACCGCCTCTTCCTGATTTACAATCCTATTGTGAATTAATTTTTCTAAATTAAGCAGGGTTTCCTTTTCTTTGGCTTCCATCTTGCCTACCGGTATTTCTGTTTTTTTAGAAATGAGTTCGGCTATATGGTGAGGCATCACTATTTTTCCTTTTAAGGTCTGCACGTAAACTACTGCCTCGTCTAAAATATCAAGCGCCTTTTTAGGAAAAGGCAAACTGGGCATATATCTGCCTGTTAAGTTCACTATCTCTCTAATACTTGGATACAATATCAGCATTTTATACTTATACTCTAACTCCAGGGCAGAACCCTGCAGCACCCTTATTGTTTCGGTTTCTGAAATCTCCTGCACTTCAATCTTCCTGAAAAAATCCACGAAAGAAGGGTTGCGCTCTATATTTCTGTGAAGGCCGTCATAAGATGTTATGCCAACAAATTGAAAACTGGGTATGGCTAAATACTTTGAAAGTATGCCGGAAATATCAACAGCTCCCGGTTTTTGCACATCCTGACCAACAAAATTCTGCAATTCATCAATTACTAATATAACGTTTCCCGAAGCCAAAACTTCTCCAAATATCTGGTCTAAAAGAGCTTCCAGCTTTTCAAAATCCTGCACTTCAGCTGACAATGAAACAACGTCTAACTCTACTACTCTTTTGTTATTTAGCTCAGGCAAGCTTGAGCCTAAATAGCACTTTTGAGCTAAAGCTTCCACTATGCTCTTTCTCCCTGTGCCGGGATCGCCAATAATAAGAGCGTTGCTCATCTTTGACCTTGCCAAAACCATCTCAGTTTCCTCTATTTCTTTTTTGTGGCCTATTATTTCTTTAAACGTCCATCTAGAAACAACCTTTCTCCAATCAACAGAAAACTGGTCTAAATTTATGGTGTACCCCGAAGCCCAATCTTTTCCCAATGAGCCTTTTTTAGCTAAGTTCTCATATGTCCAAAACTTTCTATTTTTTTCCAAAAAGTCTTCGGCTGAATCCAACCACAAAGTTATATTCTCAACATCTATTTTTTTTAAATCAGAATCAATTAAAACCTTTTTAAAGAAATCGTCACAGTTTGCCAAAGCAACTAAAATATCTTTTTCTCCAATAGTA
Organism: uncultured Candidatus Saccharibacteria bacterium; assembly: GCA_964366875.1. Lineage (GTDB taxonomy): Bacteria > Patescibacteriota > Minisyncoccia > Minisyncoccales > Staskawiczbacteraceae > CAYIVF01. The sequence continues at coordinate 14,189 of CAYIVF010000012.1, forward strand.
TTGCGGCCCCTGTCTTTTGAGAGCTTTATAGCTTCTGTTATAGTGTCTTGGAAGTCTTTAGAAAAAAGTCCTGCAGACTGGTCTTGCCTCTGTGATTTTTCTAAATAGTTTTTCAAATCATCCTGAAGTTTTTTTATGTCTAACCCGAGCCTAAGAGAAATTAAAGCAATATCCTTGCTTGATTTTAAAGCAAAATAAAAAAGAGAGGAAGAATTAACAACGAGCTTTCTTTTTTTACAAAAGCTTATTGCGTCAACCACAATTTTCGTTGCGTCAAAACTTAAAAACTCAGCCAAATTATCGCTTTCCGGAATTTTCGGCCTTTTAATTTTTAACTCTGAAAAAAGATACAGGTTATTAAAAACTAAATAAAAAGACAAAAACAAAGCAACCATTCTTGCTGCAGCGGTTCCCGAAAATAAATTAGCAAAAGAAAAAACCAAAAGGCACAAAGACAACACTAACATTACCAAAAAAAAGTTTTTGAAAAATTTCGCAAACTTAAAAAGCGGAAACTTTTGTCTCCTTACTGCCTGTAAGACCGCTGTTTTTTGAAAATCAAAATTAAACATATCAGAACATTAGAGCAAATAAAAATCCCGCGATAATAATAAGGGGGATTAAAAGCCAGCCTGTAAAAATTATTAGGCCGGCTATGGCAACAAAAACCTGCAAGAGAATTCCAATTATAATCAAAACAATCCTCATTAAGGCTCCCAAAACACGGGAAAACGCATTGGAAACAAATGTATTGAAAAACTCTGTTAAATCAAATCCTTTGGGATACCTCCAGTTGTACCTTCTCCACGGAGCAAAGAACGTTTTCAAAAGCATCTTCACTGAAAAGAAGTTAGATGCGAACATAAAATAGTTGTTCCAGACCTGCAACAAAAACTTGGGCACTTCGTAAAACTGCCACAAAACCCACAAAGAAAAGATGTTATCTTGCCTATTTGCTTGCAGTCTTTTTGGGGTATCTTCCATTTTGTTATTTTACCATTTTTATGCCAATGCCCGCCACTGTTCCTCCCGCAAAGATTAAAATACCTGCTAAAATTGACCAGCTTACCAGGTTTAAAATTTTAGGAATTGTGTCCGCGGGTAATATCTGCCCGATTTGTTTTTGAAGCTCTTGCTGCATTTGCTGCTGCAATAGTTCTTGCAAATTTCCTCCGGCGCTTTCCGATGTCTTTGCAACTGCCTGAACTCTAAAAATAAAGGGAGCTGAAACTTTTGCGGTAAAAATATTATACGACTGGTAGATTGTCCAAACTATGAGCAAGAGACCCGCGGCCAATAAAATATAACCTATGATTTTATTTGTATCCATATTATTTACTTAAATATATTGTCGCACAATAAAATTAAGCTTCCTCTCTTAATATTTCCTGGCGGATATCTTCGGGTATTGGAATTTCCTCGCCGGGTTTAGAAATTCCAGGATAACGCCAGGCGCTGATTATTTTTCTTAAATCTTTGACGTCTTTGTACATGAGCCATATTTCTCCAGGAGCTTTCCTTTGCCATTTATTTTTAAATTTGTTATTTGTTTTCATCACAGCAGTTGTCCCCGGTACAATCCCCTGCTCTTTTCTTTCTGGCCTGTAAAGTATGCCCAGCAACTTTTGTTTTGAAAGCCCATACTGCCTCATTTTAATTTTTGAGTGCTCGGTCCAGTGAAGTTTTTTGTATACAGCTGCCATAAAATTTAGTGGACGATGCAGGACTCGAACCTGCGGCCTTTGCAATGTGAATGCAACGCTCTAACCAGCTGAGCTAATCGTCCATTAAGTAATTTTAACATTTTTATAACAAAAAAACAGGGGAAACCCCCTGTTTTTTACTTTTTTATTTAATTTCCACTTTTGCTCCTGCGGTTTCAAATTTCTTTTTAATCTCATCTGCTTCCTCTTTTTTTACTCCCTCTTTAATCATTTGAGCTGTTCCAGCTGCTGAGGCATCCACTAAATCTTTAGACTCTTTCAAGCCCTTAGCAGTTACATCCCTGACAACTTTAATTACTTCTATTTTCTGAGCTCCAACATCCTTTAATTCAACATTAAAAGATGTTTTTTCCTCAGCTGGAGCGGCGGCATCTGCTACTGCGGCCACTGCTACTGGAGCGGCGGCTGAAACGCCAAACTTCTTTTCTAAAACTTTGACTAATTCAGCTAACTCTAAAACTGACATCTTCTCTATTTCTTCAACCAATTTTTCAAACTTGGCTGGCACTTCTACTTTTTCCATTTCTTCTGTCATAATTTTTTAATTTTACTTAATATTATTACCAGACCTTTAATATTGCCTTGTAAAACTGTTACAAAACCTGAAAGCGGGCTGGCAATTACCCCCACTATATTTTGCAATAACTCTTCTCTTGAAGGTAAATTAGCTAATGCTAAAACTTTTTCTCTGTCAATAAATCTATTTTCAAATATTCCGCCCAAAATCTTGAAGTTCTCGTGCTCCCTTGCAAACTTGTTTGAAATTCTTGCAGGAGCTATTTCGTCTTCTATGCCGAAAACCAATGCTAATTGGCCCGGAATGATAGATTTCATCTTGTTCCAGAAAGAAATATTTGACTGGCCGAAAGCAATTCTTATTAATGTCTTTTTAGCTATTTTGAGATTACACCCGGCTTCTTTTAAAGCTCTCCTCAAGCCGAACATGTCCTTTGAAGAAACCTTGCTAAAATCAACAAAAATCACTGATTTTTGCTTTGAGAGCTTTTCTTTTACATCTTTTATCTGCTTTGTTTTTTGCTGTTTAGTAAGCGCCATAATAAAAAAACTGCGTTTTACCGCAGACAAACAAACACTAAAATAATGTTTATCCTCGGCAGGGATTATCCCTTCGATAAACTCAGGGTACCTGCTGTCTGCGGATTATTAATTATATTTTGTATCCTAATCTATCTTGTTCTATATGTCAAGAGCCCAAATATTTTGCTTTAGCTGTGTTGTGCTCTTCTAAGGTTTTGCTAAATATTGTTCTTCCGTCTGATAAATAAAACCAGTATGGACTATCTGTAGGATTTAATGCAGCTGCAATAGAATCTATGCCAGGATTTGAAATAGGGCCCTTGGGCAGTCCTTTATATCTATATGTATTATACGGCGAATCAATTTTAGTGTCTTTTATGGCAACCCCAGGATCGTTTTTACCTGTAATGTAATTTATGGTCGCATCTATCTGCAAGGGCATGCCTATTTTTAATCTTTTCCACAAGATACCCGAAACAATCTTTTTGTCTTCTAATGTTTTTACTTCTTTTTCAATCATAGAAGCCATTGTCACTATATCAAAAATAGATTTCTCTTGATTTATGATTTGCTCTCGCAGCTCGGGTGTCAGCTTTTTTTCAAAATTAGCCAGCATAGTTATTATAATATCTTGGCAAGTCTGACCTTCTGAAACTTCGTACGTATCTGGAAAAAGATAACCTTCTAAGCCAACGTTCTTTGGCTTATCTTTAAGAAAATCAAACTCTTGGCTAAAATCTTTATTAGATAACTGAATAAAATCGTCTTTGCTGCAAATTCCTTTTGATTCTAAGTATTCTGCTATGTCTTTTATATCCCAGCCTTCGGGAATGACAAGCTTGTTTTTTAACACATCGCCCTGAACCATTTTTTTTACAATTTTGTAGGTAGACATTCTTGGCGATAAATTATATTTTCCAGCCTGCAAACTTGAATATTGAAGAGAAATTATAACATAAAACCTAAAAAAATAATCGCTTCTTATTATGCCTAACTTTTCTAAATCTTTGGCAATATCATGGTCTCCCCACCCCTTTGGCACCGTATAGGTAATTGTTTCATGAGATATTGGGTTTATAGGTATATATATTTCGAAAAAAACAAATAAAAACGCCGCCAATAATAAAATACCGATTACTGATGTAATCTTCTTAAGGGTTTTTGTCTCTATTTTAGAAAAGTCTTGAGCTTCAAACCAGCGGAACAAAAACAAAACCGGGGTATTCTTTTTTTTCAAACTCTTTTTCATTTTTTTTAATAAACAGCCAAATTGAATTACCAATAGGGCAAACTAATTTGCCTTTAATTTTCAGCTGATTTTTTAATTCTTCCGGGATGCCCAAAGAACTCGCGGCCGACACTAATATTTTATCATAGGGCGACTCCTTTTTAAACCCTTTTGAACCGTCAGCGCAGATAAATTCAACTATCTTTTTATCTATAAAACCATACTTAGCAACATTTTTCTCGCCAAATTCTTTTAGCTTTGAAATCACTTCTATAGCAACAACTTTTCCTTTTCTACCAACTATTTCAGCTAAAAGCGCTGCTGTCCATCCGGAACCAGAACCAATATCTAATATTTTGTCTCCCGCCGCGGGTTGCAATAATTCCAACATAAAAGCAACCGTTAATGGTTGCGAAATCGTCTGGCCAAAACCAATCGGCAGGGCTTCATTTAATTCTGCCGAACCTTTTAATTCTTCCGGAACGAATTCTTCTCTTTTTATTTTCCTAAACGCTCTAATAATACTATCTGTCTTTAACCACCCTTCTAAAATTAAGGAATCAATTAAGTTCATTTATTTTATGTCGGAAATAAGCTTATTTCTGATTTTAGAGTAGTTTTCCTTGTCTTAGAGCCCTGAAAATCTCTGAAGCTTTTTTCTCGCCTTTTTTAGTAAGCATAAATATTGTCTTTGGGTCGCCTATTATCAGTTTTTCTTTTCTTAAGGCGCGTAACGGCCTGTCTAATTTCCGAGAATCCGGCCAAATTGGATACCTGTCAAACTTCAATGTCTCCGGAAACAAGGTAAAAGATTCTTTTACCAAACGTTCAAAACTGCACTGCTCGTTGTTAGAGCTTATAGAATGTATGCAAAATAGAATTAGGTCGTTAACGGAGAAATTTAAGTTTTTCTTTTTCTTGTTCTGCATAAATAGCAAACTGGCAGGGGCGCAAGGATTCGAACCTTGATCAGTGGTTTTGGAGACCACAATTCTACCATTGAACTACACCCCCATTAAGTACAAAATACCACAATAAACACAATTTTTCAACCAAAAACCCGAATTGCAAACTCGGGCTTAATTTTGTCGCACAATAATTTTATCGCTTCGCCTCCTTGTGCGGTGTGTGTTTTTTGCACCATTTGCAGAATTTTGACAGCTCTAATTTTTTTTCTGCGGTTTTCTTGGTTTTTTTGGTAAAATAATTTACTTTTTTACAAACACTGCACTGCAATTTTATAAATGGTTTTTTTGCTGGCATAATTATTTATTTTATTTTTTAAATTATGCGGAAATAAGAATAATTTTTTGTTCGGGTTCGGGTCGCGAGAGCTTCCCGCGAAGCGGGAGCTCCCGACCTAGGCTGTGGGCGAGGCGTGCAAAAAATTATTCTTATTTCCGCATATATGAGCCGATGCGCAGATTTGCACTGCGGACCTTACGCTTACCATGCGTATGCTCTGCTGCCTGAGCTACATCGGCATTTTATGTGGGTGTGAGTGGAGTCGAACCACCTGGGTCCAGTGGACAAAGGTTTTACAGACCTTCCCCGCGCCGTACGGGACTACACACCCTTAATTTATTTGATTTTACCACAAAAATTATTATTTTTCAATGACTTTGCCGTGGGCTTTTTTCCACTCATTTATTTTTTTGTGGTTGCCGGATAATAAAACTTTAGGGACTTTCCACTTTTTGCCTTTTGCGGGTTCAAAAACTTCGGGACGCGTATATTGCGCATATTCTAAAAATCCGCCGGCTTTAGTAATTCTCTCTTTTAACAACTGGGGCTTTCCCAAAACTCCGGGAACAAGCCGGGAAATTGTTTCTATTGCCACCATTGCCGGAAGCTCGCCACCCATTAAATCGTAATCCCCTATTGATAATTCCATATCCGCAATGTTTTTTGCCACTCTTTCATCAACCCCTTCATATCTTCCGCAAATAAAAATTATTTGTTTCAATTTTGATAATTTATAAGCAATTTGCTGATTAAACTTTTTGCCGCGAGGAGTAAAAAGTATCACCTTCGTTTTTCTGTTTTTCTTTATTTGTTTTACTGCCTTATAAATCGGCTCAACTTTTAACACCATTCCCAATCCCCCGCCAAACGGCCTGTCGTCAACTTGTTTATGAATTCCTTTTGTCCATTTTCTCAAATTATGCACATTTATTTTTATAAACTTCTTTTTTTGGCCGCGGGAAATCAAGCTCTCTTTTAAATAAGAGCTGAAAATGTCTGGAAAAATTGTAATAATATCAAATTTAATCATAAACAAAAAAGCGTTGATTTATAATAACGCTTTTTTGTTTTTCTGTAAAGATTACAGAGAAATATTTTCGATTTCTTCTGAGACTTCTTTTCTCTCAGCTCTTGGAGCACGACCGCCTTCTGGTTCCTCAATTTTGAGGTTCACTCTGGCGTG
>CAYIVF010000013.1:0-20313 GCA_964366875.1 uncultured Candidatus Saccharibacteria bacterium
CAACCGCAGACGAAAACGAAGACACAACATGGACACCAGACTCTTCCATTGGCAGCGATACCGCATATTATTGGTGCGCTCAAAACAACGATGGTTCTTTAACCTCTGACTGGACAAACATGGGCAGTTTCACATTAGACACCACTGCTCCGAGCATCACAGAAATTACCAGCGTAGCTGGAGACACCACCTCGACATATTATGACACCACTGATGACAGCTCAACCTTAGTTGTCTACACCGCTGACGCTGATGCAGCTACCTGCAAGTGGAACACCACTGATGTGGCTTATGACTCTATGTCCAACACCTGCACCTCAACTACTAACTGCACTCTCAACCTGTCTGGCGAAGTTGCCAAGACCGTGTATATGCGATGCATGGATACAGTTGGCAACAAAGCATCGTCTTCATACACTTTAAATTACACCTTCCCTGGCGGCCAAGCCATAGAAGTAAGTTTTTTTGCCCCGATTGCTCCTATTGCAGAAACAGTGCAAGAAGCAGGCCAAAAGATTATAGAGGAGGTAAAAAAAATTCCAGAACAAATCAGCCAGCTCCCAGAGCAAATTGTCAAAATTCCCGAACAGATTATTCAGCAAACCCAGAATATAATTGAAGAAATATCAAAAATTGCAAGCCTTTTAAAACCAGGAGCCGCGCAGCAAATCGCTTTTCCGCCAATAGCCGAGGCAGTGCCTAAAGAACCGCAAGAAGTATTTAGAGGAGGAACTATTGTTTCTAAAACCGAATTGGAAAAGATTGCAATTCTTCCTTTGCCTGACTCAATAAAAAACCTGGCGCTTAAATTTCCGCAATTCGGCGCGACTTTAGAAAAAGTGGGCATCACAAAACCAGAAGATGTTAAAGAACTTCAAGTGGCAAAACTTACTTTTCCCGGATTGTCAGAAGCATCCGGAGTTGCTGCCAATTTGCCGCTCGGTAGATTTACATCTAAGGAAAAAAATCAAATACCAACTGATTTTGTCTTTGCCAGAATCGGGAAAAATAACATTGACCTTAAAACAAAAGTTTCTTTTTCAGACAAAGGAGAGCCAATTCAAACTATAAACACAATTGAAAACAAGCCGTTATATTTAGTGGTAAAGCCAGATGCGCAGGCAGAAAACGTGAAGGGCTATGTCATTTTCAAATCAGCCAATTCCCAGTCCGCGTTTCTTGATTTTACGCGCAAACTTTCAGCTGTTTTATCAGCTTCTCTTTTAGAAGCGACAAATTTATCTGGCGCATCAAGTACGCCAGCTTCGCAAGATAAGACAAACGAGGTTAAGGCAACCAAAGATATTGCCCTAAATGAGTTTTTCTATGAAGACAATAACAATGACGGCGTGTGGGAAGCAACAATTCAGTCGCCAGCAGTGGCTGGAAAATATGAAATACGGACAATTATTATTTATCCGGCAGCAGCAGCTCAGCAAAAAACAACAGAAAAAGCATCAATGATTATGGTTGTTGACCCAGAAGGTTATGTGTACAGAAAAGATGGAAACGAGGAAACCCGTATTTCAAACGCCGCAGTATCTCTTTATTGGCTAAATCCCGATAAAAAACAATATGAACTTTGGCCAGCCAAAGATTTTCAGCAGCAAAACCCGCGGATAACAGACATAACAGGGAGATATTCTTTCTTGGTGCCGCCTGGTTATTATTATTTAGAAGCGGTGTCTCAAGATTATCTAACCTACCAAGGACAGCCTTTTCAAGTTGCAGAGGGTTCTGGCGTGCATTCAAATATTGAGTTGAAAATTAAGAATTGGTTCTGGAGAATCTTTTCAGTGGAAAGAATTCTTTTGGCCGCAATAGCAGTTCTTTTGCTTCTGATAATAATGATTCTGCTGTATTTTTTACGTCGCGCCAAAAATATCTCCAGTGTGAAACCGCAGTAAATATAAATATTAATTTTTAACAAACCAAAATGCAAAAAACAAGATTGTTTCTAATAATTATTGCTATTTTAATGGTTGGCGCTGTTTATTTCGCTGTTATCTATTTTTTAAACCGCGCAGAGTTATTGCAGGCGCAAAACCAGCTGATTGTTCAGCAGGCAAATGAGAAGACATTGTCTTTTACAAAACTTTTTATTGATAAAATTTTTCTTGGAGAGGGCACGGTTAATTTTGAAGACAGGTTAAAATTAGAAAATGCCGTAAGAGACATAAACGACAAGGAAATTTTTTCTGGATGGCAGCAGTTTACCCAAAGCAAAACCGACAGAGAAACTCAAACCGCGGTGGGAAATCTTTTAAAACTTTTGTTTGCCAAAATTTTTAAGTAGAATCAGCCCTATTTTCCTCTTGCCTTTTGCCTTTGCGCTCTATATTTATAAGATTTACGGACGCCCGACGTCTGTTTTTTTGTCTGACAAATATTTGACTTATTAAAAATATTTAGTAATATGTATTAAAGATAAACAAAGAACGGTTCTTTGTTTGGAGCTGCTCGTTCCTTGATATGGAGGAAAGACCCATGGACGACAAAAGGTGTAAAGAGTCAGGATGCCCCGGTTCAATCAGTGCTAACAGTTTTGTTTTTCTGCAAGTTGGCGGATGCGCTGTTTCCAATATGGGATATCCCTGCAATGTTTGCGGCAGGATATACTATTGGGACAACACAGAGCCAAGATTCAGCGCGGACCAAAAGAAGCTTTTTTTGATAAATGGTAAAGTTATTAAGGAAGACCACCCAGTTCTATCAGGAGGCAAAGCATGATGAAACCCTCGCTAAAGTCTCGTTTTGTAATGTGGGTCTGTATTTTAATACTAATGAGCCTTCTTGGCAATATGACCGCAACGATTACTTTTTTGCAGTGGGTTTTTCTGCTGTTCGCCTTTTTTGGGGTTTTGATACTAGTTTCTCTTGTTTTTCTTTGCAAATTCCTCCCCCTGCTTAACGAAGATGAGCTCCCTGCTTAATGAAGATGAGATATAATAGGTGGCTGTAAAACAGCTGCAAGATAATTGCGAAGACGGCTCGCAATTTTTTTTCTTGACAATTTCTAATTAATTTATTAAACTATTTTTATAAAGAACCTAATAACAAAATGTATAATTAAAAAAATAAATCACAAAATTATGAATATCAAGCCGTTATCAGACCATATTTTAATAGAGCCTATAAAGGAAGAAGAAAAAACAAAGGCTGGTATTTTTTTGCCTGAAACAGCTTCAAAAGAGAAGTCAGAAGAAGGCAAAGTAATCGCCGTAGGTCCTGGTAAAAAAACAGAAGAAGGAAAAATAGTTCCTGTTTCAGTAAAACCCGGAGATAGGGTTTTATTCCAGAAATATAGCCCAAGCGAAATAAAGGTTGATGGTAAAGAATATTTAATTGCAAAAGAAGAAGATATACTGGCAATTATTGAGTAATTTTTAAAACTATGAGTAAACAAATAAAATACAAAGAGGACGCAAGAAAGATTCTTAAGCAAGGATTAGATAAGGTGGCCAACGCAGTAAAAGTAACATTGGGACCTAAAGGCAGAAATGTTGTTTTAGGCTCTGGTTTTGGTTCGCCCACAATCACTAATGACGGCGTTACTATCGCCAAAGATATTGAGTTAGATGACACAATTGAAAACATTGGAGCTGAGATTATAAAAGAAGTGGCTTCAAAAACAAATGACACTGCCGGAGACGGAACTACAACCGCTGTTTTGCTTTGTCAGGCAATTGCCACTGAAGGTTTAAAAAATGTCGCTGCCGGAGCTAATCCTCTGGCTTTGAGAAAAGGAATTATAATGGCAAAAGACGCGGTGGTGGAGGCATTAAAGACAATGTCAAAACCAATTTCCACAAGAGAGGAAACCTCGCAAGTTGCAACTATTTCAGCCCAAGACAAGGAAGTGGGCGATTTGATTGCCGAGGTTATGGAAGAAGTTGGTAAAGACGGAGTAATCACTGTTGAAGAATCAAAAACTTTCGGGCTTTCAAAAGAAATTGTAAAGGGTTTGCAATTTGATAGGGGGTATATTTCTCATTATATGGTTTCCAATACTGAAAAAATGGAAGCTGTCTTGGAAGACCCGTATATTTTGATAACAGACAGAAAAATCGGCTCCTTGCAGGAAATTCTGCCTATTCTAGAAAAAGTGGTGAAGGCAGGCAAAAAAGAACTGGTGCTTATCGCTGACGATGTTGAGGGCGATGCTTTGGCAACTTTAATTGTCAATAAGCTCCGCGGCATATTTAACGCCCTGGCGGTAAAAGCTCCGGGATTTGGAGACCGAAAAAAAGAAATGTTAGAAGACATTGCTGTGGTCACAGGGGCAGAATTGATTTCAGAGGAAAAAGGAATGAAGCTGGAAAATGTTGAATTGGAAATGCTTGGCAGCGCCAGGAGGATAATATCAACAAAAGAAAACACAACTATTGTTGAGGGCAAGGGCGAAAAAACAGACATTGAAGCAAGAATAGCTAATATTAAAAAAGAAATAAGCTCTTCAACATCTGATTTTGATAAAGAAAAATTGCAGGAGCGCTTGGCAAAACTTTCCGGCGGAGTGGGCGTTATAAAAGTGGGGGCAGCCACGGAAGTTGAGCAAAAGGCAAAACAGCATAAATTAGAAGATGCTTTGCATGCCACTAAGTGCGCGGTTGAAGAGGGTATTATAGCTGGCGGAGGTACGGCATTGTTAAGAGCATTGATTGCTTTAGAATCAATAGATGGACCCAAAGGGTGCCCCGGAGATGAAAGAACAGGCGTAAATATCTTAAAAAGAGCGATTGAAGAGCCGATAAGGCAGATAGCCGAGAATAGCGGCGTTGACGGCGCAGTTGTTGTGCAAAAAGTGAAAGAGCAATCAGAAATAAACTTTGGCTTTAATGCAGAGACTATGATTTACGAAGATTTGATAAAAGCCGGAGTTGTTGACCCAACGAAAGTGGTTCGCACTGCCCTAGAAAATGCTGTTTCTGCGGCAAGTATGCTTTTAACAACAGAGGCGGTAGTTGCTGATTTACCCAAAAAAGACGAAAAAGAAGGACATATGCATAACCCAATGATGCCCGAAGATTATTAAAATTCTATCTCCCGCTTTTCGATTTGCAAAAAATAACTTGTATTTAGCGGATTTTTTGTATAATATAAAAGTATATGCAGTGTCCAAATGATAACGAACAATTAGAAAGAGCTTTATTTCATAATGTGGAGGTTGACTATTGCCCCAAGTGTTTGGGTATTTGGTTTGACTTTGACGAACTGCGTTTAGCAAAAGACGATAAGGATAAAAACTTAAACTGGCTTGATGTGGATTTGTGGCGGGATAAAGGAAACTTTGAAGTTTTTCGCATAAGTAAATATTGTCCTCAATGCAGAGTCGGTTTAAATGAAGTAAGATACGACGGATCTAAAACAAAAGTTGATTTTTGCAAAATGTGCAAAGGCGTCTGGCTGGACAGGGGAGAGTTTAAGCAACTCATATCTTATCTAAAAAGAAAAGCCGATTATGAGATTTTGCACAATTATACCAAGAATCTCGTATTAGAATTATGGGAGGTTTTTTCAGGTCCTGAAAAGTTCAGGGAGGAGCTGGCTGATTTTCTGACGCTATTGAAACTGTTGAATTATAAGTTTGTTGTTCAGCATCCGTTTTTGAACAGCTTAATCGAAAACGCGCAAAAGTAAAGAAATACAATTAAAAAATAAAAATTATGGCAATAATATCGTATATAGTATTAGCTGTAATAGCAGTTGTTGTTTTATGGATAATAGCTGTTTTTAACGGCTTAGTAACCTTAAAAAACAGGGCAAAAGAAGCATGGTCAGATATTGATGTGCAATTAAAAAGAAGGTATGACTTGATTCCTAATTTAGTGGAAACAGTTAAGGGTTACGCAACGCATGAAAGAGAGTTATTTGAGAAGGTAACCCAGGCAAGAGTAAATGCAATGTCAGCTCAAGGAGCGAAAGAAAAAGCAGGAGCTGAAAATATGCTTTCAGATACCTTAAAGAGCTTATTTGCAGTTTCAGAAAACTACCCAGATTTAAAGGCTTCAACAAACTTTTTAGAGCTTCAAAGAGAACTCTCTGACACAGAAGACAAAATCCAGGCAGCCCGCAGATTCTATAACACAAATGTTAGGGATTTGAATATAAAAATAGAGAGTTTCCCTGCAAATATAATAGCTAATTCGTTTGGTTTTAAACAAATGGAGCTATTCCAAACAGCAAGCGAAGCAGAGAGAGAGCCTGTTTCAGTAAAATTTTAATTTTGGCTTGGGCGGAAATAAAATATTTTTTTGAGCGTCCCGCCCACGGCCTGCCCGAACAAAAAAATATTTTATTTCCGCCCAATTATGGCATCAATTTACACGCAAGCAGATTCTAATACTAGAAAAACCTGGTTTTTGATAACTGGGTTTTTGGTCTTTGTTATAGTTATAGGTTGGCTTTTTGGCTATTTGCTTAACAATGACGGGATTTTAATATTTGCTGTAATTTTGAGCGTGCTAATGAGCATCGGCAGCTATTGGTATTCAGATAAAATAGTTTTAGCAATGTCTGGGGCGGTTCCAGTTGAACACAATCAAAATCCAGAGTTGTACCACATTGTAGAAAATCTTTGCATCACAGCCGGCCTGCCTGCGCCCAAAATTTATATTATTAAAGAGCAGCAGCCAAACGCTTTTGCAACAGGAAGGAACGCAAAACATGCGGTTGTGGCCGTGACAGAGGGTTTATTAAATCGTCTTAATAAAACAGAGTTGCAGGGCGTGCTCGCTCACGAACTCTCGCATATAGGCAACAAAGATATGCTTTTATCTACGGTTGTGGTAATATTGGCTGGCATTATTGCAATGCTTTCTAATATGTTTTTAAGAATCAGTTTTTGGCAAGGCAGAAGAAACTCTGACGATGACAATAAAGCAGGGGCGCTATTGGCAATTTTGGGATTGGCAGCAGCCATTTTGGCTCCGATTGCCGCCACTTTATTGCAGTTGGCTATTTCAAGAAAAAGAGAGTTTTTAGCAGATGCGGACGGCGCGCTTTTGACGCGCTATCCCGAAGGATTAGCTCGCGCTTTAGAAAAAATTTCAGCAGACCAAACGCCCATGCGAACCGCCAACACCGCCACAAGCCACCTTTATATATCATCGCCCTTTAAGGGAAAACAGTCAGCCAGTTGGTTTGTGAAATTATTTATGACCCACCCGCCGGTTGAAGAACGAATCAAAGCATTAAGAGACATGGAGGTATAGTTTTATGAAAATTGTTAAAGATAAAATTGAAATTGCGGAATTGAAAGAAATGGCGAAAAAGATGCATGATTTTTTGGTTAAAGCAGTTGTGGATGTTAAAAAAGAAATTATGGCAGTTGATGCCGGACTACATTCTGACGAACAAGAGTTTTTAATAGAAAATGGTTCAGAGCCAAAAAATCTTTGGGGGGTAAATATTTGGCCGTATAAAGAGGGTGAAGAATTTATTGAATTTGATTCTATGATAAACATAAAGCCTGCCTTTAACAATCGCACACGCGGGGTTGATGACGCAACAATTAGAGAGAAAATAATTTTAATTGTGAATAAGCTGGTTAAAAAATGACGCGCCTTAATCAAAATCTTACAGAAGAGAGATGGTTCAGCTCGTCTTTTTTTGAACAAATGGCAAATGTTGGAGCAGAATTTGGTCGAGCTATAAATTGGCGGGAAAAAGACAAAAAAAGAAGCGACGCAGCTTTTGAAAGAGGGTTGGAGTTGTTAGATTTAACAATTGATGATAAAAAAAATCATATGCATGGGCGCTTGGTAGAACTCTGTCGCTTGAGAGAGGTTTTGATTGATTATTTTTTATATGACAATGTTTACGGTTCAAGCGACGAAAAATGGAATAATTATTTTTATGGATTTAATTATGCAGCCAGATTAGGAAAGTAATTTTTTGGAAGGGTGTGTGAGTGGCTTAAACAAACGGCTTGGAAAGCCGTGCCTCGAAAGGGGCTCGTGGGTTCGAATCCCACCCCTTCCGCACGATTGAGCGCCCGTTCGAGAGACCGGGGCGCCTCGAAGAGTTTAAAAACATTTTAAAGTAAGTTAAAATTACAATATGAAAAACTATAAATATCTCGGTATCATCACGGTTCTCTATGTTACTTTTCAGCTTATCTCCGACATAACTGCGGGAAAAATTGTACAGCTCGGCATTTTTACAGTTTCCGCAACGGCATTATACTTCCCAATTACATACATATTTGCCGATGTTCTTACGGAGGTTTATGGATATGCAAAAGCACGGAGCGTAGTCTGGCAGGTGCTGCTTGCATCCATAATAGCCGGACTAATTTACCAGCTCGTTGTTTGGTTGCCACCAGCTATGGGATTTGACGCAAACGATGCGTATGCACGTGTTCTTGGCTCCGTGCCTCGTATATTGCTTGGCGGCTGGATTGCGGTTTGGGTTGGTGGAATATTGAATGATTTCATCCTTGCTAAGATGAAAGTTTGGACTAGAGGAAAATATCTCTGGACCAGAACCATCGGTTCCACAATTATTGGTGAGGGAGCTAATACGGTATTGTTTTATGTGATCGCGCTATACGCAATTATTCCCAACAACCTTCTCGTTACATCAATTCTATCGGGCTGGTTTCTGAAAGTTCTAGTAGAAACAATTTTCACGCCAGTTACTTACTTTGTAGTTAATAAGCTAAAAAAATTGGAGAACGAAGACTACTACGACAAAGAAACGGATTTCAACCCCTTTATTCTCAAAAACTGAGATTCGGATAGCGACCGACTCCCATCAAACCATGTTTTGGAAAAGAGCTCAGAAAACCCTTATACTGCTTGCAAGGGTAAAGTTCTAGACCGATCCTCACCGCCAATTTTCAAAAAAAGTCGAGCATATTTATTTAAAAATTAAAAATAAAAAAATTATGAATGGAGAAACAAAGCAGTTAGACCTGTCTAACAAGGTCTACAAATTAGTCGTTGCAGTTATTGTTTTAGTTGCGCTATTCTATTTCGGGCAATTATTTTACAATTTCCAAACTTTGCCGCAGAATTATCCGCAAGAAATATCGGTTTCAGGCCAGGGGAAAATTTATGCAAAACCAGATGTCGCGGTGCTTGTTTTGGGAGTGGAAGATAAGGGAGCCAAAATTTCAGACATTGTAAAAGACAACACAGACAAAATGAACAAGATTATTAAAGACGTAAAAGATTCCGGCGTTGACGAAAAAGATATACAAACCACTCAATATACTATTACACCTGAGTATAATTGGACGGAAAGAGGAGGTAGAATTTTTGTGGGCTATGTTTTAACTCAGCAGGTTACGGTTAAAATAAGGGATTTTGAAAAAGTAGGCAGTATCTTAGATAAAGCGACAACAGATGGAGCTAATGCAGTTGGCGATTTGCAGTTTACTATAGATAGTCCTGAAAAAGTGCAGGCAGAGGCCAGGCAAAAAGCCATAGAACAAGCAAAAGAAAAAGCAAAAACTCTTGCAAGCCAGTCTGGCTTAAAAATAGTGAAACTGATTAATGTTTTTGAGGGAGGATATTACCCTCAGCCAATTTATGCAAAAGGAATGGGAGGTGCGGAATCTGTAAGCGCTGTTCCTCAAATCCAGCCAGGCCAGATGGAGATTGATTCTACGGTTACCTTAACTTATCGCGTGAGATAAAATGGAAAATTGTATTTTTTGTAAAATCGCAAAAGGCGAAATTGATTCTGCAAAAGTTTTTGAGAACGAGGATATTTTTGCTTTTTTGGATGTTAACCCTTTAACTAAAGGCCATTGTTTAGTTATTCCTAAAAAACATTTTGAAAATATATTTGATATAGACAAAAATATATTAAAAGAAATTATTGCCACAGCCAAAGACATATCAGAAAAAATGCAAAAATCTTTGGCTGCTTCGGGAGTTAATTTAGCTAATGCTTCAGGCGAGTCTGCGGAACAGGGAGTTTTTCACTTTCATTTGCATATTATTCCGAGATACGAAAACGATGGTTTAGAAATGAACAAATGGTGGCAATCGAAAGCGAAAAAAACTAACATTGAAGAATTAAAAAAACTAGCAGGCTTTTATGCAAGATTCACAAATTGAAGAAATAAAAAACAGATTAGATGTCGTGGATGTGGTGGGTTCTTACATTAAACTCACAAAAACAGGGGCTAATTACAGGGGCGTTTGTCCTTTTCATTCAGAAAAAAAGCCCTCTTTTTTTGTGTCGCCGGCAAGGCAGATGTGGAAGTGTTTTGGCTGCGGTGCTGGGCATTCCATATTTGACTTTGTAATGAAAATTGAGGGCGTAGAATTCGGAGATGCTTTAAGAATTTTAGCCAATAAAGCGGGCATTGAGTTAAAAAGAGAAAATCCTCAATTAAGGACGGAAAGACAAAGATTGTATGAAATATGCGATTTAGCCTGTTCTTTCTTTGAAAAACAATTGGGAGCCAGCTCCTGGGGAAGCCAAGCAAAAGAGTATCTTTTAAAAAGGGGGATTACAGAAGACAGTATTAAAAAATGGAGACTGGGTTATTCTCCAGACACTTGGCAAGGATTGTCCGACTTTTTAGTCAGCCGAGGATATACAAGGCAGGAAATTGTCAAAGCTGGCTTAGCTGTAGAGTCAGAAAAGGGAAAAGACCCCTATGACAGATTCCGGGGCAGAATTATATTTCCTGTTTTTGATTTGAATTCGCAAGCCGTGGGTTTTGGCGCCCGGGTTTTCAAAGAAAAAAACGAGAAAGATGTGGCAAAATACATAAATACTCCCCAGACCCTGCTTTACGATAAAAGCAATATTCTTTATGGATTGAATAACGCGAAGCTGTCAATAAGAAAGAAAAATCAATGCGTTTTGACAGAGGGTTACACCGACGCTATAATGGCTCACCAGGCAGGCTTTGATAACACCGTTGCGGCCTCCGGCACTGCTTTGACCTTTCAGCACCTGAATATTTTAAAAAGATATTCAGATAATCTGCTTTTAGCTTTTGATATGGATTTGGCAGGAGATTTTGCAACAAAAAGAGGAATTAATTTGGCAGAATCTCAAGGTTTTAATATTAAAGTAATAGATACTTATTCAAAAGGCGAGGACCCGGCAGATATTATATTTAAAAACCCTTTAGACTGGGAAAAGTCTATAACCGAGGCAAGGTCTATAATGGACTTTTATTTTGATTCTGCTTTAGCTTCCTTTGATAAAAATACGCCGCAAGGGAAAAAAGACATTGGAAAAATAGTTTTGCCAGCCATAAAGCGGCTTCCTAATAAAATTGAACAATCTTACTGGATACAAAAATTATCACAGCAATTGGGAGTTAAAGAAGAGGTAATTATTGAGGAATTAAAGAATGTAAAGTTTGATAACGTTTACGCGCCCTCATATGCTACCGAGATAAAACCGAAAGAAACAGAAAGCAGGAATCTTACATCGGAAGGCAGGAAAAAGCTTTTAGAGGATAAAATTACTTCATTAATTATTAAAGACCCCCAAAACCTTAATTTGATTGAAGAGCCAAGCTATAACTTATTTTGCGAAAAGACAAAAAGTTTTATAGAAAAACTTAAAAAAGGAGACGCAGCGCAGGATTTTTTAGACACAGTTTCCCTAAGAGCTGAAGTAGAGTTTGAGGAGGATGGTTCTGAAGAGATTCAATTGTGTCTTATGCAGTTAAAAGACATAAGCAGGCGAGAAAAGCTCAGTAAAATTTCTGATGACATTAAAACAGCAGAACAGGCTCAAGATTCTGAAAAAGTTGGTAATTTAATTAACGAGTTTAATAAAATAAATAAAGAATTTTATGAAGAAAAAAAAGAAAGCTAAGGCAAAAAAAGTTAGAAGAAAAAATACAAAAATAAGGGCTAAAAGAAAAACCGCGAAAAGGAGAGTAAAGTCAAAAGCAAAAAAAACCAGGATTGCCAAAAAATCTGTTATAGATAAAAAACAAATGGAAGCTTTTTTAAAAAAGGGGGAGGAGCGCGGTTTTGTTACGACTTCGGAGATTTTGCATACTTTTCCCAATATAGAAAGAGACGTTGAGGGTTTAGAAAAAATCTACGATAACTTCAAAGAAAGAGGCATCCAGATAAAAGAGATGCAGGAGTTTTTAGAAACAAAACCCAAAAAAGAAAAGAAGGGGAGGAAAGCTCTTTTAGGCAAGATTGACCCGATACAGATGTATCTTAAAGAAATAGGCAAATCCGCCTTTTTGTCGGCTAAAGAAGAAAAGGAGCTGGCGAAAAGAATAGAGGCCGGAGACGATGACGCAAAAAATAAATTGGCATTAGCCAACCTAAGATTAGTTGTTTCTATCGCTAAAAAATACGTTGGCCGCTCTCCTAATCTAACTTTGCTTGATTTAATTCAAGAGGGAAACTTGGGTCTTTTCAAAGCAGTTAAAAAATTTGATTGGAGAAAGGGATATAAGTTTTCAACCTATGCTACTTGGTGGATACGACAATCCATTACAAGAGCTTTAGCTGACCAGGCAAGAACTATAAGAATTCCCGTTCACATGATTGAAACAATATCCAAATACACAAAGATAAGAAAAAATCTTCTGCAGGAGCTAGGTAGAGAGCCCTTAGCAGAGGAGATTGCAGCTGAAATGGGCCTTGAAGTTGATAAGGTTCACCACATAAGGAAAATTGCGCAAAAAGCAGTTTCGTTAGAAACGCCAATTGGAGAAGATAAAGACAAACAAGACAGCGTTTTGGCCGAGTTTATAAAAGACGACAAAACCGTAGCGCCAAACACCGAAGCAGCAAGAAAGCTTTTGAAAGAAAGATTAAGAGAAATTTCCAGCGAACTGACCCCGAGGGAGTTAAAGATTTTAGGCATGAGGTTTGGCTTAGAAGATGGCGTGATGCACACATTAGAGGAAACTGGCGAGGAATTCGGCGTAACTCGTGAAAGAATTCGTCAGATTCAGGCAAAAGCCTTAGAAAAATTGAGGAAGCACAAAGAACTCAAAAAAGTCAGAGATTACTACTAGGCGTATTGCCGACTAAATAACGGAAAAAAGACAAGGCCTGATTAACGTATTTGCCTATTAAATTTATAATGCCATTAAGGTCTATATTCCATGTTTCAAAATTTAAGTATTTTCCCAAAGGGCCGAATATCTTAGTAAAATCAATGTTGAAAAAATTTTGCAACACAAAAATTATAATCAGGAAAATTATTATTCCAGTGATGATTCTAATCAGCGGGCTGACAATTAATTTTACAAAAAAATATATAACAACAATGATGATAACTATTGGTAGAAGTGATATTAAAGTCATTATATTATTCTATCATATTTAAAAACTACGAAAAGCGCCTGAAAAAAAGAGGGCATTCCGCGCTCTCTGGCAGAAAACTCACAAGTGAGTCTTCTGCGTAAGATTAGCGGAACGCCCTTGTCAAGTATATGATATATAACTCTAAAACAACAAAAAATCCCCGATTAAAGGGATTTTTTGAAAAAAACATTGTCCTTTGATAAACTCAGGATTGTTTACCAGCGATCTTTGCGGCCGCCGCCAAATCCTCTGTTGTCGCGGTTGTATCCGCCTGTTCTGGGAGCTCTGGTTTCCATTGGCCTAGCTTCGTTTACGGTGATGGTCCTTCCATCAAGCTCTTTGCCGTTCAATGTTTCAATAGCTTTTTTGGCTTCTTCGTCAGATGACATTTCCACAAAGCCGAATCCCTTTGAACGGTTAGTCATCTTATCTATGATGATTACAGCCGATTCAACTGTTCCCGCTGTTGCAAAAGTATCTTTTAAAGTAGCTTCAGTGGTGTCATAAGACAGTCCACCTACATATAATTTTTTTGCCATATTTGTTTCCTTAAATTTTATTATTAGTAAGCCGACCTACTATTTGCATTTCTTCTATAGCTTACTTTTAATAAAAACCAAGAAAGAAACTTGATAGAAACTTACTATTACACATTAACACGAGCTAGTAAAAAATACAAGGTTAAGCTTTAGTGTTAGGATAATTTTTAAATAATTGTTCGTTTTTTTCTTTTTTAACCCCTTTTTTCTTTTTCTCCGGCAAAGCAAGAAGCCATGAAATAAGTGGAATTCTGAGTTTATCTATAGACCAAGCATCATTTTTCAAAAGAGGCCTTCTTTCTTCTTGAAAGCGGTTGAGCAAAGCCAAAGTAGTTTGCAAATTCAATGGTGATAATTTATTATGCTCTATTAAAAATTGTTCTTTGCTGATTAATATCATAACTTATATTACAACAATTTCCACAAAAAATCAACCTCGGCTCGTTATCTGGGGCAGCCTTATTTATAAGTTATCCACAGGAAGCATAGTCCTTGCATTTAATAAATGTTGTATAATGATATAATAGACCTGTAGTTTAATAATTAAAATTTAAAATATGAATAAGAAAACAATTATCATAGTTGCAGTTATTTTGCTGGTTATTATATTGGCTGCAGGAGGTTATTTTTACTGGAATAATTTTAAAAGCTCCAAAGAAAAAAACGAATTAGAAAAAGCCGGCGAGGCGGCGGACAAAATAACCGAAAGTGCCACAAAAGGAGTTTTGCCGTCTATTCAAACAAATCCTCTTGAAAATAAACCCGATGTCAATCCAGCCGACAAAGCCAATCCGTTTAAAGATATTAAAATTAATCCCTTTTAAATATGAAAACAAAACTCCTAATTATTTTTATTGTTCTAAGTTTTTTAATAATCAGTTCAGCTGTAATAGCTAATAAAATTTTAGCCCAAGGAACAATTGATACGGCAAGTATCAAATATCCCGTAGAAGAGCTGGGAAATTGTAAAAACGAGATGGATTGTCGAGCCTATTGCGATGAATCGGAGAACGTGAGCGTTTGTTTAGATTTTGCTGAAAAAAACAATCTTATGTCAGCGAGAGAAATTGAGATGGCTAAAAAATTTCTTGCAGCCGGCAATAAAGGACCAGGGGGTTGCGACAATAGAGACGCTTGCGAAGAATACTGCAATGACATGAGTCGTATTGATGAATGCATTTCTTTTGCCGAAAAGAATAATTTGATACCGCCGGAAGAATTAAAGGAAGCCAAAAAGGTCCAAGCGGCAATAGCCAGAGGAGCTAAACCGCCTCCATGCGGCAACAAGAAGGCGTGCGACACTTATTGCGATGACCCAGAGCATATGGAAGAGTGCATCACCTTTGGCATAGAAGCGGGTTTTATACAGGGCAAAGAACTTGAAGATGTTCAAAAAATGTTAGCGGCTCTCAAGAGAGGAGTGAAGCCGCCTCCGTGCCGCGGCAAAGAAGCATGCGATGAATATTGCAACGACCCAAACAATATGGAAGTTTGTATGAATTTTGCTATGGAAGCCGGATTTATGCCAGAGCAGGAAAAAGCCGACGCTCAAAAAATGTTAGCCGCCCTTAAAAAAGGTATTAGGCCGCCCAATTGTCGCGGCCGAGAAGAATGTGATATTTACTGTTCTCAAGAGGAACATTTTGAAGAATGTATGAATTTTGCTGAAGCAGCTGGCTTTATGTCAGCCGAAGATGCGGCAATGGCGCGTAAAACAGGCGGCAAAGGGCCGGGCGGCTGCAAAGGTAAAGAAGAATGCGAGGCGTTTTGCAATAATCCCGATAACCAAGAAACTTGTTTTAATTTTGCCAAAGATAACGGAATGATACCGGAAGAAGATTTGAAAAAAATGGAAGAAGGGAAACAGCAAATGAAACAATCTCTTGAACAAGCGCCAACAGAAGTATTGGATTGCCTTAAAACTGAAGTAGGAGCAGATATGGTTGAAAAAATGAATAGCGGATTTATGCCCCCAAGAGACATCGGTGAAAAAATGCAAAAATGTTTTGAAAAAATGGGTCCTCCGCAAGGTCCTCAAGGTCCCGGAGGGTCGGGGGAAGGCGGTATGATACCACCAGCAGGACAGGCGGGTCCCGGTGGTTGCCAAAATCCTGAAGAGTGCAAATCATATTGTGAATCTAACCCTGAAGAATGTAAAAATTTCCAATCGCCGTCTATACCCCAGGGTCAACCCTGCGAGGGAGAGAATTGCCAATACGGTCCTCCTCCGGGAACACAACCCGGTCAGTCGCCGCAAACGGGTGAAAATCCAGTGCCCTGCCAGGGAAGCGATTGTCCTCAAATGCCCCCGCCTCCTCCCGGTTCATCGCAACAATTTGCGCCAGGAACAGGACCCAATGTGCCCCCGGCAGAGGGAATAGGGCCAATGGCGCCATCATCAGGAGAAAATGCGCCTCCGCCGCCTCCGCCGCCTCCACCGCCTCCACCGCCTCCGCCCACTAGTTTTCTTATAAATCCAGATTCCTTGGTGGCATCAGCCGCTCGCGCATTGTTTAACCTTTTGTTTAATCGCTAATCGTTAATCGTTGAAAAACTATATCAACAAAAAATTCGCCGGATTGCTTCCGGCGAATTTTTTGTTTCAGTTCATATCATCAATTACTGGCTCCGTATACTGAAAATAGTTCGAACGCATTTTGCCGCCGAAAGTGGCGAGGAGAAGCCCCCGTAATTTGCGGCTCGCCCCTCGGCAAGCTCGGGGCTCGCCGCGTTCCTTAACAATTTCAAGTTTTTCTTTGACGGCAATCAAAAATGAATTTGCGGAGCAAATACTAAATGTAGTTTATGAAAAATTTAGAAAAAAATCAAAAAGAAAAAGCCCGCCAGATGTCCTTTGGACATGGCGGGCTACTGATTGGGTCGATCGGGTCACTTCTTGAACTCACTGGGTTAGATGACGGTTGTCTCCCAGTCGTCCGGCAGCACCTTCAGGTCCACAGCCCAACTGCCGATGCCGTCGAGGAGAAACTGCCATTTAGCCTCAGTGATTTCGTCGATCTCGAAGCACACGCAGGGAATCCACTCGCAGTGGTCTTTCCACCTGCCGTTTGCGTAGTCGTAGCCGCGTACCCAGACACGAGTCAGGCCAGCGTTACGCAGGATCGACGGGTTTCTGTAGCAGTAACCTGCCACTTCACCCAAGAGGTACTTCCGATCGTACGGTTCAAAGTGTTCACCGATCCAGTCAAAGAGCGCGATTTTCTTCATACTAACTCTCCTTTTTTCGTTTGGCGGAATTGCCAAGCGTTAATTAGAGAGTTCACCCGCTTACCTCCACAAGCGGAGGGGACGAAGGGCGGAGAACCATACTTCCTCAAAGTCCTGATTATCCGTACAGACTATGAGGTGACGGGATATTCCGGGATTTCTGGTCGCCTTGCAATGATCGTGCGGCTGTGGGTGCACACATTGCTCAGCCAAGCTCAGCTAACTATAATCTTAGCATATAATGGTATATCTGTCAAGCAGTAGCCTCGGTTTGTCCAGCCCACAAACTAAAAACAGAAATCCGTTAGGATTTCTGAAAATAAAAATGAAAAAATTTTCTTTTACTAAACAAAATCGCCAATTGATTTTTTCAGCCAAAATTCCGTTCAATTTGGCCGCCGAGCCGCGAGGCGGCGAGGCGGAATGTTTGACTTTTCCTTACTGACTCGCTAAATGGAACGCTTTTAGAACGTCCAACTGGATTAATAATATTATATCACCCGAATCAATTTTAAAACAAACTCAAAAATTGTTAGTCTAAAATAGGGGTGGAAAGAAGGAAGCTATTATTGAGAATATAGATATTATCATTAGTAAAACAATTAATGTGGTTGTATAATCTACTCTCCAGTCCTCTTTTTTTCTATTAAAAATATTGCTTTCTCCGTCCTTAAGAATATCCTGTATTAATTGAGGTAATTTTTCACTATTACCCTCTCCCTTTCTACATTTGTCTATTTCACTAATAATTTTATCGAAAGGTCTTACGCAATTTCTATATAATTT
Organism: uncultured Candidatus Saccharibacteria bacterium; assembly: GCA_964366875.1. Lineage (GTDB taxonomy): Bacteria > Patescibacteriota > Minisyncoccia > Minisyncoccales > Staskawiczbacteraceae > CAYIVF01. The sequence goes on from CAYIVF010000013.1 coordinate 17,816, forward strand.
TATATAGCTTTTTAATCCTCCGTAGATTTCGCGATTCAAATTAAAAACGCTGAAAATAACCGTAAGCAATAAACCAATAACTCCAATTATTATATAATTTTCATTCTTTACTAACCTACTATCTAAAAAGGCCAAACTAAAAGAAGCCAGCGCCCCCGATATAATAGCAAATTGCCTAAGGTTTTGAATATTTTCAAAAAGCGCCTTCATCACGCGAGGTTCGATTTCTTCTGAGACAACAGCTACAGCATTTATATGCTTTTTACGAAGTTCGTCTAGGGCAGTTATCTCCTCTTTGTTTAAATGATTATTTATAACAGGGGGGGGTAGAGGCACAAGTTGGCCTTGTTTTTTATATACTAAGTAGGCACTTCCGCACAGACTGAATTTTAGACAAAATCCAAGAAGACATTTTAAAATTAATGTTGGAACAACAGATATTTATTTATAATATCTGATTGGAACGGAAAAAGAATTTGTAAGATTAAAATCCCCTTTTTTTGTAAAAGAGAAAACTGGAGATTCAGAATCGCTTCTTTCTTTTTCGGCAGTAATTACAAAACTATAGTTTTGGAGAATAAAATTACTTCCATCAATTATAACGCTATGAAATTTAGATGGTTCATTATTTGATTCAAATTTTTTTTCTTCACGACCGCTACCGAGGGGCGACCAAAGCCCTTTAATTGTTATCCTGGAATTAGAAATTAAGTTTGTATACCAAGAAATCTTAAGGACGCCTTCCGGAACAAAAAAATTTCCCACAGGATAAGATTCTTGACTAGTTCTATTTATTATGAGTCCTGTTATTTCTAAATCCTTTTCCGGCATTACAATCTGGAGTGGAGTAGTGCAGATTCCCTGAACACATGAATCGCTACCGCTACAGCTATAACAATTAGACTTTTCTATCTTAATCTCTTTCAAAACATTGGTGCAGGCGCCTTTCACGCAAGAAAAATCACGATACATTTTCTCTTGACAGGTGCAGGAATAATGGTTTAAATAATGGTTTATTCCGTCGCAACAAGGATAAGAAGGTTTTTCTTTATACCAGCCGTCTTGAAAATCGCAATCGGTGGGGCAAGAAATAATTTCTGGTTCTACAACGACAATGGCATCTTGTTTTGGGGTTAATCTTGGTGCTGGCTTTGCTGTTAGAGTATTAACAGAATTATTCGTCGGTTTAGGCGAAGAGTTTGAAGGCGGAGTCGGGTTTGGAGTGGATACGATTATCGGAGCAGAAACAGTCTCTAAATCAGTTTTTTTGGGCTTCTCTACGCTTTCAATTTGATTAGTTGGAGGAACTATCGAGGCGGTTTGTGATTTACTCAATGCGCTAAAAATAGTTTGAATATTATTCCATATATTCCAACTAAAAGGATTCCACCAAGAAGCGAAAGCAACCTGGGGGACAATGAATGAGATTAGTAATAAAATTATAAAAAACTTATAATATTTTTCCATAGTTTGCATAGGGGGTAGAGTCCCAAATTTATTTAATAAAATATAATCATTTAGTCTCTTTGCACAGAATTTGAATTTTAGACTTAATTTTGAGGATATCGTTTATAGCAATTATCGATGGCGGTTTTCCTTGCATCATCTAGTCTTTCCGATGTTATATGTATTAAAGTACAATCTTTTTCTTTTCCTACTGTTTCACAAGCGTTGTTCCAGTCATTCACATAATTTGTTTCGGCTGAATCTAAACACTCCGCCAAACTATTCTTGATGTCGGCTTGTTGTTTTTCTTCTAATAATATTTTTTGTTCAGCCTCTCTATTTTTTTGCTCTATTTTTGCATTTTCATTATTAGGTATAAAAATTACAAAATAATATGCAGTTGATAGGGCAATAATTATAAGTACAACTAAAATTCCCAATTTAAACCAGTTGTCTTTTAAAAATTGACCCATGGATTTATTTATTAATACTCTAATTCCCATTCTGTCCCGTTTTCATCTTCTACATAGCAAGAGCCGTCTTCGCAATCTGAATAGTCAACGTCAACCCAACCTCCCTTTGGAAAATAAATCCTTTCAATATTTTCCCCGTCTGAGTCAACATCTAAATCATAGCAATTGCCACTACTTTGGTTGCAGGCCGTCATTGTTTCTGTTCCATAAAAACCGACAGGCTGGTCATTACTTTCGTCGTTTGTCGTAGAATAGTCGTCTTCAAATTGTGGAGTATATTCCCGTCTGAGAGTGGGAGAGCCACTATAATCAGACATATCACCTTTTTGGTAAGCTTCATTAGAAATACTATCACCAGTAAAAGAGGAATAGATAGCCCAGATTATAAAAACAACTACAGCCCAGCCAAAAATTTTACCACCAATATTTTCACCTTCCATAGATTTATTTACCAATCCCAAGCACTTTTATACCCCTTTTTACCAGTGTAGGGATTTATATTGCCTCTTGTGCTGTAGTTATCCCATTTGTATTTGTTAGGGCTAGTTCGATAACTAGGAGCAACATATCTACCAGTAC
>CAYIVF010000014.1:0-19427 GCA_964366875.1 uncultured Candidatus Saccharibacteria bacterium
CCAAAGAACCTGAAAACAAATCGGCTCGAACCATATTTTGTAAGGGCAAAAGAAACTTTTCATCAAGGTCGAAATATTCAGCATCCTTATTAATTCTATTTAATTACATTCAATTATGACTAAAGAAGAAATGTTTAAGCTTGCCGAGAAAATCAAAGATGGGAGTGCTACGGAGCAAGAGCGACTGGAGTTTTTTAAAGCGGTTAATTTTGTTCTGAAAGAAATGAAATCGGAATTAAGCGAGATAGCTTCGAAGTAAAGAAGAGCCATCGTTAATTAAATAATTAAATCAATACTATGACAAGCTTTGAATCTGGAAAATTTGACCAAGAAAGTGGGGAGGGTGATATAGAAAGACAACTCGAAAGTGAAGCAAAAATCTTAGACGGTAATACTAGTGAGGTCGCCGCGCAGCTTCGAGAAGTTAATCCTGGAAATCTAACTCTGGAAAGGCAACAATCATTACTTAGTAAAGCTGAGATGGTTGTTGGTTCTGTTTTTGGAGCTCTCGGAGTAGCGGGCGTTGGGACCTTCGCTTATGAGGTCTGGAACAAAAAGGGATTCGATACCCCAGAAAAGGCATTGATTACAATGGGCATATTCCTTGGAGGATTAGCATCTGCTAAGGTTGGGGAAATGATTTTAGATAAGCGCCAAACAAAAAAGATAGGAGTCTAGTGAAATGTGTACACCGCTGTGTTGGGTATGTAACACCCTTCTCTAAAAAAGATTGCCGCCAAAGAAAAACTTGAAATTGTTAATGCTCTCGGCTTCGCCTTTCATTTTGCCCGCCCGCCCCATCCGAGCCGCGCACAGAGCGGCGAGGACAGAATTCCGTTCGAGCTATTTCAAGAATACACCGCTTTTTAAGAAAAATAAATATGGAAAATAAAAATAGTTTTGCCTGCGCGATAAATTGCATGGACGGCAGAGTCCAGGATGCTGTAAAAAATTTTATAATAGAAAATTACGGGGTTGATTATGTTGACATGGTGACTGAGCCAGGCCCGAATAAAATTCTCGCAAGCCCTGAGCTTGCCGAAGGGTTAGTAGAAAACATCAAAAAAAGAGTTGAAATTTCTGTCCATCACCACGGCTCAAAAATTGTGGCGATTGTCGGACATTTTGGATGCGCTGGAAACCCGACAGAAAAAGAAACACAAATTGAGCATCTCAAAAAAGCTCAGAAAATAATTGAGTCGTTCGGCTTTCCAGTTGAAATTATACTCTTGTGGGTGGATGGCGATTGGAAAACTGTGAGTCGAGTGTAGAAACAAGAGAGATATCTATCCTTCGCGGGCGATAGCGATGCCCCAGACGATTTTTGCGCCCTCATCCCGCAGGACGCCGGCGCATTCTTCCATTGTGGAGCCGGTGGTATAAACATCATCTACTAAAAATATCTTCTTGCCCTGAGCGAAGTCGAAGGGTTTTTTTATTAAAAAAGCGCCTTCTAAATTTTGTTCTCTTTCTTCTTTTGATAATTCCATTTGCGGTTTAGTTGTTTTTATTTTCACTAAACTATTTGCAATTACGGGTACTTTTAAAATAGTTGCCAGCTCTTTTGTTAATTCTTCTGATTGGTTGTATCCACGGCTTCGCAGTTTCTTTTTGTCCAATGGTACCGGAATTAAAATAGAATTTTCCCAGAGATCCTCTGTATTTTTTCCAGAAACTACAAGATGTTCTATTAAAATACCAGCCAAGGTTTTTGCCAAATCTTTAATGTAGGGTTTGTATTTGAAGTTGCGTATTAATTTTTTTGTTAAAGACCTTTCTTTATATGACAATGCGAAATAAAGCCCGGATAGTTTTTTGTTGGAACACCTGCTGCATTTCCCATGTCTTTTTTGGTTTGGCGGTAATATCAAAGGATTTTTATTGCAAAGGCAGCGCTGGTATTCTAAAATATCCAAAGTTGCCTTGCAGTCGTCGCATAAATACACGCCTTCTTTTTTACACCCCAAGCAAAAAACAGGGAAGAACAAGTCTAATAAAAAATTTTTATAGTTATCCACAGTGATATTGCCTTAATTTTAGTATATAATTAAGTATTAAGAAATGGCTTTAAATTTCCTGGAAAATTTTAATATAGGTAAATTTAATATCTTTTCCAATCCTCTTGGGATGTTTTTTCCGAAGAAGATGGTTGGCATAGATGTTGGCACAGCTTCAGTCAAAGTTGTAGAATTATCGCGCTGGGGACAGGGCAAGACACTTGAGAATTATGGAGAAATTAAATCTATGTCGCTTTACAAGGAGCCCTTCAGAAACGTTGAGAAAGGAACCTATCTGCTTTCAAATTATTTTGTTTCAAGGGCCGTAAGAGCGGTTTTAGATGAAGCAAGGATAAGAACTAAAGCAGCTGTATTCTCAATACCTGATTTTTCCTGCTTTTGCGTATCTTTTGATTTGCCGCCAATGACCAAAAAAGAGATTCCACAGGCAGTTTATTACAATGCTTCTCAGCATATACCTCTCCCCATAACAGAAACAACCTTAGACTGGAAATTAATAGCGGGTGTGCCAGGCGACAAACAGTCATCCCTTAAAATATTTTTAGTAGCCATACCCAATCAAGTTATCCAAGATTACCAGAGCGTAGCCCAAATGGCGGGACTTGAGCTTTATGCAGTAGAGGCAGAAGCATTTGGGCTTGCCAGGTCTTTAGTGAGAGAGAACAAAAAAACAATTTGTTTAATAGACATTGGAGTGCAAAGCACAACCATCAACATAGTTGACAAAGGAAACCTAAAGAAAAGCTATAGCCTTGATTTTGCCGGCAGCCAGTTAACTTATGCCGTATCTTCTGTTTTGGGCTTAGGCCGCGTAGAAGCAGAGGAGCTAAAGAACAAGGAGGGATTGGCGTCTAACCAAGAAAGCATTGCTAAAACTCTATATCTTTTAATAGACCCTCTATTGCTTGAGGTAAGGAAAATTATATCTGACTTTTATTCACAGGAAGGCAAGGATACGGAAGAGATTTATTTAACCGGCGGAACATCGGCTTTGCCTGGTCTTAAAGAATACTTCACAGAGGTTCTTAAAAAGAAAGTAGAAATTCCCAATTGTTTTTCCGACCTTTTGTACCCTCCGATTTTAGGACAGACTCTAGAAAAAATAGCTCCTAGTTTTTCAGTGGCTGCGGGAGTCGCCCTAGGAGGACTAGAAACATGATACAATAAACTAAATCCCATGGATTTTTCCATAATTTATCAATTAAGGACTAAAAAATTCTGGTGGCTGGATGTCATACTCTATTTTGCGCTTTCTTTGCTGGCAGCCACTCTTTTTTGCTACTTCATTTTCGCCATTAAAATCAGCATGCAGCAAAAGCAGATTAAAGAGCTGGATGCTTCAATGGAAACAGTGGGTACTGAGCAGCAAAAGGTTTATGAAAAAGAGGTTATTGATTACCAAAAAAAATTTGATGACTTTGCTAAGTTGTTCAAAAATCATGAATTCACTTCTAATGTTTTTGCTTTCGTAGAAGAGCACACCAGGCCGACAGTATGGTTTGGAAAGTTTGATATGGATCAAAAAAATGCTGCGGTATCATTGTCCGGAGAAGCAGATAACATGGAGGAGTTTAGCCGCCAAGTTGCGGTTTTAGAAAAGAACGAATATGTTAAAAGCATAAGTTTGTTAAACTCCAGCTTAGGAGAATCTGCAAGAGTTGGATTTAATTTAAACCTGTCTTTAGATCCCAAAATATTTAGTTATATATCCGACACAGTTCCCATTCTTGAAACAACAATCCCGTCTTCAGAACCAATATTACAGCCAAATCAGTAAAATAAATAAGAAGATTAATTTTAATGCAAATAGACCGTTTCATCGCTATCGCCGTAACTCTCTTTATCATACTGTTTTTGTTATTCCTTTTTGTTGTGCCCAAATACCATGAATTTAAAAACCTCCAAATGAAATTAGGAGAAAAGACAGCAGAGTTTAATGCAGAATATGAATACTTTTCAGAAATAACTAAAACTCATTACGATATAGAAAGCAAAAAAGATAGCGTTGAAAAGATTAACGATGCCCTGCCCGCTGATTCAAACTTCGGCAGACTTGTTTATTTCTTTCAGAAAAAAACCATGGAAAACGGGCTCATAATTACAAGTCTTTTTTTAAACAAGGCGCCCTTAATAGGCGCAGGCGGTGATGTTAAAGAAATAGTTTTCTCGCTTAACTTATTAGGAAGCTATTCATCATTGCAAGATTTTATTGTTTCTTTAGAAAAATCATCGAGGCTCTTTGATGTTACAAGCATTTCTTTTAGCTATGGCGGACCAGATAATTCTTTATATTCCTTTAATTTGGAAGTTAAAACATATTCATATTAATTAGTTAAAACCGTGGCAGTAGTTTTTATCTCACCAAAACAAAGACAGAAGGTGTTTTTTATGGGAATTACAATAATGTTTGTGCTGTTTTTATCTTTTATCTCGCTTATAGTTTTTTTATCTAAACCCCAAGAAGTTTCACCAACATTAGTTTTTAACAAACCTAAGGTTAATATTGATTTTAGTGTTTTAGATTCTGAACAGTTCAAAAAACTTGAATCGTTTGCAAAAATGGAAACTCAATTTAGCTATGAGGCCGTAGCCGAAAAGGGAAAAATTGTAACTGGTTTAATTTCAGCGATTTCTATTGATGAGGCTAAAAATATTTTAGCAAGCATAGGCCTAACAGTAACCGAGATACAAGAGGTTGAGCCAGGCAGGGACAATCCTTTTATTCCGTATTTTCAAGAAGTAGTAACGCCTAAAAGTAAAAAATAAATAAAGATAATGAAGCTATTACAAGAACTATACGCAAACGGGATACTCTCAGAAGAAAAAAAAGACCAGCTGGAAAAAGAGGTGTTAAAATTAGGCAAGAGAGAAGAAGAGCTGATACTGGAAAGGAAAATTATTTCAGAAGATTCTTTGTTTGAGCTAAAGAGCAAAATATTGAGAGTGCCTTTGAAAAAAGTAAAAGCAGAGGATGTGCCTGCAGATGTTTTGGAATTGATACCAGAAGAGGCGTCTGTTAACTATAAAATGGCAGCCCTGTCAAAAAGCGATAATTTCATTCAGATAGGAATGGTTTATCCAGAAGATATATCAGCTCAAAACGCCTTAAGATTTTTAGCTAACCAGGAAAACTTTAATTATCAGGTTTATCTGATAACGCCAAGTAATTTAAACAATCTTTTAAAACAGCGAAAAACCATCGGAGCCGAAACAAAGAAAGCCCTGGAAGAATTAAACGAAGAAAAGGGAGAAATCTTAGACGCTTTGGGAAAGGGCTCTTCAGCTGAAACAATAGCAGAGGAGGCCCCTATCATTAAGATGGTTTTGGTTATACTGCGTCACGCTATTGAGGGTAATGCCTCTGATATCCATATAGAGCCCGGCAGAGAAAAACTAACTGTTCGTTTCAGGCTGAATGGAGTTTTACGCCCCAGTCTTTTCCTGCCGTTAAAAGTGCATCCCTCTATTGTTGCCAGAATAAAAATCCTTTCAGGATTAAAAATAGACGAGAACAGGGTCCCTCAAGACGGGAGATTTTCTGCCAAGATAAACAAAATTGATATCGACTTCAGAGTTTCCACTTTCCCCACCCTCTATGGCGAAAAAGTTGAAATAAGGGTGTTAGATCCCACAACAGGCTTAAAATCATTTGATGACTTAGGCCTTACTGGCAGAAATTTAGAGGTAGTAAAAGCAGCCATAAAAAAGCCTTATGGATTAGTTTTATTTACAGGTCCCACGGGTTCAGGAAAAACCACAACCCAGTATGCTATGCTCCGTATTTTAAATCAGGACAATGTTAACATCGTTACCATTGAAGACCCCATAGAATATTCTATTGCAGGAGTAAACCAGTCGCAGATAAAGCCTGAAATAGGCTACACTTTTGCGCACGGCCTTCGCCAGATTCTCAGGCAAGACCCCAATATTATAATGGTTGGAGAGGTTAGAGACGAAGAAACAGCCAGTCTTGTCATAAACGCTGCTTTGACAGGCCATATTGTTTTATCTACATTGCACACCAATTCATCTGTCGGTGTTTTGCCAAGATTAATAGATATGGGAGTCAGACCATTTTTAATTCCCTCTACCCTAAAAGTAGTTATTTCTCAAAGGTTAGTCAGAACTTTGTGCCCTCGTTGTAAAATAAAAATAAAACCAAACGAAAAAATAAGAAGCTATCTTTTAGAAAAAGTGAAAAGCATGCCAGCTTACGTAAAAAATGAGCTCAAATTACAAGACCCTCTTTTAATATATGCAGCTAAAGGATGCGAGGCATGCGGTTTAACAGGATACGCAGGCAGAGCGGGTCTTTTTGAGGTTTTATCTATGACTGACGAAATCGCGGAATTAGTGCTGGGAGATTTGTTAGAAAGCTCTATTTTAAAAGCAGCCCAAAAACAAGGCATGCTGACAATGGAGCAGGAAGGAGTGTTAAGAGTTTTAAGCGGTCAAACCACCATTGAAGAAATAGCCAGGGCAACAGAAGAAAAATAATAATAAACTAAAATTTTTTGATATGGAATATCTGCAATACTTAAAAAAACTTTTAAATATAGTTATCAAAGAAGAGGCGTCTGATTTGGATATCTCTGTTAACCATGTGCCAAATATAAGAATCACGGGGCAGTTGGTGCCCTTAAGCCAAGAAAAAATAATAACACCAAAAGATTCAGAGGGTTTGGGCCTTTGCATAATGTCAGAAGCTCAGCGCAAGAAGTTTTTGGAAGAAAGAGAGATTGATTTTTCATATGACCATGAAGCTCGGGGCAGATTCAGAGTTAATGTCTATTATCAAAGAGGAAGCGTGAGTTTGGCGCTTCGTTTTATTCCTTTAAGGATAAGGACTATAGAGGAATTAAATCTTCCACCAGTGCTGCACGACTTTACCTCGCGTCCCCAGGGCCTTGTTTTGGTGACGGGCGCTTCCAGCCAGGGAAAATCCACCACTTTAGCCGCCATGTTAGACGAAATAAATCATACCAGGTCTGTGCATATAATAACCATTGAAGACCCTATTGAATACACTTATCCTGTTGATAGAGCGATTATTGACCAGAGAGAAGTTTTTAAAGATACTTTAAGTTTTTCTAATGCTTTAAGAGCCACTTTCCGCCAAAACCCCGATGTTATTATGGTGGGCGAGATGAGGGATTTAGAAACAATTTCCACCACGATTACGGCAGCTGAAACCGGGCACTTGGTTTTTGCCACTTTGCACACGAATTCAGCGGCTCAGACAATTCACAGAATAGTGGATGTTTTTCCCGGAGAGCAGCAGAATCAGATAAGGTTTCAACTAGCATCTTCTCTTTTGGGTATAATTTCACAGAGATTGATACCCAGGATTAAGGGCGGATTTATACCAGTATGCGAAGTTATGATTTGCAACAATGCCATATCTACTTTGATAAGGGAGAACAAAACCCATGAAATTCCAGCTGTAATAGAAACATCAGCTAAAGAGGGCATGATTTCTCTTAACAGAGCTATGGTGGACTTGGTCAGGAAAAAAGAGATATCTTTAAAAAACGCAACAGACTATGCGTTAGACCCGGCAGAAATCAGAAATCTCTTAAGATAGTAATATAGTAATAAATGAAATACATATATCAAGCGAGGTCAAAGGAGGGTAAGATTGAAACAGGCACAGTTGAGGCTTCTTCAAAAGAAGCGGCAGCCCTTCTTCTGCAAAAGTACAATATTTACGTTACTTCTTTAAGGGAGCAGATTCCTCGAATTTTGCGTACCAAGAAGTGGAGTTTTTTAGAGAGGGTTTCAAAAAAAGATTTAGCCATATTTTCAAGGCAATTAGCTTTAATGCTGCAGTCTCGCGTGCCCGTTACCCAAAGCTTAAAAAGCCTGGCCGTGCAGATAAAGAAAGAGGGCTTTAGGGAAAAGGTTTTAAAAATTTCCCAGTTGGTTGAAGAGGGCAATCCCTTGTCCGAAGCTTTTGCCGGCTACCCCGATGTTTTTAGTGTTTTTTATATTAATTTAGTAAAAACAGGCGAGGCGTCGGGAAAAATATCTGAATCTCTCTATTATCTTTCAGACCACTTAGAAAGGGAGCACGACATAAACTCGCAAATAAAAGGGGCCTTGATTTATCCTATATTCGTTATATGCGTTTTGATGGTTGTACTTGTAATAGTGATGTTTGTTGTTATGCCGAAACTCGTTGGTCTTTTGAAAGAAACTACGTCAAAACCTCCTTTATTTACCTCAATGATGATAAGCTTCTACGACTTTCTCGGGCATTCTGGCTGGATTATATTGCTGGCCCTTTTTTCTTTCGTCGTATTCATAATTTACTATTTTACGACCAAAGAAGGCAAAAATAATTACGATAAACTATCTTTGAAGATACCCTTTGTCAAGGATTTTTTAAAGAAAATATTTCTTATGAGGTTTGCCGAAAACATTGCCACCTTGATTTCAGCCGGGCTTTCAATAAACAACGCGCTAAAAATAACCAAAGACACAGTAGATAACTCTGTTTACAAGCAGATTATTTCTGAAACAGAAGAAAGAGTTTCAGAGGGCGAGAAGATAAGCTCTGTTTTGGTAAAGTACCCTGACTTCGCGCCTCCGTTTGTAGTGCAAATGGTACAGGTGGGTGAGGAAACAGGCCATTTAGATAAAAATCTAATGGAGATAGTTAATTTTTACCAAAAAGAAGTAAAAAGAGCGGTAGAAACATTTACAGCTCTTTTAGAGCCAGTGCTGATAATTTTTTTAGGGATAGTGGTTGCCTTGCTGGCGATTTCTGTTTTACAGCCCCTATACGGCGTATTGGGCACGATATAGGGTTATCCACAAGCTCAAGCATTGTGCTAAGGACAGAAGAGAATATAATTAAATTAATTAATGAAAAATAACAAGGGATTTACACTTATAGAGCTCTTGGTTGTCATTGCGATTATTGGGATTTTGTCTTCTATTGTTTTGTTTAGCGTGACCCAGTACATAAACACCAGTAAAGATGCTTCCATAAGCGGCAATTTAGCTACCTTAATTCCAGCAGGAGAGGTTTGGTATAACATCAACGGGGACAAGTATACTGATTTTTGTACGTCTGATGTGGCTAAAAAAGCTTTTTCTCAGATTCCGCCGCTTTCAAGTTCTAATTGTACGGGCCCTTGTTGTAAAGACAGCCAAGATAAATGGGCTGCCTGTGCACAAGAGTTTAGAAACAATGCAAAAGCATATTGCGTTGACAGCAGGGGCGTGCAGAAGGAAATAAACAATCTAGATTGCAAAAGCGATATTGTTATTTGTCAGTGATATAAAGTATAATAATATAATAGAATTATATTAAAAAGGTCGAGCTCTTAAAATTTAAAAGAATAAAGAAACATAAAAATAAAAATAAAATGCAAAAAGCAAAAGGATTTACCATTATTGAGTTGATAGTGGTTGTCGCTATTATCGCAGTATTGGCCGCTATAGTTTCTATTAACGTTGTCACTTATCTGAACAAAGGAAAAGATGCAGCCATCAAATCAGATTTAGAGACTGCGCAATCAGCTATGGCGGCATTAATTGATTCGACAACAGGTATAGTTGCGGGCTCCTGTACTGATACGACAGGCGATCTTTATAAAGCCTATACTGCTGCAGGAGTAATAACGGGCGCCTCTAACACAGATTGCAACAGTGTCGTTGGTGCTGCTGCTGTTTGCGCTCAATTGAAGGCTACTTCTGGTGATTATTTCTGTGTTGATAGTGTTGGCAACAAAAAACAAATTGCAGGAACTTGTGTCTCTACTTCATCTGCGACGGTCTGTCCGGCATCCGGAAACTTTTAATAGTGTCGAAAAGAAAATAGTGTCAGGTTTGATTTATTTCTGAATGTAAAAAAACAGCCCCGAGCTTAGCGAAGGGCTGTTTTTTATTAGTTCAAAAAATGATAAAATCAAATAATGTTTGCAGATATTTTGATTTATTTATTTGTTTTTATATTAGGGCTTTGTGCGGGCAGTTTTTTAAACTGCGTTATTTACCGGCTTGAGAAAGAAAAAAAGATGACCACCAGGTCCTATTGCCCAAAATGTAAAAAACAGTTAGAGTGGCGCGACCTGGTTCCTGTTTTGAGTTTTTTTATTCTAAAAGGTAAGTGCCGAAGCTGCAAAAAACCTATTTCTTGGCAGTACCCCATAGTCGAAATATCGACTGCGGCGATATTTCTCCTAATTTTCAATTTTCAATTTTCAATTTTCAATTTTGAAAACATCGCCTCCCTGATTTTTTATTGGGCGATTAACTGTTTTTTAATTATTATCTTTGTTTACGATTTAAAACACTATTTAATTCCAGACAAAGTTTTGTTTCCCGCCATTATTATTGCGTTAATTTATGATTTGTTCGCAATTAATTATTTGCTCGCCGCTGCAGTTGCCTCGGGTTTTTTCTTAGTAATTTTTCTCATATCAAAAGGGTGCTGGATGGGCTTTGGCGATGTAAAATTAGCTGTTTTAATGGGACTATTGCTCGGTCTGCCCAATGTTTTAGCTGCCCTGTTTTTAGCATTCTTTTTTGGTGCTATAATAGGATTAATACTAATGGTTTTTGACAAAAAGAATTTGAAGAGCGAAATACCGTTTGGTCCATTTTTAATTGCAGGAACTTTTATTGCTATGCTTTGGGGTCCGCAGATAATACAATGGTATTCACGTTTGTTTTCAAATTAAAAATGAAAAATTCAGAAAAAGGTATTACTTTAATAGAAATCATGGTAACGATTGCTATCATAACTTTGTTTTCTATGATTTTGATTGCTGACTACCCTAAGATAAAAAGGCAGTTCGCGCTTTCTAGGGCTGTTTATAAATTTGCGCAGGACTTGAGAAAAACGCAAGACATGGGTTTGTCTGGAGTTCAGATAAAAGATGAGAATCAAGTAGTAGTAGAGGCAGAAGGCTACGGCATTTATATTAATATTAATTTGAGTTCCAGCGATGGCAATAACAAACAATATAAAATATACGCCGATATAAATGGCAACGGCAAATATAATTCCGAAGGGGATTATGTCATAAAAACAGTTGATTTTGGCGAGACAGAAAAAGGAGTAATTATTCAAGAAATAATAAATACGAAAAATAATGCCCCATCGGTAAGTATTAATTTTAGTCCCCCAAATCCTGACATAGAAATATGGCAACTGGAGTCAAATAGAAATAATGTTGAAATTGTTTTTGCTTTGAGTTCTGACCCGACAAACAAAAGAAAGGTTTCTGTGAACACATCAGGGCTGATAGAAGTAAAATAAGGATATTTTATGAAAAACAACAAAGGATTCACTATCATTGAATTAGTCATTACCATTTTTATTCTGTCTGTGGCAGTTGTGGGAGTTTATAATGCATTTTCAACTATGGTTGTTTTAACTGCTAATGCTTCTAACAGGCTTATAGCAGCCTATTTAGCCCAAGAGGGCATGGAGCTCGTGAGAAATATAAGAGATACCAATTGGATAAAAGATTATGATTGGAGGTGCGGGCTTGCTAGCGTGACTGGTACTTGTGACGTGGGCAATAAAGATTGTACAGCTGGTTGCGAGGCAGATTACGCCACTAAAGGAACGATTGATTCGCCGCTATATCCATGGTCAGGGGACGAGGAAACAGGGGGCAGGAAGCTTAATATAGATGATGCAAATGGTTTCTACAGCTATAATGCCGGGAGTGAAACAAAGTTTAAGAGGAAAATAATAATTACACCAATGGGCAGTCCCGATAATTATATTATTAAAGTTTCTGCGCAGGTTTTTTGGGACGAAAAAGCAAGCATTTTGAATCCCGCCGGACAGGGTTCCATTACAACAGAGGAAAATTTATATGATTGGTACTAGAGGAAAATCAAAAGGTTTTACGCTAATTGAATTGATTGTGGTTATGACTGTTTTTTTGCTTGTTATTGGTACAGCCATCGGTATTTTTATTTCTATTATTCAGCATCAGAAGAGGATTTTATCAGAACAAGAACTTTTAAATCAAACGAGTTATGTTGTTGAATATATGTCAAAGGCCCTGAGAATGGCAAAAACAGCCGTAGATGACAATTGCATATCTTCGGGATATATTTATTTGCTTACCCAGCCAAAATCTGGTTTTTACACAAGCATAAAATTTTTGAACCAATCAGACACCAATGCCTTGGGAAATCCCGTCTGCCAAGAATTTTATTTAGATGACACAGCCTTAAAAGAGAAAAAAGATTGGATTCCTTTAGGCGGCATACCTCTTACTTCAGAAAAACTTCATATAAATTCTATCAAATTTGGTATAAATGGCGGCAACGGTTGCTATGGTGCTTTTCCTTGCGTGAATGGCGCTTCGGAAAACGATAATCCACCGCAACAGCCTAGGGTAACAATTATTCTAGACATTCAAGCTGAAGCAGGGCAGCCAGCAATAAAAATTCAAACAACAGTTTCACAAAGAAACTTAAATGCGCAATAATGCGCAATAAAATGATTAATAATTCTGAAAAAGGAGTTTCATTAATTATAACTTTTTTTATAATGACAATTATTTTGTCTGTAGTTATGGCTATAAGCACTATTTTATACAGCGAAATAAAGATTATAAGAAATATAGGCAATTCTGTTGTGAGTTTTTTTGCAGCTGATGGCGGAGTAGAAAAAGTTCTTTATTATGACAGATATCAAATTCCAAGTGGGGCAACGAGGGGGCTTTGTAATATTTGCAACAGCTGTCCAACCAGTGATCCAGACAGTAGTATTAATTGCATCAATTGCGTCCCCAGCGGCATAGATTGTATTATTACAACCTGTACAGATTGCGCAGTTTCTTTCAATACAACCATAGAAGAGAATAAAAAAAGTTATAATGTAGACGCAACAGTTTCTCCAAACGGAGAGTTCACTGATTTTTTTATTAATTCATACGGTTTATATAATAACGTTAAGAGGGCAATAGAATTATTTATCACAGAATAATGGATAGACAGCAAGCGCAGCAAAGAATTAGAAAACTTAGAGAAGTTATCAACCATCACAGATATCTCTATCATGTTTTAGATAAACAAGAGATTTCTGATGCGGCATTGGATTCTTTAAAAAAAGAACTTTTTGAGCTAGAACAAGCTTACCCCGAGCTAATAACCGAAGATTCGCCCACACAAAGAGTTGGAGGAAAATCCTTAAAAGAATTTAAAAAAGTAAAGCACCCTCAAAGGATGCTTTCTTTCAACGACGCCTTTTCAAAAGAGGATATGCAAGACTGGCAGACAAGGTTCTCAAAATTATTAACGGAAGCTCAAAAGAATAAAGTTGATTTTTACTGCGAACTTAAAATAGACGGCTTGGCTATAGAGTTAATCTATAAAAACGGATTTTTAGTAACTGGCTCAACGCGCGGTGATGGAAACATCGGAGAAGATATAACATTGAATTTAAAAACAGTTGAAGCCATCCCATTAAAAATAAATCCGCCAGCTGGCGGAAAAAAAGAGATAGTTGTCAGGGGAGAAGTTTTTATTAACAAAAAAGAATTTGAAAGAATAAATAAATTACAAAAAGAAAAAGGGTTGCCTTTGTATGCCAACCCCAGAAACATTGCCGCGGGGTCCGTACGACAGCTAGACCCAAAAGTAACAGCAGGGCGCCGCCTGGACTCTTTTGCTTATGAACTAGTCACTGATTTTGGCTTAAAAACCCATGAAGAAAAACATAAGCTTTTAAAGGCTTTGGGATTTAAGACGAATAAAAATAACAAATACTGCAAATCATTAGAAGATGTTTTGCGCTTTAGAGAGTATTGGTTAAAAGCCAGAGAAGGCCTTGATTACGAAATTGATGGGATAGTGGTGCTCATAAATAACAATGAGATTTTTGAAAAACTCGGCGTTGTTGGCAAGGCCCCGAGAGGGGCTGTTGCTTTTAAATTTCCGCAATCACAGGCAACTACAAAAGTGTTGGATATAAAAGTGCAAGTGGGCAGGACGGGGGCTATGACGCCGGTGGCAATTTTAGAGCCAGTGCAAGTTTCAGGAATTACAATAACAAGAGCCACTTTGCATAACGAAGACGAAATAAGAAGGCTGGGAATTAAAATCGGAGATACTGTTATTGTTGGCAGAGCGGGAGATGTGATCCCCGACATTATAAAAGTTTTGCCGGAATTGAGAACGGGTCGCGAGAAAAATTTTAAAATGCCCAAAATGTGTCCTTCATGCGGCACAAAATTAGAAAAATCAGAAACAGAAGCTCTTTGGCGATGTCCCAACCCCAAATGTTTTGCCCGGCAGAGAAGAAATTTTTATCACTTTGTTTCAAGGTCTGCTTTCAATATTGATGGCTTGGGTCCAAAAATTATAGATAGATTGTTAGATGAAGGATTAGTTCAAGACCCAAGTGATTTGTTTGAATTAAAAGAGGGCGACATTACTCCCTTGGAAAGATTTGCTGAAAAGTCAGCTGAAAACCTAATAAAATCTATTTCAGAAAAAAAAGAGCTCGCCTTGCCAAGGTTTATCTATGCTTTGGGCATAAGAAATATTGGCGAAGAAACAGCAATAGATTTAGCCACTCATTTTGGTTCCATAAAAAAATTAAAAGAGGCGGCATTAGAACAAATAGAATCTATTTTAAATATCGGGCCCGTTGTTGCAAAATCAGTTTATGAATGGTTTGATAATAAAGACAATCTCAAATTTTTGGAGAAACTCCAAAAATTTGTTAAAATCCAAAATCCAAAATCCAAAATCCAAAATTTGAAATTAAAAGGAAAAATATTTGTTTTAACGGGGAGCTTAGAATCAATGACAAGAAATGAGGCGCGGACAAAGCTCAGAGAACTAGGCGGGGATATTTCTGAATCTGTATCTTCAAAAACAAGTTATGTTGTTGTGGGAAAAGAGCCGGGGTCAAAGGCAGAAAAAGCAAAAAAGTTAGGAGTAAAAATAATAACAGAACAGGAGCTTTTAAAAATTATATCGCTACGCTAAATAACATGGGCGCCTTCGCGAATTATTTTAAGAGGTTGGACTGGGGTATTATAATTTCCAGCACTCTACTTGTGTGTTTTGGGTTAAGTGCAATTTATAGCGCCTCCTTAGCTAAAAACAATTTTTTAAATCTGGAAAAGCAGGTTGTTTTTTTTGTTATAGGTTTCGCATTAATGCTCTTGCTAAGCTTTTTTGACTACAGGGCGTTAAGGAATAACTCTTATTTAATATTGGTTTTATACGGATTTTGTTTAATTTTACTTCTAGGTCTGCATTTTTTTGCTCCGGAAATTAGAGGTACAAGAGGTTGGTATAAATTGTGGCTTTTGTCATTAGACCCAATTGAGCCCACTAAAATTGTTTTAATAATATTGTTAGCAAAGTATTTCTCCATGAGGCACGTTGAAATGTATAAATTCAGGCACATTATTTTTTCCGGACTTTATGTTTTTTTCCCGGCGCTTTTAGTTTTCATAAAGCCGGATTTAGGAGGAACTATGGTGCTGGTGATAATATGGTTGGGAGTTTTATTGATTTCTGGGATTAAAATAAAACACTTCTTGATTCTTTTTCTTTGTTTTATTCTGGCGGCGACTTTTTCCTGGCATTTCTTGCTTAAAGATTACCAAAGAGAAAGGGTGAGCTCTTTTATTTTTCCTTACGATGTTTTAGGCACTTCCTGGAGTCAAAACCAAGCCGAAATTACAATAGGTTCTGGAAGAATTTTTGGCCAGGGTTTAGGCCAAGGCTCTCAGGTTCAATATGGTTTTTTGCCAGAGCCCCATACTGACTTCATATTTTCTGCAATAGCAGAAGAGTGGGGTATTGTCGGGGTATTGTCTCTTTTTGCTTTGTATGCAAACTTAGTTTGGAGGGTTCTTAAAATCGCAATAGATTCTGAATCTAACTTCCCGCGGTTGTTTGCTTCGGGGTTTGCTATTATTTTAATCACTCAGTTTTTTATTAACATAGGCATGAACCTTTCTATGCTTCCAGTAGTGGGTATTTATTTGCCTTTTATCAGTTACGGCGGCTCTGGGCTTATTTTTAATTTTGTTGGATTAGGCATCTTACAATCCATAAAAACAAGAAGATAGTCCAAACTTAGCTAAGCTAAGGAGAATTTCTCCTTAGCTTAGCTAAGTTGGTAGGTTGGAACTTAAGGATGAGTATACCATGATTGCAAGTAAGTAAGAATTTTGGAAAAACGCTCTAAAAGGGGCGTTTTTTATTTTTCAATGTTTAACTCTTGACAACGAGGTTGGCTTGGAGTAGAATAATAATTGAAGTATCCAAGAGGAAAAGAAAAATAAGTAATCATAAATTTAGCTATCAAACAATTTAAAAATACAATTCCCGTTTTTAAAAGCGGAGTATTGAGAGGAAAACCACTTGATACTTCAAAAGGTTGGTAGATAAATTTAAAACTTATTTACCTCTTGATACTCCACTTTTGAGAACGGGATTTTTGTTTTAAAAAACACAACCCGATTAAGGGTTGTGAAATTGATGCGTGCCTCCGTAGTTCAACTTGGACAGAACTGCGACCTGCTAAGTTGCTAATAATGGTTTAATTCCATTCGGGGGCACACATTAGTTTTTTAAATAACTCATATGTCTGAAAATAAAATCAATCGTAAAAATTTATGGCGACAACTTTCTAATGTAAAAAGAATAAAAGTTTGGTTTACTGCGGTAGAGAAGCTTGGTCTTACTATTACACAACCAAAAGGTGGTTCTTCCCACTATTCTATTCGTTTTAAAGGTTATGAAAATACGGATATAAAAGGATTTATTTGCACTATCTATGGAAATCCAGTTAGAAAAGATGTTTGCGAAATAGTTTTTAAGAAACTACTTGATAAAGGATTTAAAGAAGATGAAATCTGGAAAGCGTTGAGAATGTTAGATTAAATTAAGCAAACTGAAACTCTCTTATACTTACAATTTTTATCGTCGGAAGAGGTAATCCCTCTTTTTTTATTTTTAATTTACTTATTGGAATGTGAAAAGCAGTTTTGATTGCGTCAATTAAAGATTGCATAATTTCTTCTTGCGATGGATTTTTATTCGTGCCCCCCGTAATAATACCATCAAATTCCTTGCACCTCGCAAACCACCCTTCTTCGTTAATACTAAAATCAAAGGTGAATTTTCCACCATTATCTTTTATCTGTTCATTCATTTTTCTAATAGCCTCCCGCAATTCTTTATTGTTTAAATCTTCTTTTGCAAAGAATTTCGCACAAAATTTCATACAATTATAATATATTTTTATTTTACAGATTCACTATTAAAAGAAAATGAAAAACGATGCAACAAAAAAAACTGCAACCGATTATTTATAATAAATTAGAGTTCACCGTTTTTCTTTATTATAGCACTTTATTAAGCGTCTATCTATGTCAATTCAATATCTGTGAATAACTTGTCGCACAATAATCCTATCAAATAATAAAACCTTGTCAAGAGGTAATTAGTTTTTTAAAAACTTTGACAGGGGTTTAATCCTAATATAAGATAGAGTATAATAGAAATACATTAAATATAAATAAAATAAAAAAATAATATGCCTGAAGAAATACAAGAGATACAAGAAATACTTTTACCAGGAGAAAAGCTTTCAGAAGAAAAAAAGAATAATTTAGATTTGATTTCTCGGGTCGGCTCAGAGCTTTATCAAAAGAATAAAGACTTTATTAAAGAAAAAATAAAGGACAATTGGTTCGTGCTCATTGAACCGATTAGCGGAACCTTAATGGCTTATTCAGACCAGTTGAAGCTCTACGAATATGCAAGTAAAAAATTTCCAGATAAAGTATTCTTCTCGCTCGGATTATTAAAAGATAATTTTCTTGAATATGTCCGATAATCAAAATAATCTAGAATTTCCAGTTATTCCGAACTTTTCACCAAAAGTTCCTACTGAAATTCATGGTTTGGGCGAGGAAACCA
The DNA here is from genome assembly GCA_964366875.1 of uncultured Candidatus Saccharibacteria bacterium. Lineage (GTDB taxonomy): Bacteria > Patescibacteriota > Minisyncoccia > Minisyncoccales > Staskawiczbacteraceae > CAYIVF01. The sequence continues at coordinate 17,946 of CAYIVF010000014.1, forward strand.
TAGAGTTCGTTGCTATGGTTGATACTGGTAATGATGGTTTTTTACAATTACCTCTTGCAATCGCCATAAAGGCCAAATTAAGATTATGGGGAGTAAGATATTGGACAATGGCTGATGGAAGAAAAGTAAGAATGTTTGATTGTTTTGGTATAATAAGATTTGCTGGTAAAGATATACCTGGCATTATAGCTCTTTCAGAAACTTCAGACGATTGTTTGTTGGGTATGCAATTTTTAGAAAAACTAAAAATGGATTTTACGGTTTCTTTGACACGAAAAAAAGCTATTTTTCAAGAATTATCAGAAAAGATAGAAATTAAGAAAGAAGATAAAGAAATAAAGCCAGTAGAAATAAAGCCAGTAGAAGAGAATAATCTCCCCAAATAATTTATGATGCAGGAACCTTCAAAGGAAAAATTTTATAGTCTTTTGAACCGTGCTGTTCGCACAGACGTACATAATAGGCTTGACACTTTTATTAAAAGAGAATAAGATATAAAATATATTCTAGAAAACAAGTGGCCACCATTCTCTAAGCAAAATTAAATAATTTCACGCCCTAAATAGACATAGGGTCTTTTGTGTTTTTTAATTGTGTAATTTTAAATATTTATATATTTTTAAATTATAGAGTCGAACTCTCTCTATACATAAACTTATATGGCAGAGACCATACATAAGATAAAGAACTTTTCAAAATCAAAACTCTCTTTTCCAACTCCCCACCTTTTGACTATGCAAAGGGAAACCTGGGAGGATTTTTGGAAGGTCCGCGTAAAAGAACTCTTAGAAGAAATTTCTCCTATCAGAGATTACACCGGCAAAGAACTGGAACTTTGGTTTCAAGATTACAAGCTCGGCAAGCCTAACTACAAAAATGGCTTGGAAGCAAAGAGAAATAACGACTCCTTAGAAGCTCCTTTAAGGGTGAAGATTAAACTAATAAACCTCAAAACAAAAGAGGCAAAAGAGCAAGAGGTGTATTTAGCTGATTTTCCCGTTATGACAGACAGAGGCACTTTTGTTGTAAACGGAGTAGAGCGTGTAGTTGTTTCCCAGCTTATCCGTTCACCGGGAGCCTTTTTTACAATGAGGACATGGAGAGGCAAAAACTATTTTGGCGCCAAAATAATACCCAATAGAGGCGCTTGGCTTGAATTTGAAACAGAGGATTCGGGCTTTATCGGCGTAAAAATTAATAGAAAAAGAAAGGTGCCAGCAACAACTTTGCTGATGGCTTTGGGTTTAGACGGCGTAGAAAAAGTTGAAAAAGAATTTAAAGATACAGACACGGGAGAAATAAGATATATAAAAGAAACTTTAAGAAGAGATATTTGCAAAGACCAAAAAGAAGCTTTAGTAGAAGTATATAGAAGATTAAGGCCAGGAGATTTGGTTACTCCAGATACAGCCCAGGATCTGATTTTCAATATGTTTTTTAATTTTGACAGGTATGACTTGTCAAAAGTCGGCAGATGGAAAA
>CAYIVF010000015.1:0-16474 GCA_964366875.1 uncultured Candidatus Saccharibacteria bacterium
TTTGGCAATAGTCGGCAGATGGATAACCTGGATGAGACTGCCCAAGTTAGCGCCCAAAGATTTACCTGCCCGCAATGCTGCGCATAGCGCTGCAGGCGGGAATAAGGAAATAATAAAAGAAGACAGGCTCTTAAAAATAGAAGATATAGTAGAGGTTGTAAAAGAGGTTATTAGGTTGAATAATAATCCTCTAGCCAAACCTGACCAGGTTGACCATTTGGGAAACAGAAGGGTTAGAACTTTATCTGAGCTTTTACAGAACAGATTAAGAGTTGGTTTGATGAGAATGGAAAGAATTATAAAAGACAAAATGTCTACTTTGGAGGTTGATACAATTACTCCAATTCAGTTAATTAACCCAAGGCCGTTAATGGCAGTTGTAAAAGAATTTTATACTTCTTCCCAGTTTTCACAATTCATGGATAACGAAAATCCGCTTGCAGAGTTAGAGCATAAAAGAAGATTAACTACTACCGGTCCCGGAGGTTTAACCAGAGAAAGAGCAGGATTTGAAGTTAGAGACGTACAGCCATCGCACTACGGCAGAATCTGTCCAATTGAAACGCCGGAAGGCCCCAATGTCGGTCTTGTAGGACACTTGGCTTCTTTTGCCAGAATAAACCCCTATGGCTTTATTGAGGCTCCATATTTTAAAGTAAAAAACGGAAAAGTTACAGACAAAATAGAGTATCTATCAGCGCAAGAAGAAGAAAGACATAACATAGCTCCCGCTTCAGTTCCCTTAACAGAATCAGGAAAGATTCTTCCGGAAATTCCGCCAGATAAAGTTGAAGCAAGAGTAAAGGGCGAGCCAGCTGAAGTTAAGATTTCTGAAATAGATTACATAGATGTTTCTTCTAAGCAGTTTATTTCTGTTGCAACATCTTTAATACCATTTTTACAGAATGACGATGCTTCCAGGGCTTTAATGGGTTCTAACATGCAGCGTCAGGCGGTTCCTTTAATAAGACCAGAGCCTCCTTTTGTGGGTACAGGAACTGAAAGAAATGTAGCTCGCGATTCAGGGCAATGTATTTTAGCTAAAGCAAACGGAGTTGTAAAAGAGGCAGATGCGCAGCATATTAAAGTGCAATACGAGAACTCAGGAAAGAAAGTAGAAGAGAATTATGAGCTTCAAACATTCGTAAGAACAAACCAATACTCATGTTTTCATCAAAGACCAATAGTCCAAAAAGGAGAAAATATTAAAAAGGGAGATGCTTTAGCCGATGGCGCAGCTATTTCGCAAGGAAGATTAGCATTGGGCCGCAATGTCTTAGTATGCTTTTTACCCTTAAGGGGCGGAGGATTTGAAGACTCAATTGTTATTTCAGAAAAATTAATTAAAGAAGATGAATTTACCTCAATTCATATAGAAGATTTTACTTGCGATGTCAGAGAGACAAAACTGGGACCCGAAGTAACAACTTCTGATATTCCTAATGTAGGAGAAGAAAAATTAAAAGATTTAGACGAAGAAGGAATTGTAAGAATTGGAGCTGAGGTTGGCCCTAAAGATATTTTAGTTGGTAAAATTTCTCCAAAAGGAGAAGCAGAACTTACTCCCGAAGAAAGATTGCTAAGAGCTATTTTCGGTGAAAAAGCAAAGGATGTCAAAGACAGCTCTTTGCGCATGGAGCACGGTAAAAAAGGAAAAGTTGTTAATGTTAAAATATTTTCAAGAGAATTAGGCCATAAGCTAGAGCCTGGGGTTATAAAAAGAATCCAGGTTGAAATAGCCGAAACAAGAAAAGCTAAAGTGGGAGATAAATTAGTCGGTCGTCACGGAAACAAAGGAGTTGTTTCAAAGATATTGCCGGAAGCAGAAATGCCATTTTTAGCAGACGGAACTCCAATTGATTTGGTTCTATCTCCATTGTCTGTGCCATCTCGTATGAACATTGGTCAGATTTTAGAAACACACTTAGGCTGGGCAGCCCATAAGTTGGGGTACTTAGTAATTTCGCCCGCATTATTGGGAGCTGACAAAAAAGACATTAAAAAAGAGTTGGCAGCAGCCGGTTTGCCAGAGTCGGGTCAAGTTACTTTGTATGATGGAAGGACGGGCCTTCCATTCCCTCGTAAAATCACAGTAGGCTATATGTATGTGATGAAACTTATTCATATGGTTGATGACAAGGTTCATGCTAGGTCAATTGGTCCATATTCATTAATAACTCAGCAGCCTTTAGGAGGAAAAGCTCAGTTTGGAGGCCAAAGGTTTGGAGAAATGGAAGTATGGGCGTTAGAGGGCTATGGCGTAGCTCACACCTTGCAGGAAATGCTGACTATAAAATCTGACGACGTGCAGGGAAGAGCGGCAGCTTATGAATCAATTTTAAAAGGCGAGCCGATCAGAAATCCCAACATTCCAGCATCATTTAATCTTTTGGTCGCAGAATTAAAATCTCTTGGTTTAGCTGTTGAAATTAAAGAGAAACTACGTCAAGACAAAGAAGAAAAAAAGTAAAAATTAGTAATATTAAAAATATGAAAAGCCAAAAAGGAATTTCATTTTTAGCAATAATTATAGTTGTCGCTTTTGTGGCAATTATGGGTTCAGCGGGTTATTTTGCATATAAACAATATTTTGCGCCAAAACCAATTGCCTGCACCTTAGAGGCAAAAATTTGCCCCGACGGCTCTTCTGTCGGCCGCACCGGTCCGAACTGCGAATTCGCGCAGTGCCCAGAAATTTCAGACCAAACCGCCGGCTGGAAAACATATACAAGTGATGAATATGGTTTTGAATTTAAATATCCTAAAAGTGGATACATTAGTAAAAATGAGGGTAATAATTTTTTAGCATGGGTTCCGAGTTTTTGGCCTCCAAAAGTTAAGGTTATCTCAATTGACAAAGATCCAGTTGAGGAGGGCTGCAATATATCGAAATATTATCAGCAATTTGTAAATCAAAAAGATTCGTGGATTTTTCTCTCAAAATATACTTTTGATAATATAAATTATGATTTATATATCAAAAAATACAGAGGGACTAAAAGTGGTGAATTTTCTCATTGCTATATAACAGAAAAAAATGGGAAATATTACGTAATATATTCCCTTAGGACTTCCACTGTTGATTCGGATTTTGACTTGGAAGAGGACGTATCCTCTTTAATGCAAAAAATCATTTCCACATTTAAATTTGCAAAATAAAAATTAAAAACCAAAACACATGCGGGTATTAGATTTAGAATCAATAAGAATAAAGCTGGCTTCGCCCGAGGACATTATGTCCTGGTCTCATGGTGAAGTGATAAAGCCGGAAACCATAAATTACAGAACGCAAAAACCTGAAAAGGACGGGCTTTTTGATGAAAGGATTTTCGGGCCTGAAAAAGACTATGAGTGCGCATGCGGAAAGTATAAAAGGATAAGGTATAAGGGCGTTGTTTGCGACAGATGCGGAGTAGAAGTGACCAAGTCTTCTGTAAGACGCGAGAGAATGGGCCATATCAAACTATATGCCCCTGTTTCGCATATATGGTTTTTAAGAGGCGTGCCCTCAAGAATGGGTTTGGTTTTGAATAAGTCCTCGCAGCAACTGGAGAAAGTCATTTATTTTTCTTCATATATAATTACTAAAGTTGATGAGGAAGCAAGAAAAAAGGTAATGCAAGCAATAGAGCAAGAGTACAAGTCAAAGGTAAAAAAAGAAAAAACAGCAAAAAATGAATTGAAACAAGCAAGAGAAAGAGCGAAAGAAGAAGTGTTGGAAATAAAGCCTTTGAAGATTTTATCTGAAGTTTTGTATCACACTCTTTCTTTGAAATACGGAGAAATGTTTGAGGCAGGCACTGGGGCTGAAACAGTAAGAGAGCTCTTTTCCAAAATAGATATAAAGAAGGAAGCAGAAGATTTAGCTAAAGAAGCAAAGGAAGCTCCGCCGGCTTTGAGAAAAAAGGTTTTAAGAAGGTTAAAGCTTTTCCAAGGAATGGTAAAGGCGAATATAAGGCCCGAATGGATGTTTATGGATGTTTTGCCAGTGCTTCCGCCTGATTTAAGGCCAATGGTTCAGTTAGATGGCGGAAGATACGCTTCCTCTGATTTAAATGATTTATATAGAAGGGTAATTAATAGAAACAATCGCTTAAAATATTTGCAGGAAATCTCAGCTCCCTCAGTTATTGTCAGAAACGAAAAAAGAATGCTGCAAGAAGCAGTGGATGCTTTAATTGACAATGAAATGAGAAAAGGGGTTACCACTACCGCTACCACGGGCGGCAAGAGATTATTAAAATCTTTAGCCGCTATGTTGGCCGGAAAACAAGGAAGGTTCCGCCAGAATCTCTTAGGAAAAAGGGTTGACTACTCTGGAAGGTCGGTTATTGCGGTAGGACCGGAATTGCACTTTTCTCAGTGCGGTTTGCCTAAAACTTTAGCTTTGGAGATTTTTAAACCCTTTGTTATTAAAAGAATTTTAGATAAAGAACTGGCTTTTAACATTAGAGGAGCTGCCAGATTAATTGATGAAAAGACACCTGAAGTCTGGGCCATATTAGAAGAGGTTATAAAAGAAAAATTAGTTTTACTTAATAGGGCCCCTACTCTGCACAGGCTTGGCATACAAGCGTTCAGACCTATTTTGACAGAAGGTGAAACAATAAAATTGCATCCTTTGGTCTGCGAGGCCTTTAACGCTGACTTTGACGGCGACCAAATGGCAGTTTATCTTCCTCTTTCAGATGAAGCTCAAAAAGAAGCAAGGGAAATAATGCTTTCCACCTTAAATCTTTTAAGGCCTGCTACGGGTTTGCCTGTGATAGGGCCATTTGGAGATATTGCTTTAGGCTGCTATTTTCTGACCAAGTTAAACCCATCGCAAGATACGAAAAATATAAAAGTGTATTCTTCGGATTCAGAAGCAATCACCGCCTATGAATACGGATTTTTAGGCCTTGATGATTTGATTAAAGTTCCTAATCCCAAAGTTGATAAACAAGAACTTATTGAAACATCTGTCGGCCGGCTTATTCTGAATTCCAGCTTGCCTCATGATTATCCATATATAAACAAACTAATAGACAAAAAGGGGTTAAAGGGTTTAGCAAGGGAAGTTATTGAAAGGTATCCCAATGAGGAAGCTGTAGCTATCTTAGATAAAGTAAAAACTCTTGGTTTTGAATACTGCACCTTGTCTGGAATCAGCTGGGGCATGGATGATTTGATTGTTCCCAAAGAAAAAGGGAAGCTGATAGAAGACGCAGAAGAAGAAATAAGGAGAATTGACAGCCACTTTGAGAAAGGCCTGTTAAGTCCGGAAGAAAAAACATCGCAGAAAATTTTAATCTGGCAGACAGTTAAAACAAAAATAGAAGCGTTTTTAAAAGATACTTTGCCAGCTGAGGGATCTGTAATGTCTATTATTAACGCAGGAGCCAAGGGTACTTGGTCTCAGTCAGTTCAGATGGCTGGTATGAAGGGTTTGGTGAATAATCCTGCGGGAGACATTATTGAATTGCCGGTAAAATCATCTTTTGCCGAGGGTTTTAATGTGCTAGAGTACTTTATTTCAACTCACGGAGCCAGAAAAGGTACAGCCGATACTGCCCTAAGGACTTCTTCTGCCGGATACTTAACCAGGAGATTAGTTGACGTTGCTCACGATGTAATTGTTTCAGAAGAGGACTGCAAAGACAAGCAGGGACTTGTGGTTTACAAAAAAGAAGCTGATGAAATTGAACAGGATTTTGTTTTCAAAATAGTGGGGAGAATAGCCGTAGAAGAAGTATCAATAGGTAAAAATATTTTTGTCAAAAAGGGTGAGTTGATTGATTGGAAAAAAGCAGATGAGATTTCAAAACAAGAGCTTATTGAAAAGATTATTGTTCGCTCTCCTTTAACTTGCAGAAGCTTACAAGGTGTTTGCCAAAAATGCTATGGCTGGGATTTGGGCAGGAACCAATTAGTAAAATTAGGCGAGGCAGTAGGTATTGTAGCAGCTCAGGCAATTGGAGAACCAGGCACTCAGTTAACATTAAGAACTCATCACTTGGGAGGCATTGTAGGTGCAGGTGATATTACTCAAGGTTTGCCCAGAATTGAAGAAATATTTGAATCAAGGGCCCCTAAAGGCGAAGCAATTATGACTTTGACAGAAGGAAGGGTAATAGATATAGATGAAGAAAAAAGAATTGTTAAAATTCAGCCTTCAGATAAAAAAGGGGTACCCTCTGGGTCTTCGAAAAAAGATGTAATAGAATACAAGATTCCAGGCAGGATAGCTATTTTAGTCAAAATCGGCCAAGAGGTTAAAGAAAATCAGCCATTGTGCGATGGAAGCTTGGATTTAAAGAAACTCTACAAATCAGCCGGGTTAGAAGAAACGCAAAGGTATATTTTGAAAGAAGTGCAGAAGATTTATTCTTCACAAGGCGTTGATATTCACGATAAGCACGTAGAGGTTATTATCCAAAAGATGTTTTCAAGGATAAGAATAAAAGATGAAGGTTTAGGCCCATGGATAAAAGGTGAAGTTATAGAAGGGGCGATCTTTAATGAAGAGGTTGACAGGTTAAAAAAACTGAAGAAAGCTCCGCCAGCGGGAGCGCAGATACTTTTAGGAATTTCAGAGGTGGCATTGAATTCAGAAAGCTTTTTGTCGGCGGCCTCCTTCCAGCAAACTTCCAGGGTTTTAATTAAAGCAGCCCTTGAGGGCAAGGAAGACAAGCTCCGCGGATTAAAAGAAAATGTAATCATTGGAAAACTCATTCCCGTCGGAACTGGGTTTCAGAAAAAGTAAAAATAACTGAAAACATCCCCGTAAAGCAGGGGGTGTTTTCAGTTGCTTGAATAAATAAAGCAGAATGATATAATAATATAATTCACAAACCCAATGGCTAAGAATAAAAATAACGGAAAAACAAAAAAAGAGGAGAAGAAAAAGGATTCGCTTTTAAGTTTCTGGGCTAAAAGGTGGATAAAGGCAATTTTGATGTTTTTGCTGGCTGTTATTGTTGTTTTATCTTTCCCTCTCTTTGATAAAGCGGGTTCTGCCGGGCGTATTTTTATAAAAATTTGCGATTTTCTAATAGGGCGAGCTTTATATACCATCCCTTTGTTTTTGCTTGCAGCCGGCCTCATATTTTTAAAATCAAGAAAAAAGGGCAGAAACCTTGCCATGCTTTTAGCGATAGTTGTTTCCATTGTCGGGGTTTCGGGCATATTAGCTGCAAGAGAATTAAGCTTAATGCAGGGGGGCTGGATAGGATATTTATTAGCAAAATTATTTGTAGGTCTTTTTGGAATTTTAGTCGGCAATATCATATTCGGAGCAATCTTGCTTATGGGACTTTTCATTTTTTTGCAGTTTATTTGGCAAGAGCTGCCCAAAGAAAAGAAAGAAGAAAAACCGTCTTTTGCGTTTAACAGGCAAGAGTCGGAAAATTTAAAGATAAGGGGCGTTGCGGATGAGAAACCGGAAAAACCACAACCGGTTTCAACAAAAATATCTTTGTTTAAAAAAGGCAGCGAGGAAAAAGAGGCAGAGAAATCAAAAGCTCAAAAACCTTTAGCTTCCACAAAAGGCAGTTATATTCTGCCTCCTTTAGATTTGCTTTCAAAAAACGAATCAGCTCCTACGTCGGGAAACATCAAGGAGAACTCAATGATAATAAAAAATACATTGGAAAATTTCGGTATTCCGGTGGAAATGTCAGAGGTGAATATTGGACCCACCGTAACTCAATATGCTTTTAAGCCCGCAGAAGGGGTAAAGTTATCAAAAATTACAACGTTGTCTAATAATCTGGCTTTAGCTTTGGCAGCGCACCCGATTAGGATAGAAGCTCCAATTCCGGGTAAGTCTTTGGTAGGCATTGAGGTGCCAAATAAAGTAAGGTCAACTGTTACCTTAAGAAATTTAATTGCCCACGCTAATTATCAAAATGCTGCGAGCCCATTGTTGATTGCTTTAGGTCGTAATGTTTCTGGTTTACCAGTTTACGCTGATTTGACAGAAATGCCTCACTTATTGGTGGCAGGCGCTACAGGTACAGGTAAAACCATATTTTTAAATACTTTAATTTTAAGCCTGTTGTATAAGTGTGCACCAGATAATTTAAGGATGATTATGGTTGACCCGAAAAGAGTTGAATTTCAAAACTATAATGACATCCCGCATCTCTTGTGTCCTGTAATTTACGACGCTGGCAAAACAATAAATGCTTTACAGTGGCTTACAAGAGAAATGGAAAGACGTTTTGAAATTTTTTCTGAAATACCAACGAGAAACTTAGCTACTTACAATCAAAATAAATCTGTAATTGCATCGGGCCTCCAGCTTCCGTATATTGTTTTTGTCGTTGATGAACTGGCCGACTTAATGGCAGCCAAAGGCAGGGAAATAGAAGCAGGCGTGGTAAGATTAGCGCAAATGGCAAGAGCCACCGGCATACATTTAGTTTTGGCAACGCAGAGGCCATCTGTGGAAGTTATTACAGGCCTTATTAAAGCCAATATTACTTCAAGAGTTACTTTCCAAGTTGCTTCACAGGTTGACTCAAGAACAGTTTTAGATACAGCGGGGGCGGAAAAACTTTTGGGAGCTGGCGATATGCTGTTTGTTTCTGCCAAAACAGCAAAAATCAGGAGAATACAAGGTCCATATATTTCAGAAAAAGAAGTTAATAAAGTTGCTGAATTTGTCGCAGAACAAGGCAAAAAAGTCCAAGAACCACAATCGGTTCTGGTGCAAAATCTTAAAGACGCTTTGAACCAGCAGGATTCAAGGGAGGGAGGAGGAGAGATGTTTTTCGGAGATGACGACCCATTATTTGGAGAGGTCAAAAAAATAGTTTTAGAAACCAAAAAAGCATCTGCCTCGTTTTTGCAAAGGAGGTTAAGAATTGGCTACTCAAGAGCTGCCAGATTAATTGATATGCTAGAAGAAAAAGGAATTGTGGGGCCAGCAGACGGAGCAAAACCGCGTGAAGTTTATGCAAATAAGGCGGATTTTACGTCAGAGGAGCCAAAAGCAAGCTTTGACGAATCAGAAAAATCGGACGATGGAGATTGGCAAAAAGTGTAATTAAAAAATATTAAAAATATTATGGCGAAAGTAAAAAAAGAGGCAGGAGAAAAAGAAAAACAAAACAAGGCTATAGAAAATGTGGTAAATGAAATTAAAGAGCGCTTTGGAGAGGGCGCTATTATGAACCTTAGAGATGTTGCTGCCGTTGATGTTGATGTAATACCAACTGGCTCTATTGCTATGGATTTGGCATTGGGTGTTGGAGGCATGCCCCGAGGTAGAATAATAGAAATATATGGAACAGAGAGTTCGGGCAAGACAACTTTGGCTTTGCATATATTGGCTGAAGCCCAGAAGAAAGGAGGCGTAGGCGCTTTTATTGATGCAGAGCATGCGATGGATCCAGATTATGCCAGAAGAATTGGGGTAAACATTGATAACCTTTTAATATCTCAGCCAGATTCAGGAGAGCAAGCATTGCAGATTGTTGAAACATTGGTGAAATCAGAAAAAGTTGATGTTATCGTAATTGACTCTGTAGCGGCCTTAACTCCAAGAGTTGAAATTGAAGGAGAAATTGGAGACCAGCATATGGGGCTTCAGGCTCGTCTTATGTCACAAGCGCTTAGAAAGCTTTCTGGTATAGTGTCTAAAACAAATACAATGGTTATATTTTTGAATCAAACTAGAATGAAAATCGGTCTAGTTTTTGGAAATCCGGAAACCACGCCCGGGGGTTTAGCATTAAAGTTTTATGCTTCTGTAAGAATTAATTTAACAAGAACAGCCCAGATAAAATCGGGAGATGAAATTATAGGCAACAGGGTAAAGGCAAAAATAGTAAAAAATAAAGTGGCCGCTCCTTTTAGAACAGCTGAATTTGATATCTATTATAACGAAGGTATTTCCAAAACAGGGGATGCCTTAAGAGCGGGTTTAAATGCTGGATTAATAAAGCAGGTGGGAAGTTTCTTTAATTTTGAGGGTGAGAAGATGGGCCAAGGCACAGAAGCTGCTAAAGCTTACTTAAAAGAGCATCCAGACATAGTAAAAAAGATAAAACAATCAGTGATGGAAGAGAAATAGGTTCTATTTAGGAGTATATGGAAGCAGTCCCATTTGGCGGGCTCTTTTTATCGCAACGGCGATTTTTTTTTGGTGATGCGAACAGAGGCCGGTCTTTTTTCTAGCCTTTATTTTATAAAAACCAGACACATAGCGTATAAGCTGCTCTGTGTTTTTGAAATCTATATCGTCAATATTTTTTTGGCACAAATAACACATAGTATAATTTAAAATTTTAAAACAAAAAATTTGTTGGTTTTTTTGCAGTTTATTTACAATTTTAAAAAGGGATTTGAGATACGTCTATTTCATCTGCGGCATCGCCGTCGAATGAAACCTGTTTTGGCTCTTCGCTTGCTTTTTCTGTTGCAGGGGGAGTATAATTTTCTTCAATTACAGGGATTTCTTCTTGTTTTGATGGTTCAGATTCGGGGCTTGAAAATGCTGGTTTCCCATAATTTGAACTGTCCGAACCGCCACCGCCGCTGCTTTTGGGTCCTAATTGCAAGCTGTTTGCAATAATCTCTGTTCTATACTGTTTTATTCCCTGAGAATTTACCCAGTTTCTTGTTTTTATTCTGCCCTCAATTAAAACTAAAGACCCCTTATTTAAATACCTTGAGCTTATATCCGCCAACTTACCGAAACACACAACATTATGAAACTCTGCCTCCTGTTTTTTTTGGCCGGAAGAATCAGTGTAGAATCTGTTTGTAGCTAATCCAAAGCTTGTTACTTGGCTCCCCGACGGCAAAGCTTTTACCTCCGGTTCGCGCGTGACGTTTCCTAAAATGAATACTTTATTTAAATTCATTTTTTATTCGCCCAATATTTCGTCTAATTTTTGTTCGATATCTTTTAATTCGACCTTTTTCGGGGTACCCTTTGGGTCGTTTTCTTCTTGTGCGTGCAAAACGCTCTGGGATAGTTCTTCTGTTGGCGCTTTTGTTTCAAGAATGGGGTACCCGCTGGGTCCTGTTTTTATTCTTGTTCTTCTTTCTTTCCTTTGTTTTGCTGGTTTCTTTATTATAACCATATGGCGCACAATTTTTTCATCTTTTTTCAAATTTTCTTCCAACTCATTTAATCTTTCCGGCTCTAATTGAAACTCTAAAACACCCAGATACCCGGAAGCCTGCTTTTTAATGGGATAAGACAGGGTTTTAGCAATAGGGTTTAATTGCTTTAAAATAGAACCTTCTTTGTTCTGTATAATAGTCTCAATCTCTTTTGATTTTGCTTCCGCTTCTTCTGAAATTAGTTCAGGAGAAACTATATATGTTAGTTCGTATGTTTTCATAGCTATTTCTATATTTTTGTTATGTTAGTATTATAGCAGGCGATTTCCAAAAAAGCAATAGTTTGTTATAATAGTTAAATATTAAAATGATTGCAGAAACATGAATCGCGAAGAAGAAATAAAGGAACTAAAAGAGGAGTATTATAGATTAGCAGAAAAATTTACCCCTGAAGAGATTAAAAAATCTCCTATTTTTGATTTGAGTAATCCAAATGAAATTAATGTGCTTTTAACTAAGGACTTGATTGAAAAATTAAAATTAGAAGAATGGTTGATAAATTACGAAAAGGAAGCCAAAGTTTCAACGGGTGGGATAAGGGGGCCTCAAAATATATTTTATTATTGGGATACCCGTTTTCCGATTAATCAAATGGGAGTGGCTTTGGCCACTTTGGGAAAGGCATTAGTTCTAAAAGACGATATTAGGGGGAAAATTCATAAAATTGCCGCAGGTGAGGTTCGTTATAATACTCAGTCATACATAGACCTTGTTTCTCGTATTCAAGCTGATTTAGGTATTTATACTCATTTGCCATTTAACAGGCAGACAATTCCCGTCTGGATGGTTTCCTTTTTAATTTTTATGCTTGATTACAACGGAGGAGAATTTGTTACTTCTTCTCACGCCATTAGTAGTAAAACAGCAACTAAAGATTTAGATGGTCAAGGAAGCCAATTTTTGCCTGAAATGTCGTTAAGATTCATTGAAAAGATAAAAGGAATAATTGATTATGCCAAAAAAAATCCAGAAGGTTATACTGTAAAATTATCTTCAAGAAGCAGTAATTTTATTAAAGAAGATTTTAATGGTTATGATGCGTATGTTGATTATTTAAGAAAAAATGTGGCTAAGGAAGCAAATTTGAACCTTATAAAGAAAGCAGGCGAAAATGGATTTAAAATAATGTACGATACGGTTGGGGGTTGTATGTATAAAACAATGGTGCCTATTTTGGAAAAATTAGGAATTTTAGATGTTTTTGATTGGCGCAACAAAGAAGAAGATCCGTTCTTTCACGGTATTGGAAAAGTATGGCGGTCAAATCCCAAAACAAACCAGAAAGAGTTTTTTGATTTATCCTGCGACTTCTGCTTAATAGATGTGGCGAGAGCCGCTAATTTTGAGGAAGACCTTAAAAACAAACCAGTAGGATATGTTGTTTTAATTACTGACCCCGATGGGGACAGGTTGATTATCGGTCAGATTGAGTCTAAAGACAAGACAAAATTTTTAGAAGGTTTAGGCATGGATTATATTGATATAGACGATGATAAAATATTTGTTGTTTATAACCCAACCTACAGTTTCTTTTTAATAATGGATTATTATATGAAACAGTTAAAGCAGGAGGGCGTTTTCAAAAATCACCCCCGTTTTATAATTGTTACCACTCCTTCTTCAAGGTGCTGGGACGAATGGGCCATATATAATAATATAAAAGTGGTTACAACGCCAGTGGGCATGAAAGAAATTGCCGCTGTTATCAAAAAGGTTGAAAAACAAATAATAAATAATTCCGAAGCAGATGTTGTCATAGAAGATGTCTTCGGCGATAAAATAAATTTAGGTAAAAATCCAAGAATGATTTTTGGCGGAGAAGAAAGCGGCGGAATGATAACTGGACTGGAAGATTTTATAGAAAGTAAAGAAGGCAGAAAAGCAATTGCAATGAGGGAAAAAAGCGCTGGAGAGACAAGTGTTATTGCTGCCGCTTTAGCTGCTTATTTGTTTGAAAACAAAAAACTTATTTCTGAATATTTAGAGTATATTTTCAAAGAAAATAATATTAAAAGCACTCAATATGTCAGAGATGATATTATTTATTATAATGAGTCAGAGCCTGATCCAGTAAAATTAATGGCAGAAAAAACTGAGGGAGAAATAAAGAGGGACAAAACCGATACCTTTTATTTATCTATCACATTAGCATTGCGTGATAAAAAAATAACCATTGATAAAGTTGGCGAAGTGCTTAAAGAAATAATTCCTGATTTGGACTTTTCTAGATTAGTTGATGTAAAATTTACAGGAGATGCTAGTTATTTTCAATTTAGTGATAATTTTTTTGTTCAAGTCAGGCGTTCAGGGACAGATGCTAAAATGAGAGGATATGCATGCGGGCCGAACAGAAAAGATTGTGTTTTCTATTTAGATAAATTACTTCATTATAGCGGGGAAAGAACTGATTTATATAAAAAGATAATTCCGCAAGAATACCAAAAAGATATTTACTCTTTGTCTCAAAAAATATACAAAAAATATTTATACAAAGGACTATAGAGTTAACGCAGAAGGTTTTTATTATAAAAATAATTAAAAACAGTCCGAGAGGGCTGTTTTTGGTTCTATTTTCTAGATTAGGCCCATTTTTGAGCGAACTTCTTTCATTGTTGTTTCTGCGATAATTTTTGCTCTTGAGGCGCCTTTGTTTAGAGTTTCTTTTACATAGACGTCTCTTGTCTGCAATTCTTTTTGTTTTCTGCGGAAGGGTTCCAAATAATCTATTAAAACTTTAGCTAAAGATTTTTTAAATTCGCCATAACCTTTGCCTTTAAATTGTTTTTCAATTTCCTTAGTTTGCTCGCCGGTTAGAAGCGAATAAATTGTTAAAAGGTTTGATATGCCCGGTTTTTTTGTGACATTATAAATTATATTTTTGCCAGAGTCAGTTGTTGATGCCATTATTTTTTTCTGAATTTCTTCTGGCGAATCAAAAAGAGAAATGTAACTTTTTGGGTCGTCTGTCTTTGACATCTTCTTTTTAGGGTCTGTTAAGCTCATTATTTTAGCTCCCATTTTAGGCAAGATTACTTCTGGTTCTGGAAAGATTTTGCCAAATTTTTGATTGAATTTTTTGGCAATACTTCTTGCCAGCTCCACATGCTGTTTTTGGTCTTTGCCGACTGGAACGCTCTGGCCTTTATACAATAAAATATCAGCTGCCATTAAAACAGGGTAGTTAAATAGGCCGGCGTTTATATAGTCTTTGTGTTGTTTTGATTTTTCTTTAAACTGGGTCATTCTTTGCAGCTCTCCTATGGGAGTGATTGTGCCTAAAAGCCAGGCGAGTTCAGTATGTTCTTTCACTTCTGACTGCACAAAAATAATGGATTTTTCAGGATTTACTCCGGCAGCCAAATAAATAGTTGCCGCCTCTAGAATATTTTTTTTCATTTCTTTAGAGTCGTAAGGGGTGGTGATAGCATGCAAGTCAACTATGCAAAAAACGCATTCATTTTTTTCCTGTAAAGATATCCATTGTTTTACAGCTCCTAAATAATTTCCTATATGTATGTTGCCCGTTGGCCTTATGCCAGAAAATATTCTCATATTTTTTATTTTATTAAAATTAAACTTCTATTACAACTGGTAAAATCATTGGTCTGCGCGAGGTTTTACTATGTAAAAAATCACCGACCTTATTCCTTATTTCGTCTTTTACATAGGTCCAGTTTACAGCTCCGCCGTGTCCAGCTGATTTATCTACTATTTCAATCACTTTCCTGCGCGTTTGAGCTAACAGGTCTTTTGATTCTCTAAGATAAACGAATCCTCGTGAGATTATATCCGGAGACCCTCTAACTCTGCCCGTTTGCTTGTCTATTACAGCTACAATAACGAACATCCCGTCATTTGACAGCATTTGGCGGTCGCGAAGTACGATTTCGCCAACATCTCCCACTCCCAAGCCGTCAACGAAAACATAATTTGTAGGAACTTTGTCTTTTAATATTTCAGCAGACCCAGAGGGTACCCCATTAGTAAATTTTATAATAGAGCCGTTGTCTGGCACAAACACTTTATTTTTTGGAAAACCTATTCCATAAGCAATTTTAGCGGCCTCTTTTAAGAAAAAATGATTGCCATAAACTGGAATAAAGTAGCTTGGACTTATTTCTTTCAGCATGTATTTTATATCCTCTATGTTGCCGTGGCCCGAAGCGTGGACATCAATAATATCTGAATGGTAAACATTGTCGGATAGGCGGTAAAGGCTGTCTTTTAATCTCTGCACGGTTCTTTCGTTTCCGGGTATTACAGACGAAGAAAAAACAACGGTGTCTTCTTTTTTGATTTTAATAAACCTGTGGTTGCCAGCTACGATTTTTGATAAAGCCGCCATTTCTTCTCCTTGGGCTCCCGTGCAGATTATGATTATTTTGTTGTCAGGATAATTGTGCGCTTTCTCTGTGGAGATTATTATTCCTTTTGGCACTTTGATATAGCCTAGTTTCTGGGCAATTTCAACGTTTAGTTTCATTGAGAATCCGTCTAAAGCAACTTTTCTATTGGTTTGCGAGGCAAATTCCAGTATTTGTTTTATCCTTTGCACCTGCGACGAAAATGTAGCTATTATAGTTCTGCCCGGGGCTTTGCTTATCAATTTATACAGATTTTCTAAAGCCTCGTCTTCGGTGACAGCCTTTCCGGAAATTAAAGCGCCCAAAGACTCTAACATTAAAATTGTAGGCCTTTTTAGTTTTGAAAGGTGAGAATAGTTTATGGTCTTTTTGCCGGTTGGACTCCTTTCAATTCTCCAGTCGCCAGGATGTATTACTGTTGCAGTCGGCGTTTCTAGTATTACTCCTACTGCATCTATAATCGCATGGTCAACCTGAAAAAAGCTTAACGTAAAGGCCCCAAGATTTATTTTTTGCTGGAGATCTTTAATGTAAATAGTTTTGAGTTTTTTTGCAGCTCCATGGTAAAGATCTTCTACTCTGTGTTTTACCATTTCTAAAGTTAAAGGCCTCCCTATAATCTGGGGATTGCCAAGTTTTTGCAGTAATATCGGGGCAGCCCCAATATGGTCTAAGTGTCCGTGAGAGAATATGACTCCGCGGATATTTTTTTCTTTGCCTTTTAGATATTCAACATTAGGAATTACATAATCAATTCCTGGCATGTCTTCTTCGGGGAATTGCAGGCCCATATCTAAAATCACAATATCTTGGCCAAACTCAAAGACAGTCATGTTTCTACCGACTTCTTCGCATCCCCCTAAGGGAATGATTTTTAAATTGTTTTTCATTTTTTTTATTATTTTTAATGTGCCGCGGGTGGGAGTTGAACCCACAAGCCTTTCGGCATACGGCTCTGAACCGTACATGTTTGCCAGTTTCATCACCGCGGC
>CAYIVF010000016.1:0-15747 GCA_964366875.1 uncultured Candidatus Saccharibacteria bacterium
GTAATCCCGAGGAGATTTCTAATGCAGTATTATTTTTAGCATCAGATGAATCTTCTTACATGACAGGCTCTGTTGTAGTAGTCGATGGCGGCTGGCTGGCTGGATAAAGCTTAAAAGCCCTTGACGAACAAATAGTCGGTAATATAGAATGAACTAACGTTGCAAACTAACCCTGTAAAGTAAATAATTTTGCGGGGAACAAGGTCAAGGTCGAATTATTTAATCGGGCAAATTAAACTAAAATAATATGACAGAAGGTTATTGCGTAAAGTGTAAAGCAAAAAGAGAAATGAAAGAACCTAAAGAAGTTACAATGAAAGGAAAAGGCGGAAAAAGCAGAATGGCTATGACTGGCACCTGTGTAAAGTGCGGAACAAAAATGTTCAGAATAATGGGATTGAAGAAGTAGAAATAGATTTTTAGAAAACGCCCCCGCTTAGCGGGGGCGTTTTCTAAAAATATGAATAGAAAGACAGCTTTGTATATTACTGGAGTTTTACTGATGCTGAATATATTTGCCTGGAAAGAGGCGTTTCTTTTAGTAAATAGCGGCGAGCTAAAGATTTACTTTTTAAATGTAGGTCAGGGAGACTCAGCCTTTATACAAACGCCGCAACTGCATCAGATTCTAATTGATGGGGGGCCAGACTCAACAATCTTATCAAAATTGCAAATCTTAATGCCAGTGAGAGACAAAACAATTGATATTGTAGTCTTAAGCCATCCTGAAAAAGATCACTTAATGGGCCTTTTAGCTCTTTTGCAGATATACAAAATAGATTATGTTTTGTGGACGGGCGTTGTGCGAGATACCGCCGAATACAAAGAATGGGTTAAGCTTTTAGAGAAAGCTAAACAAGAAGGCACAAAGATTTTAATTGCAAAAGCCAATCTAAAAATAAAAGCAGGACAGGTTGCAATTAATACACTTTATCCTTTTGAATATTTAGAAGGAGAAATAATGAAAAACACAAGCAACGATAGCGGCGTTGTTTCTAAAATAGTTTTTGGAAAGGATTCCCTTTTATTTACCGGCGATATAACAAGCAGGGTGGAAAAAGAGTTATTAAGCAAAGAAAGCGATTTAGCTTCAGATGTTTTAAAAGTGGCTCACCACGGCAGTAAATATTCAACTTCGGATGAATTTTTAGAAGAAGTCAATCCAAAAATTGCCGTTATATCAGTTGGAGAAAATTCATACGGCCATCCAACTCCCGAAACTTTGCAAAGATTGGAAAACTTTGGTATAAAGGTTTTAAGAACAGACACTGAAGGCGATATAGAGATTGTGTCTGACGGAAAGAGTATTTATCGGCAGGAATGAAAATATTTTTTGCGCGCCTCGCCCACGGCCTAGGTCGGGAGCTCCTGCTTTGCAGGAAGCTCTCGCGACCCGAACCCGAACAAAAAATATTTTCATTCCTGCCTTAAAACAAAACTATGAAAGATTTAGATTTCCCGATTTTTAAGACAAAGAGCGACGCATATAAAAAGTTTGCTCTGACCGACTTCAAGGAGCGTCAAGAATATTTTGAGTACAAGGCTGGCCTTGAAATTAAAAAGCTTCAAGAGTATTTGAAGACTAATGCTTTTATTGCCTATTTGTTGGGTAAAAAATCATCTGGCAAGGGAACTTACGCTAAAATGCTGGCTGAAGTAGTTGCTCAAGACAAAATTGCGCATTTTTCTGTTGGCGACATGGTTAGGTCTTTTGACGAAATAGTGCGAGATCCAGAAAAGAAAAAAGATTTGATTTCCTTTTTAGAGCAGAACTACAGAGGGTTTTTACCTTTAGATAAAATTTTAAAATTAATGCAAGAGCGCTCAACTAAAACGCTTCTGCCTTCCGAACTTATTTTAGCTTTAGCAAAAAGAGAAATTGCAAAGCTTGGCAGAAAAGCAATCTTTATTGACGGCTTTCCAAGAGATTTAGACCAAGTTTCTTATTCTTTATTCTTCAGAGACCTTATTGGTTATAGAGATGACCCGGATGTTTTTGTTTTAATAGATGTGCCGACAACAGTAATAGATGAAAGAGTAAAATCTAGAGTAATCTGTCCATTGTGCCAGACATCAAGGAATTTAAAACTTTTAACAACTAAAAATGTTGAGTATGATGAAAAAGACGGAAAGTTTTATCTATTGTGCGACAATTCCAGCTGCAAAGGCGCCCGTATGGTAACAAAAGAAGGAGATGAATTAGGCATTGAGCCGATAAGGGAAAGATTAAACAAAGACGAAATGCTTATAAAAGAAGCGTTTAATTTACAAGGAATTCCAAAAGTTCTTTTAAGAAACTCTATCCCTGCAGACAAAACAAAAGAATTTACGGATGATTATGAAATTACTCCTGAATACAGCTATAAGTGGAATGAAAAAGAGAAAAAAGTGGAAACTTTAGAAAAACCATGGGAAGTTTTAGATGATGAAGGCGTTATTTCCAACAGTTTAATGCCGCCTCCGGTAGTAGTTTCCCTAATAAAGCAATTGGTAAAAGCCCTTGACCTATAGGTTTAAAGAGTTAAAATTAAAGTAGCTCTGATATTTCTAATAATAGATTCTATACAAGCTTTTTTCAGGGAGTTCAATTATTCGTTCCGGCTTTGGCCCGAATGTGAGGACACCCACTTAGATTTTACTAGAAATCTATAGAAAAGTCAGAGCGCCAAAAAGGCGACAATTTTTAATTATCGCTTTTTTGATTGGTCTTCATTATCTTTTATGTTAAAATAAATAAAACATGGCGCAGGTTATTGAGATAGAAGCTCAAGAATATCCTAAATTATTAAAAGAGATTGGCAGTCAAGCGCCGAAAAGGTTGTATTACAAGGGCGATTGGAACGAGGTTCTTTTTGAAGATTGTTTGGCGGTAGTGGGTTCAAGGCATTTAACCAGTTATGGAAGAAAAATAACAGAACAACTCGTGACAGAAATAGCGGCCTCTGGCATAACTATAGTTTCTGGATTTATGTACGGCGGTGATGAAGCCGCCCATAGGGCAGCAGTTAGGACTGGCGGAAGAACCATTGCCGTAATGCCCTGCGGAATAAATATAATACACCCCGCAGAACAAAAAGAACTTTATAATGAAATTTTAAAAAACAAAGGTTTGATTATTTCAGAATTTGGCGGAAAATTTTTGCCAGCCAATTGGACGTATGTTAAGAGAAATAGAATAGTAGCTGGCCTCTCAAAAGCAATTTTGATTGTAGAAGCTGGTTTAAACAGCGGTTCTTTAATAACGGCAGGATATGCAAAAAAATATGGCAGGAAAATATTTGCCGTGCCAGGCCAAATTACCAGCGAGGTTTCAAAAGGAACGGTAAAACTAATAAAAGAAGGAGCAGAAGTTGCCACAGAGGCAAGGGATATTTTAAAATACTACAATATCTCCTTGGCGAATTTGCGTAACACCGGGAGTTACGCAAAGCCAAGTTTGAATATTGGAAAAGAGGAGCAAGAGATAATCAATCAATTAAAAAGAGAGCCGATGGAAGCAGATATACTCGCCAGAGCGCTGGGCATATCTGTTGCAAAAATAGGTACCACTCTTTCTTTGATGCAATTGAAGGGGTTTATTAATCAAGAATCAGGCAAGTATTATGTTGATTAAAGTACCATCGGTAGCAAATTTAGGATTAGAAACAATAAAAGTGGATGTGGAAGTAAATTTGGCAGGCAGAGGATTGCCGGGGTTTGAGATTGTTGGTCTGCCTGACAAAGCGGTTGATGAAAGCAAAGAAAGAGTTAGAGCGGCAATCTCAAGTTCCGGTATTGATTTTCCGGCAAAGAAAATCACAATTAATTTAGCTCCGGCCGATATTCCAAAAGAAGGGTCGCTTTATGATTTGCCGATTGCTGTTGGAATTTTGAGCAGCGTATTGCAGTTTTCCTTGCCAGAAAAATCTTTATTTTTAGGGGAACTATCGCTTGATGGTTCCCTTAGGCATACAAAGGGTGCGCTTTTAATGGCTCTTTTTGCCAGAGAATTTGGATTTTTGAATCTTTTCGTTCCTAAAGATTCGGCCAACGAAGCAGCAGCGATAAAAGGAGCGAAAGTTTTTCCTGTTGAAAATTTAATTCAACTTTCATCTTATTTTTTGAAAAGAAAAAACATTGAGCCCGTTGTATATAAAGAAATTTCAGACAGGTTTTTGCCGCTAGCCGAATTTGATATGAGAGAAGTTTTGGGACAGGAGCAGGCAAAACGGGCAATGGAAATTGCGGCGGCCGGCGGCCATAATATTATTATGGTAGGTTCCCCGGGTTCTGGCAAAACTATGTTGGCCAGAGCGTTACCGGGCATATTGCCGCCCTTGAATGAAACAGAGTCACTGGAAGTAACTAAAATATATTCAGCAGCGGGAAATATTCCGCCCGGAGGTTCATTAATAACTCATAGGCAGTTTAGGGCGCCGCACCATTCGGCTTCATTAGTTGGTCTTATCGGAGGCGGCGCAAGACCGCATCCAGGAGAAATAAGTTTAGCCCACAGAGGGGTTCTTTTTTTAGATGAGTTTAATGAATTTCCGCGTCAGGTTATGGAAGCAATGAGGCAGCCCTTAGAAGACGGATATTTAACTATTTCAAGAAGTAAACAAAGAAGAATGTATCCTGCAGATTTTATGCTGGTGGCTTCGGCAAACCCCTGCCCCTGCGGTTATTTAAATCATCCTAAGAAAAATTGTGTTTGCACCCAGCATCAGATAAGAAAATACCAAAAGAGAATTTCTGGGCCCATTTTAGACAGGATTGATTTGCATATTGCCATTCAGCCGGTTGATACGACAGAATTTTCGGATAATCAGAGAAATTCCGAATTATTGGAATCTTCAAAAGTAATTAAACAGAGAGTTGTTTTAGCGAGGCAAAAGCAGGAAAAACGTTTTGAAAAAGAGTCTATTCACTCAAACGCCCAAATGAAAAACACCCATATTAAAAATTATTGCAAGCTTACAAAAGATATTGAAGAGCTTTTGCATCGCGCCAGCATAAAATTTCAGCTTTCAGCAAGGTCTTATATGAAAACAATAAAAGTTGCCCGGACCATTGCTGACTTGGAGGGAGCTGAAGAAATAACCATTTCCCATATGGCTGAAGCATTGCAGTATAAACCAAAAATTTATGAGTCAGTTTAACGGCAGAAATGAAAATAATTTTTTGCACGCCTCGCCCACGGCCAGCCCGAACAAAAAATTATTTTCATTTCTGCCTTTTTTACATGAGCGGACATAACGAAGTTGGAAAAATAGGGGAAAATTTAGCCAAGGAATTTCTGGAAAAGCAGGGCTATAAAATAATAGAACAAAACTATAAGACAAAATATGCGGAGATTGATTTGGTTGCCAGAAAAGAAAAAGAATTAGTTTTTGTAGAAGTAAGAACAAAAGTTGGAGAAAATTTCGGAATGCCGGAAGAAACAATCAACAAAAAGAAAATTAGAAAACTTTTGGGAAATGCTACAGCTTACACGGCTATTAAAAAATGGAATGGTTCTTTCAGGATAGACGCAATATGTATTGTTTTAAAGCCAGATTACAGCATAGAACGTTTAAACCACTATGAAAATATTGCTTAAATCTTAGCTTATTGCGGTCTTTGACACCGCAATAAAAAGTGAGTTATGCACAGGTGTTGACAATTATTTTTTATGGTAAAATAAAAGAATGAATTATTACCGGAATGAAAGAAATCCGAACAGAGAGTTTTATTATAAAAAATAATAAAAACACAAAACGATAAAAACATAAAACAGAAAGTAGAATGATTAGATTTAGTTTTATATTTTTATTTATTTTTGCTGGGTTGCTGTGTCTGGCTGGTTTTATGTTTTTAGCGATAGAGGCAGTTTTTGCTTCTACTACTGACGGCACAGTTTCTGGCTATGCCTGGTCAAGTCAGATGGGTTGGATAAATTTCGGCACAAGCTCCGGCAATGTGCATGTTACAGATTCTATATTAACTGGCTATGCCTGGAATGAAAACAAAGGACAGATAAACTTAAATCCGACAAGAAGCGGAGTAACAAATAACAATGAAGGAACGCTTTCCGGCTATGCATGGAGCGAAGGCACTGGCTGGATAAATTTTAGCGGAGTAACGATTAATTCTTCGGGCAGGTTTTTGGGCACAGCGACAGGGGATAACAGCGTAAGCGTTAATTTTTCCTGCGACCAATGCAAGGTGCAAACTGATTGGCGGCCATTAAGCTCTCGCGGCGGAGGAGGATTGCCTTCGGGCGCATATTCTGCGCCGTCAGCTCCGGCATCTGGTTTTACTATTTTAATAAACAATGGAAATCAATACACCAATAATTCAACTGTTACATTAAACCTGCAGGCAGGTTCTGATGCAAAGAAAATGGCGGTATCTAATTCTCCAGGATTTGAAAATGCCGTACAGGAAAATTATAAAGTAACAAAAACTTGGACATTAAGCTCGGGCGACGGCGTAAAAACCGTTTATGCTAAATTTTATACTCAATACGGCCAGCCGTCGCAGACTGTCCAAGTCAGCATTATTTTAGACACGCAAATTCCGGAAATTAAAATAACTAATATTAAAGAAAAATACAGCCCAGATGAAGAAGTTATTATTGGCGGCGCAACAGAACCAGGAGCTCAGATCACTTTATTCATTGATAACGATTACAGTATATTCAAAGCTTCAAACCAGGGAGATTGGTTAATAACCCTTGGTAAGCTCGCAATAGGTAAGCACCATATAGAGTTTTTTGCAAAAGATTTAGCTGGCAACACGGGCAAAACCATTAGCGCTGATTTTTCAGTTGAGACGGGTGTAACTTCAACCCCTGTTGCAATTCTCCCGCCATTGCTGCAAAAGATTAAAGAGGGCCTTACTCCAATATTGCCTAATATTTTAAAGCCAAAAGGATTACAGCCGGCAAAAATCGTTACATTACCCAAAACCACTCCCATTGCGCTTGGCGGAGCATGGAATTATTTGCCAGTGAAAGAAATAAAAAGATTTGTTTTATCTCCTCTACCACGCGATATAAAACTTATTGCTGAAAAATTTCCGCAAATAGAAAAAACTTTTACAGAAGTTGGCGTTGCTAAAATTACAGATGTTTCAAAATTAAAAACAGCTAATTTAAAGCTGCCCGGGCTTACCCAGACTCTCGGATTTTCGGGAACTGAAATAACGCCTGGAAAATTTGCTCTGCCAAAGGGCATTCCTATTGCTAATTTGACATCCGCTGCCAGAGTTAAAATTCCTTCAGAAATTGTTTTTGCCAAAGCCGGAGGGGGATTGGTTGATTTT
Source organism: uncultured Candidatus Saccharibacteria bacterium (assembly GCA_964366875.1). Lineage (GTDB taxonomy): Bacteria > Patescibacteriota > Minisyncoccia > Minisyncoccales > Staskawiczbacteraceae > CAYIVF01. Next base: position 7,285 of record CAYIVF010000016.1, read on the forward strand.
AATGTAGCCTTGTCTATTAATGACCAAGGTAAAGCCCAGCAAACAATCAAGACCATTGCCGGCGGACCCTTGCAGTTGATTATAAAAACCGACAAGCCGGCAAAAACAGTAAAGGGCTATATGATTTTTAAATCAAAAAAGCCTCAGCAGCCCTCCTTCCAAGTGCCCCTGAATTATCTTGCCGCTTCTTTGCTCTTCTCGGGCCCGGATTTGGCGCAGAACCAAGCTCAACCCATAGCTCTTGAAGAAAAGCTTGTTTTGCAGGAGTTTGAGTACGAAGATACTGGCAACGGAGTTTATGTTGCCAACATTAATTCGCCGGTTGTAGACGGCGAATATGAGATTATTACTGTAATAAACTACGAAGGCGAGCTGATTCAGTCAAAAGAGATTAAACTGATTACTGTTGTTGACCCGGAAGGATATATATATGAAAAAGACAAAGACAAGGAGACAAGAGTAAACGGCGCTATTATTTCGCTTTATTGGCTGAATTCTGATACTAAACAATATGAACTTTGGCCAGCTAAAGATTATCAGCAGGAAAATCCGCAAACCACCGATGTCAGGGGCACATACTCTTTTTTGGTGCCCGAAGGCCACTATTATTTAAGGGTTGACGCTCCGGGCTATACAAGCTACGACGGCAAGCCCTTTCAAGTAACAGAAGGCAGCGGCATACACGTTAACATTGAATTAAAAACCAAATATTGGTGGTTGAGTTTCTTTGACTGGAAAACCATTTTATTGGTTGCGGTCATACTTTTGCTTTTGTATAATTTTTACAGAGATAAACTGCGAGACATAGTAGTATTAAAAAGCGTATGAAAAAAATAATTTTAACTGCAATAGCTTTAATTGTTGCTTCCGGCGTTATTTTGCTTAGCGTTGGGTATTTTTTGCAAGCTCAAAAAATACAGAGGTTGCAAAAAGAACTAAATGTGCATCAGACCAATACTAATATAGTGAGCTTCTTGAGCACTTTTATCAAAAAAGTTCTTAAAGCCAAAGACGAAGTTTCTTTTGAAGACCGGCTAAAATTAGAAAACGCTGTCAGAGACCTAAACGACAAAGAGCTTTTATCTCTTTGGGAAAGTTTTACACAGGCTCAAACATCAGAGCAAATCCAGCAGAATGTTAAAAATTTATTAGAGGGGCTGGTAAGCAAGATTATGTATTAATCTATTAATCCGTGTTAAAATAAAAGAACCGTGAATATGGAAAAAATAAAGATAAAAATTGTCAGGAAAAAACCTTTAGGCATATTCTCGTCAATTTTAATTGGGCTTGTTTTAGCTGGCCTGTTTTCAGCCGTGTTTTATGCATTTGCTTTGCCCTACAGCCCGGGCGAAACCACAAACCCTTCATGCGCCCCGACAGACGCCAATTGCACAGTTACGGCATCTGCGGTTTATTCTTTCGGTTCAAACAATTTTTCAGGCACGGGCACATTCACCACCACAGGCGTGGGAACTTTCGGCAGTGCTTCAAATGTGTCTCAACTGGTAATAAAAGCTAATGCCAGTCAAACAAATACTTATCCTCTTGCCATATTTTATAAGTCAGACGGAACAACAGAGTTATTGAGAATTCACTCGGATGACACTACTAACCTCTTTATCGGTACGAATGCAGGCAGAGTAAATAGCCAAACAGGCGGAGGAAATAATGGTCTTCATAACGTTTTTATTGGTTCAAATTCAGGTTATTCCAATACCACTGGCGCCTGGAACACAGCAGTGGGAAGATTGTCTCTTTATTCCAACACCACTGGTCTTGATAATACAGCAGTAGGATTTGATGCTCTCTATTCCAACACCTCAGGTTCTTACAACTTAGCAATAGGATTGGATGCTCTTTACTCCAATACCACAGGCAACAGCAATTCAGCAATAGGATGGGGTTCTCTTACGTCTTCCACTACAGGAATAGAAAATTCAGCAGTAGGAGCAGACACTCTCAATAGCAATACCACAGGTTACTCCAACACAGCAATGGGAAAGAGTGTTCTTGCAAACAGCACCTCAGGTTATCAAAACTCAGCAATAGGAGTGGAAGCTCTTAATAAAAATAAAACAGGTTCAGGCAATACCGCTGCAGGGTATCAAGCTGGTTATGGCGTCACGGCTCAGTCTTTTTCCAATAATTCGCTTTTTGGTTATCAATCTGGTTATGTTCTTACCACCGGAAGCAATAATATGCTTTTTGGCTACAAGGCAGGAGATAATCTGACTACTGGCTCTGGCAACATTGTTATTGGCTATGACATTGATGCTCCAGCTGTTGGCAGTACCCAGACGCTTAACATCGGCAACCTGATTTTTGGGACTGGGTTAGATGGTTCAGGCACAACTTTATCAACAGGCAAAATCGGCATCGGGACGACGACTCCGGGGGCAAAGTTGCACATAGTAGGCAATGCGGACGATGAACAATTAGTAATCACGGCGAACGCTACCCAGTCCAACACCAACCCCCTTGTTAAATTTTTTAAATCAGACGGGACAACGGAGTTATTGAGAATTCACTCGGATGACATTACGAATTTATTTATCGGACTAAACGCAGGCAGGGTTAACAGTCAGGTAGGAGGAGGAGAAAATGGTCTTTATAACGTTTTTGTTGGTTCAAATGCTGGTTATTCCAATACCACCGGCGCCTGGAACACAGCAGTGGGAAGAGTATCTCTTTATTCCAACACTATAGGTGGTGATAATACAGCAGTAGGATTTAATGCTCTTTATTCTAATACTGAAGGAAATTTTAATACAGTAGTAGGTTCAGAGGCTATGTATTCTAATACTACAGGGGGCTATAATACGGTATTAGGAGGAAGCGCACTCCGCTTAAATACTACTGGTATTTCCAATATAGCGATAGGTATAGATACTCTTTATTCTAATAATGGTGAATCTAATATAGCAGTGGGTAGAAGCGCCCTTGAACAAAACACTACGGGCAACTATAACTTAGCGATAGGAACAAATACTCTCTACAAAACTAAAACAGGCTTAGGCAATACCGCTGCAGGGTATCAAGCTGGTTATGGCGTCACGAATCAGTCTTTTTCCAATAATTCGCTTTTTGGCTATCAATCTGGTTTTGGTCTTTCTACTGGTGGAAACAACACGCTTATAGGCTATCAGGCTGGTTTTGATGTGGGCACAGGCGCAGGAAACGTGTTGATTGGCTATCTGGCAGGCTCGGGTTCCGAGGTGCGAAATACAAGTAATCTCCTGTATATCGCCAACTCAAATACTTCTACGCCTTTAATCTATGGGAATTTTTCAACCTCCGCTTTGACGATAAATGGCACTATGGGCATTGGGCTCACCCCGACCGCTCTCCTTCATCTCAAAGCTGGAACTATCACTGCTTCAACAGCTCCTCTTAAATTCACAACAGGAGTATCTCTTACAATAGCCGAAGCGGGAGCAATGGAATTTACCACAGATGACTTATACTTTACCATTACAACAGGTCCGGCCAGGAAAGGAATTGTGTTAAACGATGGGACTAATCTTACGGCAACAAGAGTGCCTTACGCTACTACGAACGGAAGGTTGACCGATGCGGCAGGATTTACTTTTGACGGAACAACTTTGACCGCAGCCGGCCTTATAGGTCCTATACAAATCAGCTCGGCTACGGGAGTTAATCTTACTGCCACTAATGGAATTCTTACTCTTGCGGGATTAAAAACAGCTGGTTTTAACGAAAATTTGCTTATTGATTTTGAAACAACGACTAATAATATAATTTTCAGTTCGGGAACAGGAGCGGCTACTTTATTTTGGAACGGATTTACTCATAAATTCACCAATGGTTCTTTGATGTATGACCAATCAACCAGATTTATTTATCAGCCAATAGGTAGCAGATTTGATATTCTCAATGCGGCGGGAAGTCAATTCATTTATATCGGAACATCTACTTATCATTCTTGGTACATCAGCAACGCCATTAAATTGTATTTAACTTCAGCGGGATTATCGGTTAACACAGGAGTAGCGGCTACTTCGTGGTTAACTCTTGGAGCTGGAACAGCCACCGCGGGACAAGCTCCGCTTAAATTTACGACAGGGGTTAGCAACACAGTAGCCGAAGCGGGAGCAATGGAATTTACCACAGATGACTTATATTTTACCATTACAACAGGTCCGGCCAGGAAAGGAATTGTGTTAAACGACGGGACTAATCTTACAGCGACCAGAGTGCCGTATGCCACTACGAATGGACGGCTGACAGACAGCGCTAATCTGACGTTTAGCGGAACAAACTTGTTTACATCCACGCTTGCGATTGGCGCCAATGCGGCGAATAATACCTTTAGCACTTCTTCTGGCGGAACAGGAACCACCGTAATGTATATCGGAACTTATACGATAAACACAACCGCTCCGTCCGACATCAGCGTCAAGGAGAATATCACTGCCACTGGTTACGGGTTGGCGGATTTAATGAAGTTTTCAATTAAGAATTTTGAATACAAAAAAGAATATGTTGACGAAGGCGAGACGCAAAAGGAACACACCGGTTTAATTGCCCAAGAGGTGGAAACCATTTATCCCGAAGCAGTGATTTACCGTTCCGACAACTTAAAAGCCATTGACTACAACAAACTTATTCCCTTAATTATCAAGTCAATTCAGGACTTGGCGCTAAAAGGCGTTTCGGGCAGTTTATCTGATACCGGCGCTTTGGGAACGGGACAAGTTGAAGGAGTGGAAACCAATTCTTTCACAACTCAACTAAAATCCGCTTTTGTTTCCCTCGGTGTTTATATTGAAAAAGGAGTTGCTACGGTTGAGGAACTGGTGGCGCAGAAAGCGACAATAAAAACAGCCAAAATTGAGGGTTTAGAAATGGTGGATAAAGCAACAGGCGAGGTGTGGTGCGCTTGGATTTCAAATGGCGAGTGGCAGAAGACAAAAGGAGAGTGCAATGCGATACCTACTTCGATCTCAACGCCTGAGCAGCCGGCCGTGTCAACTGAACAAACAACCGAGCAAACTCAGCAGGCTGTTGACCAAGCTCAGCAAGTTGTCCAGCAGGCGCAGGAAGCTGTTCAGCAGGCTCAGGAAACCGCAAATCAAGCCCAACAGGCGGCAAATAATGCTTTAGAAACAACAGAACAGGCTAGGCAGGCGGTGCAGGAACAGGTTCAGCAGGTAGTACAACAAGCGGCAGAAAGCGCTGATAAAGCGGCAAAGCAAGCAGTCAAGGAGGTAAAAAACCAGATAAAGGAAGAAGTGAAGCAGGAATTGCAGCAAGAAGCTCAACCATCAGAAGCGCCAGTTCCAGCGGAACAACCAACAGAACAGCCGGCAGCGCCAGAAGAAAATCCTGCTTCAAGTTCAGCAGAAACACCGGGACCTGCGGCAATGCTCGAAGATTTAATTAAAAGTTCTACTGCAAGTTTGCTTAATTCAATCTGGCAATTTGCCAAATGGGCGCTTCAAGCATCTTTACAAGGAGCAGTTAAACTTGTTCCCGATGGAATCAAGTCGTCTTCAGCAGGATTAACCTCTTTTGTAGTTCAAGATGTCAGAGCAGACTTTCTGCAACTATTCTCGCAGATTAAATCAATTTATAATTATTTTAAATTTTAAAAAATTCACCCAGTCAAATAATTTTGCGAAGCAAAATTAATGCGTAGCATTATTTGACGGGGTAAAATTATGCCTAAAGAATCATCGCTTTTGTTAAAAATTTGCGATTGGGTCGTAAAATACAGTATTTATGCCGCAATATTTTTGGTGCCGATTTTTTTCTTGCCCTGGACTGCCGAAGTTTTAGATTTTAACAAGCAGACCCTGCTGCTTTTGTTAGTTTTTGTTGCGCTCTTTAGTTGGATGATGCGGACTTTAGTTTCCGGTAAATTTGAGCTCAACATAAGCCCAATGCATATAGTTGTCGGAGTGCTATTTCTGATATACCTTTTATCAGTTGTTTTTTCTACGTACAGCTATGGAAGTTTTTGGGGCTGGCCGCAAATTACTTCAGAATCCCTGCTTTCATTAATAGCCTTCGTCTTGCTTTATTTCTTAGTCAGCAATGTTTTTTCAAAGAGAAATATCTTTGGAGCAACAATTATTCTCTCCTTTTCTGTTTTGTTGGCTGAATTGATCGGGATTCTGCAGCTTTTTGGTTTATTTGTTCTTCCGTTTGATTTTGCCAAAACAGCTGCATTTAATACACTAGGCTCTGTAGGTAGTTTGGGATTTATTGCAGCAATTATGCTTCCTTTGGCAATAGTTTTGTTAATTTTATCTAAAAAGTGGTGGAAGCTTTTATTTATTTTAGAAATAGTTTTTTCAGCTTTAATATTGTTTTTAGTCAACTACCCAATAGTTTGGTGGGCCGTAATTGCGGGCTCCGCCTTAATTATGATTTTTGGAATAATGAAAAGAGGGGTTTTTGACGGCAGATGGATGGCTTTGCCAATGTTTTTTTTGGCAGTATCTCTGTTTTTTGTGCTTTTGAACCCTCAAGTTAATTTACTTAGCCAAAAACCTAATGAAATATTTTTGTCGCAAAGAGCCAATTTAGATATATCTTTGCAGGTGCTGAAAGAAAGGCCAATTTTTGGTTCTGGACCCGGAACTTTTACTTATGATTTTTTAAAGTATAAAAGTCCGGATTTTAGCAAAAGTTCTTTGTGGAATCTCGCCTTTAACAGAGGGGCATCAAAAGTTTTAAATGATTTAGTAACAACAGGAATTTTAGGAGCTTTAGCTCTTTTAGCATTGATGGCTTTCCCTGTTTTCTTGGGTGTTAAATTCCTTATTGTTGAAAAAGAAGCTAACCCGCTTTATTGGATTCTAACCTTAGGTTTATCTGTCTGTTTGGTTGTCTTTGGATTAACATATTTTCTGTATAATTCAAACGTTGTTTTAGATTTTGTCTACTTCTTTTTAATAGCAAGCTTAATTGGCTTAACTGGACCCAAAGGGTACCCCGAAAGAAAAGCTTATGAGCTAAAGCCGTCTTCTTTAATGACCTTGCTCATTACATTTGTATTCACCTTAGTATTTATTTTTGGTTTGGGTCTTATTATTTTAGACGGTCAAAAATATATAGCTGAGGTGAGTTACTTAAAAGGATTAGTAAAATACCAGGCCGGCCAAAAAGACGAAGGAATTAAAAGCATAGAGGCGGCAGCTGCTACAAATTCATCTTCGGATTTGTATTTTAGACAGTTATCCCAGGCTTATTTAGCAAAACTCCAAGATGAGCTGCAAAACAGCGCGAGTGCTCCAAGCGATGAAGAAACAAAAAAAATCCAAACATTAGTTGCAAATTCTGTAAACGCCGCAAAAATTGCAGCTGATTTAAATCCGAATAATGCTAACAACTGGTCAGTCAGGGGATATGTCTATCAGAGTTTGTTCGGTGTTATTAGCGACGCAGGAACTTGGGCAGATAAGTCATATGACGAAGCGCTTAAATTGAGTCCAAATGATCCATATTTGTTGGCTCAAAAAGGAAATGTATTTTTGGCTATGGCTTTAAGCCAGCCTCAGGAGCAAGCGCAACAGAAAACACAGTATTTTGAGCAAGCGCAGGAGCAGCTGGAAAAAGCAGTTAATTTAAATCCTAATTATTCTAACGCCCTATATTCTTTAGGATGGGTGTATGATTCTATGGGCCAAAAAGACAAGGCAATTGAATCATTTTCCAAACTTCAAAACCTAAATCCGGACAATCAGGATGTTCAGAAAATATTAAGCAACTTGCGAGGTGGAAAACCAGCCTTAGAGGGGTTAAATCAGCAGCAGCCACAGCCGGAAAATCCGCCAGAAACTTTACCATTAAACAAGTAATGCGAAAATAAAAATATTTTTTAGTGCGCCAACCCACAGCCAACCCGAACTAAAAAATATTTTTATTTCCGCATTACTAGGATAAAATTATGAAAAATATAACGATTTCTATTGTAATAACAATTTTGCTTTTGGCAGTGTCTCTATTGGGCCTGAAATATTATTTTTTTCAAAAAGAGTTGGATTTAAATCAAAAAATCATAAGCACCTGCCATCTTAATAAAAAAATCGCTAATTTCAATAAGCTTTTTGTCAGCAATGTTTTACAGAGCAAAGGCGAGGTTTCTTATGAAGACCGGTTAAAATTAGAAAACGCAGCAATAGAAACTCAGGATAAGGAAATAATTGACGGGTGGCACGATTTCTTAGACAGCAAAACAGAGGCGCAGGCGCAGGAAAACACTAAAAGATTGCTGAATATGTTTGCCAATAAAATTATTTACTGAACAACAAAAATCATAAACTAAAAATCTCCTTGGCGAAGCCAAGGAGATTTTTAGTGACGGGGTGAACCCAGGATGTCGCGTATTCTGAATTTAGCGCGAACCCATTTTGAGCGAAATTGCTGATGCAATTTCGCGACACTTCCCAAATCCGCTCGGGTGCGGCGGAAGGAAGGGGTTGGGGGGAGGAATTC
>CAYIVF010000017.1:0-14180 GCA_964366875.1 uncultured Candidatus Saccharibacteria bacterium
ATTTTCCAGCAAGGGCAGCCGCAAAAATGAAACCAGTTGACGCTTTGAGATATGAATAGTTTATGTTAAAATTAATGAAATTTTTATTCTCTTTATTTTTTACCATTCTGTTGGGAATTGGAATTTTCGGTTTGGCAAACCAAGCCAAAGCCGAAACTCCCGGAGTTGACTGGGAGGCCTTGTCTTCTCAAGTAAACACCGGCCTTAAATTCGGAAGTACTGTTGCCCACCGTTTTGCTTATGGAAACAATACCATGGTAGTGGTAGGAGAGAGCGGCAAAGCTTCTTATTCCTCTGATGGTATTACCTGGACAGCCTTGACCCCGGGAACAGATACAGGCATTAAATTCGGAACTACTGCTGCCTATTCTGTTGCTTATGGAAACAATACCTGGGTAGCGGTAGGAGCCAGCGGAAAGGCCTCTTATTCCTCTGACGGAATTACCTGGACAGCTTTAACTCCGGGCACAGGCACCGGCATTAAATTCGGAACCACTACTGTCAATTCTGTTGCTTATGGAAACAATACCTGGGTAGCGGTAGGAGCCAGCGGCAAAGCCTCTTATTCCTCTGATGGCATTAGTTGGACAGCCTTGACCCCAGGAACAGGCACAGGCATTAAATTCGGAACCACTACTGCTTATTCTGTTGCTTATGGAAACAATATGTGGGTAGCGGTGGGAGCCAGCGGTAAAGCTTCTTATTCCTCTGATGGTATTACCTGGACAGCCTTGACCCCAGGAACAGGCACAGGCATTAAATTCGGAACTATTTGGGCCAATTCTGTTGCTTATGGAAACAATACCTGGGTAGCGGTGGGAGATAGCGGTTATGCTTCTTATTCCTCTGACGGAATTACCTGGACAGCCTTGACCCCGGGAACAGACACCGGCATTAAGTTCGGAATTGTTGATTATGTCAATTCTGTTGCTTATGGAAACAATACCTGGGTAGCGGTAGGGGCTAGCGGAAAGGCTTCTTACTCCTCTGACGCTATTACCTGGACAGCTTTAACTCCAGGAACAGGCACAGGCATTAAGTTCGGAACTACTACTGCCTATTCTGTTGCTTATGGAAACAATATTTGGATAGTGCTAGGAGATAGCGGCGCAGCTTCTTCTTCCTCTGATGGTATTACCTGGACGAGTTTAACTCCAGGCACAGGCACAGGCACTAAATTTGGAGCTAGCGTTATCCGGTCTGTTGCTTATGGAAACAATACCTGGGTAGCGGTAGGAGATAGTGGTTATGCCTCTTATTCCTCTGATGGCATTAGTTGGACAGCCTTGACCCCGGGAACAGACACCGGCATTAAATTCGGAACTAGCGTTATCCGGTCTGTTTCTTACGGAAACAATATGCGGGTAGCGGCAGGAGCCAGCGGCAAAGCCTCTTATTCCTCTGATGGTATTACCTGGACAGCCTTGACCCCGGGAGTAAATACAGGCATTAAATTCGGAACTAGTGCCGCCTATTCTGTTGCTTATGGAAACAATACATGGGCAGCGGTAGGAGATAGTGGTTATGCCTCTTATTCCTCTGATGGTATTACCTGGACAGCCTTGACCCCGGGAACAGATACAGGCATTAAATTCGGAGATACTACTGCCAATTCCGTTGCTTATGGAAACAATATCTGGGTAGCGGTAGGAGATGGCGGTAAGGCCTCTTATTCTTCTGACGCTATTACCTGGACAGCCTTGACCCCGGGAACAGACACCGGCATTAAATTCGGAACTAGTGCCGCCAATTCCGTTGCTTATGGAAACAATATCTGGGTAGCGGTAGGAGCCAGCGGCAAAGCTTCTTATTCCTCTGATGGCATTAGTTGGACAGCCTTGACCCCGGGAGTAAATACAGGCATTAAATTCGGAACCACTGTTATCCGGTCTGTTGCTTACGGAAACAACACCTGGGTAGTGGTAGGAGATAGTGGTTATGCCTCTTATTCCTCTGATGGTATTACCTGGACAGCTTTAACTCCGGGAATAGGCACGGGCATTAAGTTCGGAATTGGCGATGCCTATTCTGTTGCTTTTGGAAACTATAGCTGGGTAGCGGCAGGAGATGGTGGCGCAGCTTCTTATTCTTATTGGTTTAGCAGACGAAAACGTCTAACCGGTCCGTATTCACACGACACCGTTGCTCCCACCAATGTTAGCATTTCCTCAATCACCGTTGACTCAACTTCTCAACTAACAATATTAGCCGCCACAGCAACTGACGCAGGTTCGGGTTTGAGCGCAACTCCTTATTGGTTTTCAGAAACAACAGGACACAGCGGAGCTTCTTCTTCAACTGCCTGGCAAACTTCTATCACATTCGTAGACACAGATTTAACCTGCGGCACGAGTTATACCTATAAAGTCAAAGCAAGAGATGCGCAAGGCAACGAGTCTAATTATTCTTCTGTTGTTTCAGGCACTACAACAGGCTGCGGCGGAGGCGGTGTTTTGCCCCCGGCAGTATTTCTGCCGTCAGTAGCTCCAGCCCAAGGCTTCAGTATTTTAATCAACAACGGAGCAGAAGAAACCCAATCAGAAACAGTCGCCCTGACCTTGAAAGGGGGCTCTGACACAAATAATATGGCGGTTTCCAACGATCCTGATTTTACAAACGCCATACAGGAACCCTATTTGCAGACAAAATCTTGGACACTCACAGGAGGCGAAGGGCAAAAGACCGTGTATGTGAAATTTTACAACAAATGGGGGCAATCTTCAGAAATTGTCCAAGACGCTATTTCTTACACAAATTCACCCTCCCAAATTTTGCCACAGCAAAACTTGGGAGGGCAAGCTATGACCCCACAACAAAGAACAACGCTTATCGCGCAAATCAAACAACAGCTCATCTCACTTATTACTCAAGTTATTCAGATGCTTACTTTGCAGATAAGCCAGATGCAAAAATAAAAAGATTGTGTGTCGTATTGACGCTTTGAGATATGAATAGTTTATGTTAAAATTAATGAAAACTATTTAATTTTAAAAAATATGAAATTTAATAAATCTTCGGGGCAAGTTTCAAGATTGCTTTTGGTTTTAGCAATCATTGTTTTGGTTGCCGTAATTATTACTTTTTTAATTATGAAAATGGCGACTCCGCCCCCAAAACCGCCCGCAAGCGCAGAGCCAACCGTGCCTTTGCCGGTTTATGAGCAGACGCTTGGTAATATACGATTTGTTTTTCAGTCAGCCAGAGACAGGGGCGATACTTTGAGAGCATCTGAGACTAAAAATCCAGGGTCTTGGCAGAAAGATTTGACTACGACAGAAAGGTTTATTATGATAACCATTGGCGCGCAAAACAAAGGCAAAGAAAATATAGCTGAGAGGTCTTGGGATATTGAAAATATAATTGATTCTGAAGGAAGAAACTTTGTTCCTCTTGAGGGATATACAGTTGACCAGTGGCTTCCTGAACAGAATTTGTGCAGCACGTTGTTAAAGCCGGAGTTTGACCCAACCCCCTGCACTAAAATATATGAAGTATCAAAAAAATCCACAGGATTAAAGATAAGAGTTATAACCGGCAAAGACAACACTGCCAACAATTTTTCTTCTAAAAAACTTGACGAAGCGTTGATTGATTTAATAGTTAAATAGTAAAAAAATGGCAGACCAAGATAAAAAAGAAGAAATAAAAGGGCCAGAGAGGCAAATTTCAGGACCCAAAGGGTACCCCGAGCAGAGAATAGAGCTTAAAAAAGAAGGAGAACCTGCAGTAGAAAAAAAAGAAATTTCACAGGATGAGAAAATTATTGCCAATGAATTGAGAAGAGAAATAGAAATGATGGAGCTGGACGATAATTTAAAAGCCCAGGCGGAAGAAAAAGCAAAAAAGATTCAATTTTTGGGCGAGAAAGAAAAAATTGAGCACTTGCTGAAAATTGCCAGAGAAAAAGGAGTTGTTTTTGCTATAAAGGTTGCTAAAGAAATGAAAGACCCCCATATTTTGGATATTCTTCACGATATTTTAGCAAAAGAAGGATATTACAAAGATTTTGCAAGGTAAAATTATCTAATTATAACGGAAACAAAAATAATTTTTTTTCCGCCAATTATAAAATCATTCAGATGTCAATTATTATTCCCGGCCTCATTTTAGTTTTTTTGCTGATAGCGTTGGCTTTTGTTATGGCTTTGCGTGCTGAAACAAATGAAAAAAACTCTGTCTTTGGCGGGTTAGATATGGTTTTGTTTTTGGTAATGATGCCCAAAAACCCTTCTAAAAAAGAAGGAGATGGAGCTAAAGAAGAAAAAACGCTTATTTCTCAGATGGAGCAGGTGCTCTCTAATTTTTTGTATTTAAAAAAGCCAAAAATGTTTCAAACTCCGCCGTGCGTGGCTTTTGAAATTGCTTCACAAATAGGCGGTTCGGACATTTCTTTTTATGTGGCAGTTCCCAAGTATTTGGAGAGCGTTTTTGAAAAATATGTGCAGGGCGTTTATCCTTCAGCTGTAGTGGACAAGGTTCCGCAGGACTATACGATTTTTGAACCTCAGGGAGCTACGGCCGGAGCTTATTTAAAATTATCAGAAAACCCTTTGTTTCCCATAAGCACTTATCAGATATTAGAAAAAGACCCCTTATCTTTGATAACCAATAATTTAAGCAAGATAGGGGTTAATGAGGGAGCTGCTGTGCAGGTGATAGTCAGGCCTTTATCAAAGTTAAATTTAAGAAAGAAAGGCGAAAAAGCTTTGAAGAAAATTAGGGAGGGAAAATCCGTAAGAGCGGCTGCGGCAACTGCGTTTCAGCCAGTAATAATGGATTTGTTTGACGAAATGTCAAAAGCGTCTGATAATTCTCAGAAAAAAGAGATGCCTTCTCCCATTAAAGGAAAAGAGCAAGGCTTTGACCAAAAGAGTTACGACGCCATACAAAGCAAAATACAAAAACAGCCCTTTGAAGCGAATATAAGGGTTTTAGCGTCAGCTCAATCAGGGGGCAGGGCTGAAGAAATTTTACAGCATTTAATCTCGGCTTTCAGCCAGTTTTCAATGTCGGCTATAAACAGCTTAGAACCCAAAGAGGTTTATAAAAGAGAATTAAGAAAACTGGTTTACGATTTTAGTTTCAGAAACTTTAATCCCAGCCAGACAAACATTCTGAACCTAGAGGAGTTAGCAAGTATTTACCATTTTCCAACGCATTTTATTGAAACTCCGTACATTAAAGCCGCAAAGTCGGGCGTGGCGGCTCCGCCATCTGACTTACCGGATAAGGGAGTTAACTTGGTCGGCCGAGTTTTATTTCGTGGCGAGGAAAAGAAAATCTTTTTTGCATCAAGAGAAGACCGAAGACGCCATTTTTATGTAATAGGGCAAACAGGCACTGGTAAATCTTCGTTACTGCGAGAAATGATACGGCAGGATATTGAAAATAACGAGGGCGTGGCAGTGATTGACCCTCATGGTGAATTAGTTGACCAAGTCTTAGCTTATGTGCCCAAAAATAGAATAGACGACTTGGTTTTATTTGAGCCCTTTGACATGGAGAGACCTTGCGGATTAAATATGTTAGAGTATGATACGCCAGAGCAAAAGGATTTTGCAGTGCAGGAAATGATTGCAATCTTTTATAAACTATTCCCGCCCGAAATCATAGGGCCTATGTTTGAGCACTATATGAGAAACGCCATGTTGGCTTTGATGGCAGATAAAGATAATCCCGGCACTTTAGTGGAAATTCCTAAAATGTTTACAGACCCCGCATTTTTACAGCAGAGAATAGCAAAAGTTTCAGACCCTATTGTCAGAAACTTTTGGCTGAAAGAGTGGCAGCAGACAACAGGCAACACAAGGTCTGATATGTTAGGATATGTGGTTTCTAAGGTCGGCAGGTTTATTGAAAACGAAATGATGAGAAATATTATAGGACAATCGCATTCCGGATTTGATTTATCAGAAGTAATGGACAAGGGCAAAATATTTTTGGCTAATTTGTCTAAGGGTTTAACGGGCGAAGTAAACAGCTCTTTGTTGGGTTTAATATTAGTTTCTAAAATGCAAATGGCCGCCATGAGGCGGGCAAGAATTTCAGAAGAGCAGAGAAAAGATTTTTATCTTTATGTTGACGAGTTCCAAAATTTTACAACAGACAGCGTGGCCACCATACTTTCTGAAGCTAGAAAGTACAAGCTGAATTTAATAATAGCCCATCAGTATATGCCCCAGTTAAAGCAGGAAATAAGGGATGCTGTGTTGGGTAACGTTGGCACAATCGGCGCTTTTCGCATTGGAGCTGAAGATGCGGAGTTTTTAGAAAAACAATTTGAGCCTTCTTTTTCCAGGTTTGACCTTGTGAACTTAGACAATTTTACTTTAATAATGAAAATGATGCTCAATAATAGAATCTCAACTCCTTTTAAGATGGAAACTATAATGCCTAAGAAAGGCAAGCCGGAAATTGTTGAAGCAATTAAAAAAATATCTAAATTAAAATACTCAAAACCAAAAGCCATAGTTGAGGCAGAAATCATCCAGAGGTCATTTGTGGAATTTCCGCTTTTAAATTAGATTCGTCTGACGTACTCTCCGGTTTCGGTGTTGACTTCAATTGTGTCGCCCTCTTCCACAAACAAAGGAACCTGTATTTCAGCGCCAGATTCCAATATGGCTGACTTTGTTCCGCCCTGGGCTCTGTCGCCCTTGACTCCGGGAGCTGATTCTCTTACCTTTAATTGCACTTTGATTGGCAGAACAAAGTTGATTATTTTTTCGTTAAAAACAATACCCGTAACAATTTCATTCGGCTTTAAATATTTTGCCTGAGTTCCAATTTGAGATTCAGTAAAGAAAAATCTTTTTGATGGGTTATTTATTTCGCAAAAATAATATTGACCCTTGCTTTGGTAAATAAATTTGATATCCTTTTTTTCTAATTCTGCTTCTTGAAAAATATCTCCTTGCTGGAAATTCTTTTCTTGAACCCTGCCGTCTAACAAGTTTCGTATCTTGCTCTGTATTACAGGGCGTCTTTGAGCCATTTTTATGGCTGACGCCTCTAAAACTTCCCAAGGCTGGCCTTCAAAAATAAATTGTACTCCCTTTTTTAAATCTGTATGTGAAAGCATAATTTTAAACCGGACAAAAATGAAAATATTTTTTGTTCGGGTTGGCTGTGGGCGAGGCGTCCAAAAAATATTTTCATTTTTGTCCGGTAAGC
Organism: uncultured Candidatus Saccharibacteria bacterium; assembly: GCA_964366875.1. GTDB lineage: Bacteria > Patescibacteriota > Minisyncoccia > Minisyncoccales > Staskawiczbacteraceae > CAYIVF01. The sequence continues at coordinate 7,174 of CAYIVF010000017.1, forward strand.
TATTATACAACTCTCCACTCAATTGTATTTTCCTTGTCGGCGAACTCCAGCCATTCGCCGTGTTTTGATATAACAAACCATTTTTTCTTTGTTTCCGACCAAATCATAGGGTCGCCTTTGTAAAACGGTTTTTTAACAATTTCTTTGGGTTTTAGCCGGTCTAATTCCAGCCACTTTTTAAATATTGTTTCAATGGCATAGTCCAATTTTCTTGTGTTCGCCCATTGAGCCACCTTATCAATAGCTTGCTTTGCTTTTTCAATTGAACCAGCTAAAACTAAAAGCTGTTTTGCAGGTTTTGTGAATCTAGAATATATTATCTTTCTTTTTTTAGCATTTTCTTTTAATTCTTGCAAGCCCAAACCCTTAGATTCAAAAAAGTGGGTGATAACTTGTCGTATGCCTGTTTCCTCTTTTAAGTCCTCAAAATACTTAATTTTTCCTCCGCCTTGATTGGCGGATTTTATATATTCTTCAATTTTTTTGGCAGTGCTCTCGCCAATACCGGGAATTTCTTTTAAGCCCTTCAATCCCGATTCTTTATAAATATTAGCCACATCCTTTTGCAAAGAATTTAAACTTTTGATGGCTTTTTTATAAGCATTAATTCTAAAAGTGCTGTCGCCCTTTATTTCCAAAAGCGCCGCTATTTCATTAAAAATTTTAGAAATCTCTTTGTTTATCATATCGCTTTAATTTTAGGGCTTTTTGTGATAATATTCAACCAATGGAAAAACGTCATCGTATTTTTATTGCTGTAAATTTGCCAGAGGATATAAAAAGGCAGTTGTTTTTGTACTCTGAAAAATGGCCGGAATTGCAGGCGAAGTGGACGACTAAAGATAATCTGCATATTACTTTAGAGTTTTTGGGACACCTAACAGACCAAGAGATTGCCGATGTTTGTAAGATTTCAGGCGAGGTTGCAAAAAGGCACAAGGCGTTTTCTATAACCCTAACCAAAGTTTTGTATGGACCTCCAAAGAAGATTCCTCCGCGCATGGTGTGGGCAGAGGGAGAAAAATCAGATGATTTAACTGACTTAAAACAAGACCTGCAAGAATATTTATTAGAAAGAGTTAGTTTCAGACCAGACGACCCAAAGGGTAGCCCAGGTTTTTCTCCGCACATTACGTTGGCTAGGATTAGAGAATGGGAATGGAAAAAAATTGAACCGGAAGAAAGGCCTCAAGTCTTTGAAGAAATTGATATAACTTTTACAGTTGAATCAATTGAGGTGGAAGAGTCAGAGCTGAAAAAGGGAGGGCCTCAATATACAATATTAGAATCGCATAACTTAGGAGAATGAAAATACATTTAATCGGCATAGGCGGAATAGGGGTTTCTGCGTTAGCGCAGTATTACCTTTCAAAAGAACACGAGGTTTCGGGTTCTGATTTGGTTGCTTCAGAGCTCACTGATTTTTTAAAGGAAAAGGGCGCCAAAATTAAGATTGGAGAACACAAAGCTAAAAACATATCTAAAGATTTGGATTTGGTTGTTTATAGCCCGGCAGTGAAAAACGATAATTTAGAGTTGCTAAAAGCCAAAGAGTATAAGCTCAAAACTGCGAGCTATCCTGAAGCGCTTGGAGAACTTACTAATAAATATTACACAATCGCTGTTTCCGGAGCCCACGGCAAGAGCACCACAACTGCAATGATTGCCTTAGTTTTAGTTAAAGCAGGGTTTGATCCTACTGTTGTTGTGGGAACTAAAGTAAAAGAATTCGGCGATAGCAACTTTAGGTCTGGAAAAAGCAAGTTTTTAGTTATTGAGGCTTGTGAATACGATTCTTCTTTTTTGCACTATTTGCCAAGATTGACCGTGGTGACCAATGTAGACAAAGAGCACTTAGATTATTTTAAAACTTTTAAAAATGTTGTTAAGGCTTTCAAGGATTTTATTTTAAAGCTCTCGGCGGGCGATTTTCTGGTTTTTAATAAAGATGATAAATATATTCCCAGAATCAATAATCCAAGGTTTAAAGTAAAAGGCTATTCTATAAAACAGAAAGAAGCAGTGAAGCTGAAAAAGATTTTAAAGGTTCCGGGCATGCATAATGTTTCAAATGCGTTAGCTGCCTTAGAGGCTGCAAGAATATTGGATATTCCAGATAAAGTTTCTTTTTCAGCGCTTTCTGAATATAAAGGGGCATGGCGTAGATTTGAAATAAAAAAGAAAACAGTGAACAATAAACGGATAACAATTATCTCTGATTACGGGCATCATCCGACAGAGGTTTTGGCTACACTTAAAGCCGCAAGAGAAAAATATCCTAAAAACCCTTCGGCAGGCTCAGGGCATAGAATTTGGTGCGTTTTTCAGCCGCATCAGCATCAAAGGACTTATTATCTGTTTAACGATTTCGTAAGAATCCTTCGACAAGCTCAGGACGATTATTTTATTGATAAAATAATCGTTACCGATATTTACGATGTTGCCGGTAGAGAGACAAAAAAAATCAATGCAGAAATAAGTTCAGAAAAACTTGTAAAAAAAATTAATAAAAAAAATATTATTTACCTTCCGACGCGCAGAGTGGAGGGTTTTGTTAAAAAGAATATAGAATCTGGAGATATTTTAGTTGTTATGGGAGCAGGAGACATTTACAAACTGGCTGATAAGTTTTAACATTTTCTATAAAAAAATCAGCCCCAATCTGCACTATGCAGGTCGGGGCTTTGTGTTAGGGTTGTCAGCTTGGGCTGACTAGCTGTTTGCTCCTGCCAACTTTGTCTTCTGTCGGCGGCACAGACGAGATTTCCTTCTTGGGCCCCACGGCTTTCTTGGCCTGAGGGGGAGGTAATGGGATTCTGGCAGTGCTGTTGAAAAGCCCAATCGGGAGATGACGTGGCGTCTCGTGGCGCCACTCATTGACTAATTCGCCGGTATCTTGTGCCATGACACGTCCTTTCCTTGTCTCGTTTCAGGAAAATACGCAAAGCGAAGTTGCCTCTTCTCCGTTTTTTTGTTTCCTACTTTTTTTTACTCCTTTCGCAAAAAGCAGGCTAAGTAAGTTTTCAAGGTAACGATATTATTATAACCTTTTTAAACTGCTAGTCAATAGTTTGGCAGTGTTGTTAATTTTTATATAATGAGTATAATTAAATAATTATTACAAACAAATATGATAGATACAAATCCGCAAAAAATAGAAGAAGTTATCACTCGAGGAGTGGAAAACATTTATCCTAATCGTCAGGCGTTAGAAACGGTTTTAATGTCTGGCAAAAAACTTAGAATTTATTGCGGCATTGACCCGACAGGAAAGCTCCACATTGGCCATGGGGTTGTTTTGGGAAAGTTGCGCCAATTTCAGGATTTAGGACACGAAATTATTGTTTTAATTGGCGATTTCACGGCTACTATCGGCGACCCCACTGGCAAATATGAAACAAGAAAGCCCTTAACGCGAAAACAAGTATTAGCTAACGCCAAAGATTATAAAAAACAAATTCGGAAAATTTTAGATTTTAATAAATCAAATGTTCGTTTTTTGTATAATGGAAAATGGACTAATAAACTAAAACCAATTGATTTGCTTTCAATAGCTTCTAATTTTACTGTTGCCAGATTGTTGGAGAGAGATATGTTTCAAAAACGAATAAGAGAGGGCAGTGATATTCATGTGCATGAATTTTTATACCCAATATTGCAGGCTTATGATTCGGTAACCATGGATGTAGATATGGAAATTGGCGGTAATGATCAAACTTTTAATATGCTGGCTGGAAGAACTTTGATGAAGAAGATGAAAAATAAGGAGAAATTTGTGTTAACAACTAAACTTTTAGTTGACCCAACTGGGAAAAAAATGGGAAAAACAGAGGGGAATATGATTAACTTGGACGATAATCCAAAAGAAATGTATGGTAAAATAATGAGCTGGCCAGATAGTTTAATTGGTCTCGGTTTTGAAATTTGTACTAAAGTTTCTATGCAGGAATTGGTGGAAATAAAAAATAAATTGGCAAGCGGAGCCAACCCCAGAGATATTAAAGCCCGTTTAGCAAAAGAAATTGTAAAAATGTATCATGGAGAAAAGGAAGCAGAGGACGCAAAAGAAGAGTTTAATAAAGTTTTTCGCAACAAAGAACTGCCGACAGATATTCCGGTTTTTGAAACGTCTAAAAATACTTATTTTATTTTAGACCTCTTGTTTGACGCAAAATTAGCATCATCAAAAAATGAAGCGAAAAGATTGGTTGAGGGTAAGGGAGTGGAAGTGCAAGCAGGAGACAGAAAAGAGAAAATAACTGATTGGAAAAAAGAAACTAATTTAGAAGACGGAATGATAATAAAAGTCGGCAGCAGAAAATTTGTAAAAATAAAAATAAAATAACATGCCAAGATTTTTAGTCAAAGATACGGCAAAACACATAGGAGAAAAAGTAAGAGTCTGCGGGTGGGTTAATACAAGACGCGCCCACGGGAAGATTTTGTTTATTGATTTGCGGGACATCAGCGGAGTTTTACAGGTTGTTTTTGTGCCTTCAAATAAGGAAGTTTATGAGTTGGCTGAAAAATTAAGGCCTGAATGGGTTGTGGAAATTATCGGACAAATCGTAAAAAGGCCGGAAAATATGGTCAATCCAAAAATTGAAACAGGGCAAGTAGAGCTTTCGGTTGAAAGTTTAAAAGTGTTATCAGAATCAGAAACTTTGCCCCTGTCTATTGAGGGAGATGGTTATGACATTGGTGAGGAGGTAAGAATGAAATACAGATATTTGGATTTAAGGCGGGAAAGAATGAAAAAAAATCTTATTGTGCGACATAAAGTTATCCAATTTATGAGAGATTTTTTAGCCAAAGAGGACTTTATTGAAATTGAAACTCCGATTTTGACTAAATCAACACCGGAAGGAGCCAGGGATTATGTAGTTCCTTCAAGGCAAGAGCCAGGGAAGTTTTACGCGCTTCCGCAGTCGCCCCAGCAGTACAAACAACTTTTAATGGTAGCCGGACTTGAAAAATATTTTCAGATAGCCAAATGTCTTAGGGACGAAGATCCGAGAGGGGACAGACAGCCAGAGTTTACCCAGCTTGACATTGAGATGAGTTTTGTTGAACAAGAAGATATTTTGAATCTAACTGAGAGATTATATACAGAAATAGTTAAAAAAATAACTCCGGAAAAGAAGATTTTACAGATTCCTTTTCCACGAATAACATATAAAGAAGCGATAGAAAAATATAATTCCGATAAGCCCGACTTGAGGAAAAATAAAGAAGATCCCAACGAGTTAGCCTTTGCTTTTATAGTTGACTTTCCCATGTTTGAATGGAAAGAAGAAGAAAATAGATGGGACGCGATTCATCATCCATTCACCAGGCCTCAAACTGATAATATTAAAGAATTAAAGAAAAATCCTGATAAAATTTTAGCCTATCAATATGATTTTGTATTAAACGGCTACGAGATTGGCGGGGGAAGTTTAAGAACCTACAGACCCGAAATGTTAGAGGCAATTTTTGAAGTAATGGGAAACAAAAAAGAAGATATTCGTGAAAAATTCGGCCATATACTTAAAGCTTTTAAATATGGCGTACCTCCTCACGGCGGAATTGCTCCAGGAATTGATAGGTTTATAATGATTTTAGCCAATGAGCCTTCAATCCGCGAAGTTATTGCTTTCCCTAAAACCGGCGATGGCAGGGATTTAATGATGCACGCCCCTTCGGAGGTAGATAAAAAACAGTTGAAGGAACTGCACATAAAGGTTGAAGCTGCGAAAAAAGTTGTTAAAAAAAATGAACCGCCAGATTAGAAAAATAATTAGAATATTCCCGGCATATTTTATTTTAATTTTAGTTTTATTTTTTTCCATACTGGGAATAATAAAATTAACCCGAAATAACGATGTGTTTTTAGGCAACGTGTCTGGCGGCGTTGAAAATGTCGTGTCAGAAGATTTACAAGTAGAGGATGTAAATATTGATGCTCAATCGGCAATTTCTGTAGTCACTGACCTTTCTAATAGCAAGGTTCTTTTTAAAAAAAACGAGCAAAGGAAACTTTCTATTGCAAGCATAACCAAGCTTATGACGGCTGTGGTGGTTTTGGAAAACATAGAACCTTCTGAAAAAATAAAAATAAGCAAAGAGACGCAAGATTCTTTTTTTGCCAATGACCTTTTATATGCTATGTTGATTGGGTCTGATAATGCGGCTGCCGAGGCTTTTTCAGAATCAATTGGCAAAGATAAGTTTGTTGAATTGATGAATGAGAAAGCAAAAGAAATTGGCCTTTCCGATACATCTTTTTCGGATTCTACCGGCCTTGGTTTGGATAATTTTTCAACGGCGCAGGATTTGGTAAAACTTGCAGAATACTTACTGAAAGAACGCCGTTTAATTTTAAACATAACAGCAATGCAAGAGTTTGACCTTTATACCGCTGACGGCAAAACTCTTCATAAAATTACTAACACAAACGAATTATTAAAAGAGTATTCTAATTCTGATAAAAGTATTATTGGGGGAAAAACCGGCAACACAAGGGCAGCCGGAGAATCCCTGCTTTTGGTTTTAAGAGCGCAAAACAACAAAGATTATTTAATAAACGTGATTTTAAACTCTAAAGACAGGTTTGGAGAAACAAAAAAAATAATTAACTGGATAGATGACGCCTTTAACTTTTAACGTTATTAAAGTATTCGGATTGGCATCAATAGCTTCAATAATAGCTATTTTGTGGTGCCCCCTGCTGACTAATTTTTTGTATAGATATAAGCTATGGAAAAAAACAGCCAGGCAGAAAGCAATTTCTGGCGAACCAGCAGTTGTTTTTAACTCTTTGCACAAAGAAAAAGAGGTGGGAACTCCTCGCATGGGAGGACTGCTTATTTGGATGACAACTCTTTTAGTCGTGTTTTTATTCTTTGTATTGTCTTTAATTTTCCCTGATACTTGGCTGGCGCAATTTAACTTTCTTTCTCGCGGTCAGACTTGGCTGCCTTTATTTACCTTAGTGACAGCATCAATTTTGGGGCTCGTAGACGACA
>CAYIVF010000018.1:0-13812 GCA_964366875.1 uncultured Candidatus Saccharibacteria bacterium
GGGCCTAAAATTTCTTTTGCGTCCGCCTGCTCCCAAGAAATTCCCTTCTTTTCTTTAAGATACTTGGCAATTGTCAAATAGGTGTCAGGGAACCAGTAGGAATTAACTTTCAAGGCGATTTTATACATATCTTGCTCGCTCACGCCCTGAGAAGCCATAAGTTCCAAAAGCCCCAACATTGCCATTCCGTGGTTGCAATCAGGAAAATAAGTTGAGTTGCCGCAACAAGGCCTAAATATTCCTTTGCTTACCCTTTCAACGAGCTGTTGTTGTTCAGAAGTTAAACTAATAAATTGATGTTTGCTGAAGTGGCTCATAGTATCGCCTTTTGCCAAAGACCAGCCGCCGGTAGAAGCAAATTTTCCCGCTCCTCCATATTGAGGGTCCGACATTGGACCCTTTTCTAAAATTTCGTTTTTGTTGCCAAGACCTAATGCCCAAAAAATATTTAGCAAAAATCCTGCGTTTTGCGGAGTAATTTTAAGTTTTCCATTGTTCTCTGCGTATAAGATTTTTTTCGCTTCTTCATCAAGACCTCCCCTCTGAGAATAAAGGGCTTCAAATTTCTGACCGTCAATTACGCCAGCTTGCGTCATTTTGGCCCCCAAATTTGCCCAGACAACCGGCAGTTCCACCCCTTCTGGCGGCAAAACAAGATTTTCGTCAATTGTCACTTCACCTTTTTTTTCCGTTTGAATTGAAGCTTGTTCCTGTTCAATAGATTTTCCTGATTTATTGGTGTAAATTATAACCCCGCCAATAATTAAAGCGGCTGTTAAAACAGAGACTGGCAACAAATATTTTTCTTTATTGTTTTCCATAATAAATTTAAATTAATAATTAATTTTAACTAATTAGACCTTTTTAATTTTAATAATTTTTATTTATTTATTAAATAGTTTTGTGACCTTTAAAATTTCTGCTGTCATCTTTTGCTTTTCCTTTTCATTTTTTGATGCCATCGCTGTTTTAAAACAGGTGTTTAAATGGTTTTCCATAAGCATTTCGTGAGCCGACCTCAAAAGCCCTATGGCGGCCAAATTCTGCTGCATAATATCAATGCAATACTCGTTTTTTTCTATCATTTCAATAATTTTAAAAATTGAACCTTGCGCTTTTTTAAAATTAATGAGGGTTTCCTCTTTGTTTATTATCATATTATTTATTTTTATATTATACCCCTACCTATGGTATAGGTCTATATTAGCAGACTAAAAAATCCTGTCAATGATTGCGCCGCCCAAGAGCTCTTGGTTTTTATAAAATACAACCGACTGGCCAGGGGTAATTGCTTTTTGGGGTTTTGCAAAAATAACTTTAGTTTTTCCTTTTTCAAAGTTTTTTATTACTGCGTCTGCTGACTCATGTTTATATCTTATTTTTGCTTTTATTTTCAAGGGCAATTTTACCTGTTTGCCAGAAATCCAATTAACGTTTTTTGCAATTAATTCTTTTCCCAATAAATCTTTTTCGTTTTTTGAAACAATCAAAATATTCTTTTTTAGAGCTTTTCCAACAACATAATAAGGCCCCTGATTTACACCGAGCCCTTTTCTTTGCCCAATTGTATAAAAATACAAACCCTGGTGTTTGCCTAAAATATTTCCTTTTTTGTCAACAATATCCCCTGGTTTTGTTTTTAAATATTTTTTAAGAAAATCATTTATTGTTGCCGGGACAAAACAAATCTCCTGCGATTCTTGGGTTTTTGCTGTTGGCAATCTGAACTTTTTCGCTAATTTTCTTATTTCTGTTTTTGTATAACCCCCAACGGGAAACAAAATCCTGCTTAACTGTTTTTGATTTAACTGCCACAAAAAATACGACTGGTCTTTTTCTTTGTCTCTGCTTTTTAATAATTTTCCGTTTTTTATTATTGCATAATGTCCGGTAGCGATAAAATCAGCTCCTATTTTCAAAGCTCTTTCAATCAAAAATCCGAATTTAATTTCTTTGTTGCAAACAACGCAGGGATTCGGAGTATTTCCTTTTTTGTATTCTCTCAAAAAATAATCCACCACTTCTTTTTTGAACTCTTTTTCGCAGTTTATGACATAAAAGGGAATATCAATCTTTTTTGCCACTAGTCTGGCTAATTTTTCTGATTCTGTAGAACAGCAGCGATTTTCGCCGGTCTTGCCCTCTTTCCAAAATTTCATAAAAACCCCGACAACATCAAAATCAGCCCGTTTTAACAGGACTGCTGCAACCGAACTATCAACCCCGCCCGATATTGCTACAACAACTTTTGTTTTATTATTATTTTTTTTCATCTTCAAAGGATATCGCGGAAATAGAAATAATTTTTTGTTCGGGCTGGCTGTGGGCGTGGCGTCCAAAAAATTATTTCTATTTCCGCGATCTCATGCCCATTTTTCATATCTTTTTTCAATGATTTCTTTTGATTTTTTTATCGCATCGTGCTTTTTTTGAAGCCCAGCAGATATTTCTTTTTTATTCTTTAAAAAATAATCATATATTGCTTCATTCAGCGCATCTATAGCCAAAACAGAACAGTGGTATTTTATATATGGGAGTCCGCCTAAGGATTTTATAATCTCATCTTTTTTAATTTCTAAAGCGTCTTTTATTGTTTTTCCTTTTGCCAAATCAGTAATAACACTGCTTGTCGAAATAGCCGCCACGCAACCAAAGGTTTCAAACTTTATGTCCTTGATTACTTCTTCTTTTTTCTTGTTCTCTGCAATTTTGATATAAAGCCACATTACGTCTCCGCAATTATGAACGCAAAACGCTTCAGAGACAAAAGAATGAGAATCTTTTACTTCTAAATTATAAACTAATCCTTTGTATTTTTTCTCTTTTATGTTTGTAATCGGTATGTATAAATAGTCATCATCAAACCACGCTTTTTCTGAAGGATAAGATTTAGGACTATACTTTATCCCCATGATAGAACATAAATTTATCAGAGATTCTCTTTGCCCAACATGTATTCTATAACTTTTCTGATGATTAACCCCCTTCACAATTTTTTGTTTTTCTATATAAATAGAAGGAGCTATTTTTTGCCTTAAAAGCAACACTTTTAATTGTTGAGCTATGCTTTGAGAGATTGTAACGAAACCAGCTCTTGCGCCGTCTCTGTTTAAATTGACACAGCCATCTCCTTTCCACAAGCCATATATCAATGATTTTTGCTTTTCAGACGGCAAACTCATTATAAAATTAGGGATTTTTTTATCTTTCGCGCCATTCCCAAAAATTTGTTTAAAAAATCTTGCTAGTTTTGCGCTGTACAAAGAAACAACTACTGTTTTTGTTTCAGGTCTTTCTCTCACTATTGCTTTAATATTAAATATTTTTTTTGAAATCTCTTTTATATCGTTAACTATATCTTTTTCCTTGATATTAAGTGTAAAAGTGATAAAAGTTCTGCAAGGTTTATCTTGCACATTTCCTTCAGACAAAAAATATCCGAATAATCTCAATAAATCTGAATGAAGCGAAACTTTGTCGGGAATATTAAAACTTTTAAAATCCCATTTTGGTTTTGGAATATTGATTTCTATATATTTCAAATCTTGCTCTTGCTTCAATATTGGATATAAAATTATATCGCCTTTTTTTAATTGGCTCGCATGATACCACGCGGGAACAAGTCCTTTTCTGTTTTTAGTTCTTAAAAATTTATCTCCTTCAGGAAGTTTTATCGCAAAAATAAGATGATCTGGCGTTAAGCTCACAGAACCTAACTTATTTTTCAGTGTAATTACTTCCCCCTCATAATTCCTTTTTACACCACTTTCAACAAAATTATATTCACCGTTGTGAGATAACACTCTGTCTTTATTAGAAATATTATTTATTTCTTTTACGTTACTGTTTATATGAATATTTTGATCTGGCAGTAAACAAACGATGTTACCCACTTTTCCTATGCCATCTGCATTTTTAATTTTTCCGTAATTGTGGGGATTTTGAAAAGTTTTTAAAACTTTTTTAGTATACAATCCTCCGCAGATATTATTGTTTTTTGCCATAAAAATTGTAGTAAGCGAATAATATTATTAGCGAGGTATTTTTAATAACAATACCGAGCGATTACTTAAATGGTGAAATTTCCCTTATTTTTTTAACTATGCCGGGCAAAACTTTTATTAATTTATTTATTTCTTTTTCTGTTGTGAATCTTCCCAAAGAAACCCTTAAAGAGCCGTGCGCCTCTTGGGGCTTTAACCCGATTGCTAATAACACAGGGCTTGGTTCTAATTTTATAGACGAACATGCAGAGCCGGTTGAACAAGAAATGCCGTGCAAATCTAATTGCATAACCAATGACTCTCCCTCAACAAAAGAGAACCACACATTAACATTGTTAGACAAGCGCTTTTTAGGATGGCCGTTTAGTTTGCATCCTTCTATTTTTAATAAGCCTTTTATTAATTTGTCTCTTAAATTAGTTAATCTAACGTTTTCTGTTTTCATTTCTTTTTTACAAATTTCAACTGCTTTAGCAAAGCCAATGATAGCCGCTAAATTCATTGTTGAAGCTCTCAAGCCATTTTCTTGGCCTCCTCCATGCAGCAAAGGCTCAATTTTTACGCCATCTCTTATATACAAAAGCCCTGCGCCCTTTGGTCCATAAATCTTATGAGATGAAGCGGTTAATAAATCAACATTCATTTTATTTACATCAATTGGAATTTTGCCAAAACTTTGGCTGGCATCAGTGTGAAAATAAACTCCTTTTTGCCTGCAGATTTTTCCTATCTCTTCAATGGACTGTATTGTGCCAATTTCATTTGAGGCGTGAATTATTGAAACTAAAATTGTTTCTTTTTTTATGGCTTTTTCAATGTCTTTTGGATTTACCATTCCATATTTATCAACCTTTATTTTTGTAACTTCGAACCCCTGCTTTTCCAGCCATTTTGCCGATTCTATAATACAGGGGTGTTCAATAGAAGAAATAATTATATTGTTGCCTTTATTTTTATTGGCAAACGCAATACCTTTCAAAACCAAATTATTGCTCTCTGTTGCAGAACTTGTAAATACTATTTCGGGGTACCCGCTTGCGGGTCTTTTGGCTTTTATCAAGCCGGCAATTGTTTCTCTGCTCTGCTCTAAAGCAAGCTTTGACTCCTGGCCAAAAAAGTGCAAAGACATGGTGTTTCCAAATTTTTCTGCGAAATAAGGGAGCATTGCCTTGACGGCGCGTTTATCTACGGGAGTAGTGGCCGCATAATCTAAGTATATTTTTTTCATGCTAAATTAGATAATTTAATTGATTTTAATGTTTTATCCAGGCTTGTTTGTAATTTATGCCAGACATTTTTTGCAACACACTTTGCTGACCTGCCGCACAAACCGCACTCAACTAAATTCGTATTTCCCTCTAAAACTGCTAAAATATCCCTAGCGCTGATTTTTGAAGCTTTTTTTGCTAAAATATATCCGCCCTGCAAACCTTTCTTTCCTTTAACAAAATCTGCTCTTTCCAGCTTTGCAATTATCTTTTCTAAAAAATCAAAAGGAATCCCCTCTTTTTGGGATATTTCTCTTACAGAGCAAAGTTTTGCTTTGCCAGAGTATTTGGCGATATGCACCATAGCTCTCAATCCGTATTGAGATTCTTTTGATATTTTTATCATTTTGGAGGGTTAACAAAATCCGAGTATATTACTCGGATTATATCAAAACAAAAAAACCGTGTCAACCCCCTTATATTTTTTCTACAATTTTTATATTATAGTCCAATATTTTATCTCCTTCGCCAAAAAGAAAATCTGCCTCTAATTTCCTGCCCTGCAAGATATGCAGCATCCAATGCGTATCATCCGGCCACATATTGCTATATGGAATTTCATCAAAACTAAACCATTTAGGCATCATTTCTTCGGATTCTGTTGGCTCACCCGACCAATCATTTGCCACAAACAAATATACATCCTGATTCCATTCTTCTTTATTCGCGAATTTAAAATGAAATATCGCAAACTTCTCGGGGTTTTTTATTTCTACTCCAATTTCTTCTTTGGTCTCCCTGACAGCGGCATCAAGAATAGTTTTATCGCCTTTTTCAGAATCAAATTTTCCGCCTGTCCCATTCCATCTGCCAGCGCCAAAACCGCGCTTTTTCATAGCTAAAAGAATTTTATTATTTCTAATTAACAAGCACAATGTTGTTTGCCTCATTATTGTTGGATTACTTGGTTCTGCTCTTTCTTTTTGCTGAAATAGAAGATATATATTATTTCCAATATCCCAAGTGTATTTAATATTAAAAGTGCTATGAACCATGGCTTGCTTCCGTTTTTAGAAGCTTTCCATAGGGCAATCCCCTTCCAGATAAGAGCCCAAATCGACAAGATTAAAAGCGTTGTTGCAACTCGTGGATTTTGTAAAAATGCAACCAGTTGCGCATCTGATATTTGAGAATAATTCATATTATTAAATTTATTATTTATTTTTTCTAAATTTATTTATTTGGTAGCCCGCGACCCCGAAAGCTACGGAAACGTTTAATGATTCTTTTTTGCCTCGCATTGGCAAATAAATTATTTTATCTGCTTTTTTTAATATTTTTTTAGAAATGCCCTTTACCTCGTTACCGATTATTAAGGCTAGAGGAAAACCGGGTTTAAACTTAGTATAAAGAACTGCATGTCTCGCTTGCTCTAAAGCAACAATTTGAATTTTATCTTTCTTTAGTTTTTCTATCAATCTCCAAGTTTGTCTGCAATGTTCAAATGAAATTGTTTTTTCAGCGCCCAAAGCTGTTTTTGAAATCTTGTGATGAGGGGGCTTGCCAGAAATACCGCAAAGAAAAATTTTATCTACCCCCAACGCATCTGCTGTTCTAAAAATTGAACCTATATTCTCCAAGCTTCTTATATTATCGCAAATAACGTAAAATTCCCGCATTTTACAGTAACCGTGTTTTGTTTATTATCAAACCAAAACTATATCCCAAAAACTCAGCCGCCTTCCTGCAAAAGACCATTCTTTCTGTAAAAATCTCAAAGTATTCCATTATCGGACAAAAGTTAGTGTCAATCTTAAGGCTCAAAGTAATCCTTTTTTTTGTCCTGTCCACCTTAATTGAGCTTTCTGTCGTAGCATAATTTACCCTGTCGTGTATATCTGATTTGATCTCATTCATATTTTTAACCGTTACCCTTGATCTGTGCACATCTGACTTGTCTGCCAGAACAACTACAGCTGCTATCGGGCTTATAAAGTTTATATCCTCCTGCTGTTTGTCGTGGTTTGAAATCGCCTGCATAATAACCGCCATTTCATCGGGTTCAAAATCATCTTTAAAAATTTGGTGAAAAAGCAAAGCGGCAAAATAATTATGATGGCTCCGGCTCAAAAAATTTCCCATGTCATGGCAAAATCCGGCAATCGCTGACAATTCCTGTTCTCTCGCAGAAAGCCCGACATCCTTGGCGATGTTTTTTGCTCTGTCTGTAACTAAATTTAAATGCCTCAACCCATGGTCTGTAAAAGAAAGTACAGACAATGTTTTTTCTGTCTGTTTTATAAACTCCAAAATCTGCGGATTATTTTTAACGTCATTTAAAGTAACCATAAAAAAAATTAATTTTTAATTTTAAATTACTTTATTTTATTCCTTTAAATTCTAAAATACAAGCAAAAAGCGGGTTCAAACCCGCTTTTCTTTTGCCAGATTATATTTCTATTCACCCCGTTAAATAATTTCGCTTTGCGAAATTACCGCTACGCGGTATTTAACAGGGTAAATCTTTTATTCACTTCTTCCCAGTTTACTATGTTCCACCAGTTTTCTATAAACTTTGCCCGGTCATTTTTATAATCCAAATAATAAGCATGCTCCCATACATCCAAGCATAATAAAATTTTCTGTTCCGGATAAAAATTAAGGTTATGTTTTTCAACTTGTATTATTGCCAAATTTCCATGCTCTTTATGATAAGCTAAAATTGCCCAGCCAGAGCCCTCAACTGATTTAGCTGTTTCTGAAAATTCTGTTTTAAATCTTTCAAAATTACCGAATTCGTCTTCGATTGCTTTTAAGACTTTTCCTTTAGGTTTTGACTTGCCGGAGTTAGCGGGCGCCATAATTTTCCAGAATGTTTCGTGTAAAATATGTCCGGCCGCATTAAAAGAAAGTGATTTTAAAACTGATTTATAGTCCAGCTCCGTATTTTTTTCCCTGGCGTCCCAGATCTTTTCCAATAAAGCATTGGCTGCATTTACATACGCTTGGTGATGCTTTGAATGGTGAAGCGTCAAAACCTGCTCTGACATGTACGGCTCTAAATCTTTGTATCCATAGGGCAAATCTGGTAATTTATATAAATTTTTGTTCATTTTGTTCTTTTTTAATTTTTTTCGTCAAATCTCGCGCAAACCGGACAATATCCTAAAAAATGCTGCTGTATTTTCTCTTTTCGTTCTTCGTTAATTCTCAAATTATTAAGCCAAACTTCGAATTGAGCTACACAAAGACTGCATTGCGTTTTTGTTTCTTTTATTTTTTTCCTGACATTCATATTTTTATTTTTAGGCATTCGCAAAATACCGCACTTCTTAGCAACAAGAAAGATTATCTTTGGGCACATTGTATTCTTCTCTTTCATGATACTCCTGCTTCTTGCCTTTGTGCCATTGCTGGACTGGTCTTATATATCCCACCACTCTTGAATAAACCTCGCATTTCCTAAAATTACTTAAAGCTTCGTTTTTTGCAAAACACTCGTTGCACTTGAAAATATTTATTTTTTCTCCGTTATCTTTATACGCAAGCAAAACCCCGTTTTTTATTTCTTCGCCACTAATATCTATCTTTTTCGCACAGTCGTGGCAAAAATTATTATTTTTTACAGTATTTGCAACTTCCATAGAAATTAATTTTATAATGTTTAATTGAGCCGACCTTTACTCTTTTATTTCTTAAAATACCGCATTTAGAACACTCATTGAACACGTCAAAAACTTTTCCGCATTCCTCGCAAATAAAATGAGCATGGTCTGAGATATCGGCGTCAAAGTGTATCGTGTCTTTTGTATCAATCGCCTGTATTTCTCCTTTTTCTTTAAAATTATTCAAAACTCTGTAAACGGTTCCTTGGCTTATATTGGGAAGCTTCTTCTTAACTTCCTTGTAAACTACATCTGCTGACGGGTGAGTTTTAACGCTCTTTAAATAGCCGAAGATAAAACTCTTTTGCGCCGTCATCCTCTCTTTTTTCACGGCAACAATCATATTTTTAATATAATTAATGATAACTATTCCTTATTAGATTTTATTACTAACAAAAAGACCTGTCAATATGCAGGCCTGTGGATAACTTTTGGAATGACTGAAAAATCACCTTTTAAATCTCGCAACCATTATAACTTCGTCTCCTCTAAATAAATCTTTCAGGGTGCATTCGGCTTTAGCACCAAAGGTTTTATTATACAAACTCTGCGCCTTGTTCTCTGCGCCCGTAGTCACTTCTATTGCTTTTAACGCGCTTTTTCTTTTTTTCAAATATTTTTTTATTTCCTCTAATGATTTACGTATGAGTTTTGCGCCGATGCCCTTTCCTCGGTAATTTTTATCAACAGCAATCTGCTCTAATTCCCAAACAGATTCTTTTCTAAATCCCCCTTTTTCTACCCATAAAATATACCCGACAACTTTGTTGTTGATTTTTGCAACAAAATATTGCAGTCTTGGATGCGCCTTAAAATTACATTCAATCCATTTTTTGGCTTTGCTCTTTTCTCTTAAACCGGAAAAACTCTGCGATGCTATTTTTACAACGCCTGTTATGTCTTTTTTTGTAAATTTCGAAATATTCATAAATAAAAAACTACTCTACGGTTACTGATTTGGCTAAGTTTCTGGGCTTATCTACATTTATGCCCTTGAGGTCGGCCATATAGTAAGCTAATAGTTGCAAGGGCAGAATATTTATTACTGGTTCTAACTCCTCGCGACAATTTGGAATCTTTATTATTTCTTTTGCGATATTTTTTAATCTTTCGTCATATTCATTGGCTACTGCTATAATATTTCCCCCTCTTGCCCTCACCTCTTCCATATTGCTTACAACTTTTTCAAAAGCGCTGTCTTTGGTTGCTATAAAAACAACCGGCATATTTTCATCAATCAAAGCAATGGGACCATGTTTCATTTCTGCTGCTGGATAACCCTCTGCGTGAATATATGATATCTCCTTAAGTTTTAATGCGCCCTCTAGAGCCACTGGAAAATTTAATCCTCGGCCTAGATATAAAAAATTTCTGGCATCTTTAAATTTTTCAGCTATATTCTTTATTTCTTCTGCGCAGTTTAGCGTTTCCTGCACTTTTGAAGGTAACGTTTGCAGGTCTCTTAAAAGCTCTGCACTTATCGACACTCCTTTTTCTTGTTTTATAAACAAGGCAAAAAGCAAGAGCGCTGCAACTTGGCATGTAAAAGCTTTGGTGCTTGCCACTCCTATTTCAGGTCCCGCATGGAGATAAATACCGGAGTCAACTTCTCTTGAAATAGTTGAGCCGACTACATTTATTATGCCAAGGGTTTTTGCCTTTTTCTTTTTTGCTTCCTTTAATGCAGCCAAGGTGTCGGCAGTTTCTCCTGATTGAGAAATAACTACAACCAAATCCGTTTCTTTGATAATTGGGTTTCTATACCTAAACTCAGAAGCGTAGTCCACTTCAACGGGAATATCGGCGAATCTTTCTAAAAGATACTTGCCAATTAATCCAGAGTGCCAGCTTGTTCCGCAGGCAGTAATAATAATTCTCTCTATTTTTTTAAAGTCAATGTTAACGCTTAGTTTGATGATACCATCTTTTATCCTTCCCTTCAGGGTGTTTGCTATGGCATCTGGCTGCTCATTGATTTCTTTTAGCATAAAATGCTTGAATTCCCCCTTTTCCATCTGCTCAACTTGTAATTTTATTTCGTGAATTTCCTTACTGACCTCTTCTCCGTCCAAATTCTTAACTAAAATATTGTCTTTTTTTATAATGGCGAGCTCGTCGTCGTTTAAATAAACAATCTTATTTGTATAAGAAAGAATAGGGATGACGTCAGAGGCGATAATTTTTTCGTTTTCTCCCATCCCTATTATTATTGACGAGCCCCTTTTGGCCACAACTATTTTTTCTTCATTTTTATTAATCACTGCCAAGCCGAAAGTACCATCTATCAGTTTTAATGCTTTCAAAACAGCTTCCTCTAAGTTCCCGGCATAAAACTTTTCTATCAAATGCGCAATTACTTCAGAATCGGTTTGTGAATTAAATTTATGTCCTTCTTTTTCTAAAAATTCTTTCAGAGAATGATAATTTTCCACTATCCCATTATGAACCACTGCAATCTCAGCTTTGCAGTCTAAATGCGGATGGGCATTGATTTTACTCGGCTCCCCGTGCGTAGCCCATCGCGTATGGGCAATGCCCATATTGCTAAAAAAACTATCTGGGTCAATTTGTTTTTCTAATTCTTGAACCCTGCCTTTTTCCTTGATTGTAATCAGACCATCTTTTTCTTTTACGCAAACTCCGGCGCTGTCGTAGCCCCTGTATTCAAGTTTTTTCAGACCATCTATTAAAACAGGCATTATTTTTTTATCGCCTATGTAACCTATTATCCCGCACATTATATCTCTCCTCTCTTAATTTTATTTCTTATTTCTTCAACAAAAGTATTAAAATACCAAAGGTTATGAAAAGTTAAAAGCTTGAAAGCAGTAAGCTCTTGCGCCCTTAAGAGATGCGAAATGTAGTCTTTTTTATAGCCCAAACAAATTTTACAGGTACAGCCATTATCTAACGGCTCGCGCTTTTTCAAAAATTTTAACTTGTTCAAATCTAATCTGCCTTCTGATGTAAAAGCAATTCCTCTCCTGGCATAGTGCGTCGGCACTGTGCAATCAAACAAATCAATACCGGCCCTTATAATATCTTCTATATTTTCCAAATATCCGACTCCCAGCATATGGCGCGGTTTTCTTTCATTAATTATGGGTATAAACCAATCTAATATTTTTTTTGTCCCGCCTATTTCCCGCCACAAGTCCCCGCCGATTCCAAATCCGTCAAAATCCAGAGAATTTATAAATTTTGCGCTGCTTTCCCTTAAATCCTTGAATTCCGAGCCCTGTATTATTCCAAAAATTACTTGCTTTGACTTTTTTGCTCTCAAGGAAATTTTTGCCCATTTATGAGTTCTCTCCAAAGATTTCTTTACATAATCATAATCAGCTAATGGAGGAGTGCATTCGTCAAAAGCAAAAATAATATCCGCTCCTAATTTTTCCTGTATCTTTATTGATTCTTTAGGACCTAAAAAAACTTCTCTGCCATCTATAAAAGATTTAAAGAAAACTCCGTCCTGTGTAATCTTCAACGATTTTGGGCGTCCTGATTTACCGATTATTTTTTTGTCCGCCATGCCCTTCCCTAAAAATTTTGTGACTCCAAAATCTTTGCCAAAGCCCAAAGAAAAAACCTGAAAACCGCCGGAGTCGGTCATTAATGGTTTTTTCCAGTTCATAAATTTATGCAGTCCCCCTGCTTTTTCTATAATTTTCTCTCCGGGCTTTAAATGCAAATAAAAAGTGTTAGCAATTAAAATCTGCGACTTGGTTTCGGCCGCTTCCTCTGAAGTTAAAGTTTTTACCACTGCCTGAGTTGCCACAGGAACCAAACACGGAGTTTCAACAACTCCGTGGTCTGTTTCTATCAGCCCTAATCTTGCCCTGCTGTTTTTTGATTTTCTTAAAATCTTAAAATTCATGGCTGTAAAATATCCTCTGTTCTGCCATTTATGGAAATAACAACATTTTTAACCGTTGGAAATTGTTTTAATGTCTCTGTTATTTGCGCCCTTATTGCCGAAACCCTGCACGAACCTCCTACCTGGTATTCTAATTGTTCATCAAAATCAACTTTAGCTGTTCCGTTCTCTATTGTTAAACTTTGTATTTTAACTCCCAAATTTATACTGGTAAAAAATCCCGCATTTTTTTCAGTATTTGTCAGACCTTCAAAAAGCTCTTCCAAAGCAGCTCTTGCAACTGCATCTGTTTTTGGCACTTCCCTTTCCACAGCAAACACTTTATTGCAGGAGAATTCAGGGTCCATTTTACTGTTATTAAAATAAGCCTTCACCTTAATAGTTTCTGCTTTTGGCCACATCAATAACACTCCAGCCAAGACAACAATTAATATTGCCAATATTATTAAAATCCAGATTTCTTTTTTCATAGCTTCGCTATCATTTTAATCATACCTTTTGAAGCAAAAAAAGAAAGGGCGCTAACGGCCCTTGACACATCAAAAATAAGGAGTATAATGGAATTAACTAATAAGTCGAAGTATCTTAGCAATAAGTAGGGCGACTATTAGAAAGGTCGCTTTATTTATTTAAAAAATAGAAATAGAATAAGATGTTTGACAAAGATCAAAACAGAGGCTTTGCTCCAAGAGAGATGATAAAAGGAAACTGGAAATGCTCCGAATGCGGAGTTGAAATTACAGAACTTCCTTTTGAACCAGCCGCAGACAGACCAATCTACTGCAAAGAATGCTGGCAAAAGAAAAGGCCTCCAAGATTCAGCCGCTAATTAATTAGCGCTGAAATCAAAACAAAAAGCGCGCTAACTGCGCGCTTTTTGTTTTGCACAGCTTTGCAATAATTTTTTTAGTGATATAATAAAATAAATAATTTTAAAAAATGAACAACGGACAAAACGGAAAAAATAATTTCATAGTTGAAGGAACAAAACCCAAGAAATTTTTATTTGTAAGCTGGGAAAGTTTATCGGGCGACTTGGCTTGGCAAACCAAAAAAGA
>CAYIVF010000019.1:0-13528 GCA_964366875.1 uncultured Candidatus Saccharibacteria bacterium
CCGATATATCAAAAACACGAATGACACTTACATCATATTTTAACAAATCTTTTATTAAAGCGTTGCCAACCGATCCGGCTCCTCCGGTTATCAATATTTTTTTGTTTTTTAATTGTTCTTCCATATAATTCAACTTAATTTATACAGCCCAGACGTTCAAAGGCACGAGCCAGCTCTTTTGGAGTTGCCTTGTTGGGAATGCGCAATACTCGAGAAGGTGCGCGCGACACCGCCTTCTCTAAAATAACACGGGCGCGCCAAAAATCAACTCCGAGATCTTCTAAACCCACAGCCCCCATTTCTAAAAGCCGTTTAAGGTCGTTTTCAAGCTCTTCGTAAAGAACAGCAAAAATGCGGCGGGCCATCCATATTCCGTTTTTCTCCTCTATTGAAAAATCAGAATCAGAGCATCTAAGAAGCATTATTGTTTTTTCAACAAGCCCTTGTGTTCCCAAACATTTGGCATCAAATATTTGTTCAGCCGGCACAATATCCACATAATCTCTGCGGATAAAAGGAATAAACGCAATTCTGTTATAAATTCCTTTACTCTTGAGAAATTTATCAATAATTCCTCTAAACGGAACATTGGCGTAGAGATTCCATATAATAGAACGAGTAACCCGTCTTTGTAAGCTCATATGTTTTCTGGTGGCAAATAACTCCGGGTAAACCGAACTGTGATATTCCTTAAGCACAAATGCTTTATGAAACGCCAAACACACGCCAGATTCCGTAAGGGCCACCATGTCATCGCCCAGAAGTTTATACCCCTTTTCTTTTATAAGAAATCCAGAGAGCGCTGTTTTACCGACTCCTCCAGAACCCGCCAAAATAGTAACGCCTCCCGCAGGGCTTTGCAGAGCAGCGGCATGCGCGAATGAAATGCCTTGCCTAAGAAAAAGCTGCTGAATGAGGCCTGTAAAAGAAAACATCGCATCGGTGTATACTGCATATCCTGCCGGTATTTTCTCTATTGCCAAGTGGGAATCACGGTCTGCATACCACGAATCTTTACCGCCCTCTGAACTTTGGAATATCTCGCTTTCTTTAGGAAAAGAAAACATTTCAAAAGGATTAACCGATATTATCAATGGGTTCAGATGGTCTTGTTTGGAGTTTTTAAAAGACCCCAATTGCCGATTGATTGATTTTAAAACCCACGGACGCACGTTTGAGTTAACGCGCACGGTTATAAGATTGTGAATATGATATATGTGTTCATTCATAAAAATTACCATTTTTTAATGGTCTCCTTGGTTTTCTCGCGGATATTTTTGTAGACCTTATAAATCCCGTAGCCTAATTCGGGGGAAAGCAATTTTAATATTTCAGCTCCCCAAATTCTGTATTGGCCTGAAACTTTATATGCCTTAATAATCCCGCCTTTAATCATTCTTTTCATTGTGCTCTCGCTTACTTTCAAAAAATCACGAGCCTCTTTGGGAGTATAAATTTTATCCGGTTTAATTTCTTCTACCATAATATAATACTAATCCCCCCTTAACATAGTGTCAAGGGGGGTCAAAAAGTGTCAAATAAACGGTGTGTCAAAATCTTTCATCTTTGGTGAATATAAAGTTCTTCTTAATTTTTTCGCTCAAAGAAAAATCTTTTGTAGCTAAAGCCTGGTTCCTAAAAACATCGAATCCCTTTTCATTATACCGCGGAATCAAATGCCAGTGCACATGTTTTGCCTCGTCCATATAGACTAAATAAACCTTTTTAACTTTTAGGGTTTTCATCAAAGCATTTCTGGAGGCAAAAACCGTATCCATTAAATAATCGTATTCCCTGTCCGGCAGTTTGCTTAAATCAGAAATATCTTGTTTAAAAACAACAATAGTATGCCCGGTAGTAATTGGATATTTTGCCAAACAAACATATAAAATATCGTCTTCGTATATTATTGATTTTTTAGGAGCCTTTAAAAGATTTGCCATAAATTTTTATTTTATAAATTTACTATTTAATAATAACATAATTTATATAAAAAAAAACCGCCGCTCAAATACGTCTGGGCGGTTTGCTTCAATTGGGTTCGCGGGCTAGATTTTTGCAGGAACAGCGCTGTTCACTTTAATTTCTAATTTTTTTCTGACTAAAACCATTGCAAACTCATACGCGCCAAAAAAGACCGAGGAATAGAATATGTCTCCGAGCAGGCTATTTTTGAAAAACGGCAGAGCCATAGTGTAATTTTGAATTATTCCGGAAAAAGTTTTAGCATACCACGGGGTAAAAGCCCAAACCGCAAAATTGGTAATAAGAAAAAACAAAACAGAAGATAAAATCGCAGTTCCCAAAACCGTATGCCATTTTTTATGATTTTTTAACCAAAAGCCCAAAACTGCGCACAAAACAAAACTCCCGTAGACCGCAGCCATTATTTTAAAATCATAAAAACCAATAAATACATCTGAAATCAGCATTGCCAAGACCGGTAAAATAATAGCTATTTTTTTTGAAAAATAAACTCCTCCGAATAAAGCAATGGCTGCTATGGGAGTGAAGTTGGGCGCATGAGGAATAAGCCTGAAAACAACTCCTGTTAAAATAAAAAGCAGGGCGATAACAAACTCTAAAATTTTTCTGTTTTTAAAAACTTTCATATGTTTTAATGTTATTAATATTATTAGTAAGGCGACTTTTCAAATTTAAATTCTACTTTATCTCCGGGTTTTAATATCATTTTATCGGCAGAAACCATGGGCATTTCCCTATTAACATAGTATAACCAATATTTTCCGTCCTGTCCATTTTCTTTGTCTCCAATAGCTTCGATAAATATTCCCATATCATAATTTTTTGTTTCGAGCCCTAAGGATAATTTTCCAGCCCCGGTTTGCAACAAATCAAAAGCAGTCATTCCTTTTTTAAATTCTGATATAATTGTTTTTTGGCTCCCTTCTGAGCTGTCAATCGCCAAGACCACCTCCTTTCCAACTGGCTCTGGCGCGCTGTTATTATTCTCTATTTCAACTTTAGCTTGCTGCAAATTGCCATACATTAAGAACCATGCCGAGGCAACAATAATTATTACAACCGCGATTATTATATAAAAATTTTTCTGCATATAATTATTACGGCAAAGATTAAAGCTATCACGATGCCAAAGACATAAACTAACCCCTGCGCGCTTGAAAATATTTTTTTGAAACTATCTAAGACGGAAGCTGCCCAAAATCCATGCGTTTGGCCTGAAACCCTAATCTCTAAAGGAACCTTCGCTCCAGCTTTTGTTTTCAATCCTTTTTCTGACAAAGGCCTTGAAACAACCGAAATATAAGTTGCCCAAATGCCTTCTTTTTCAGATTTAACAGAAACCGACACCTCCATTTTTTCTCCCGGATTTAAAGTAAAACTGGCGGGAAAAACCCTTATCTGATCAGAAAAATTATCCGGGTACACTTCAAAAATCGCCACATCGCTAGCAGGATTTTCTATTATTATAACCTTTTGGGCTGTTTTTGAAAGGGTAGATTCTATATAAACTGAGGAGGGCGTGATTTTCAACGCGGAAGCATTTACATTCGTTGCCAAAAAAACACTGGCCAATATTAGGATAATTTTAAATTTTAATTTCATTATTGCGTGACAGCCCAAAAAGTTAAGCCCCCTTCCCGCTCTCCAAATGACCCAGAATAATTATTGGGGATAGCAAGCCCGAGCTGAATGTCAGATGAGCTGTTTTTTACAATATTCGCAGAAAAATTGTTCCAGAGATTTCCATTAACAGTAAGGTTTGATTTAAAAACCTCGGCTCCCTCCACTTCTGTTTCGACATAAATATTTTGCGAACCGTCGTTTGATAAATTGATGGTCCTGCTTTTTGTGTCGCCGGCTTTCATGTCGCCGAAATCTACAACAGAAGGGCTAACTGAAAAAACTATGGAATCCTGATTGTTCTGCGGCAAGGGCTGAATTTGAAGAACGTTAACCCTTAAACCGACCCCGTGGCTGGCAGGCGCTTGCCCCACGTTAAGCGCAATTTTATTGCTTCTTATGTATCCGTTTTTCACAGCGAACATCTGGTATAATCCGTCTTGCAGAGAGGCAATGCTAAAAGAGACCTTTCCCGATGAATCGGTAATAAAGTCAGAACTTCCCGCTTTCACCGTAGCCATAGATAAATCTTGCCAGGTTGAATTGTCAAAAAAAGCAGCGTGTAAAGACACTGTTGTTCCATTGTTGTCCATCTCAAGTTTAGTTGGCTTTAAAGAAAAATCTCCAAAATACCAAAGTACTTCATCTCCGGCCTGTAAATTATAATCTGCAGCCCCTACTGCAGGAGATATGCTGTTGACTAAATAAAGCCAGCCTGAGCTTCCTGATGCCGTATCGTTGGCTATAGCAGTAAGATAGGGCCCGAAAGAAGTTGTCTCAATATTATATGTAAAACCGCAAATGCTTGCTGCATTTTTTACAATATCCATAGCAGTGGGGCCAGATGTGCTTCCTTTGCAGATAGTTTCGTCTCTTCCTTCAATGCGGAAAGAAAAATTCTGCGTAGGAGCAACAATGTTTAAGGGAAAAAATTTACCCTCCAAAGCAATAACCGCGTAAGCGGTTTCGGTGGGAGTAAAAGAAGTTTCTTGGTCTCCCTGCTGCTGATGGTGAAAAAATCCGCCAGCTGAATCCTGCAAAGATTTTAAGTGAGTCAATGGATCTCCTGTTCCTTTAGTCCACTGCGAGGGGTTCTGTCCTATGGCATAAATGGCTGAAATCGCCCAAGAATCAGAAGCAGCATCAGAAACCTTGCTAAAATCTGAAGCATCATATTTAAAACCGCCGTCCTGGTTTTGCATTGTCTTTAAAAAATCAGTGGCTTTCTGGATAACAGGATCTGCATTAGAAACGCCCGCGCTGATTAGGGCCATAATTGAAGCTGATGTCATGTTGGAGTCAGAGCCAGCTGCGGGAGACCACCCCCATCCTCCGTCTGAATTTTGCTCAGACATAATATAACTTTTAATTCCAGCAACAATAGGGTTCAAAGCGGGTTCTCCTGCTGAAATTAAAGCCAAAAGCCCGAAAATATCGTCGTTCAAAAGACCCTGATCCCCTAACTGCGTTCCGTCCCAAAAGCTTTCTAATTTTGCCACATAATCGCTAGGGCCAAATACTCTCGGACCCTGGTTTATCGCGGTAATGGCCAAGATGGCAGAACTATAATCGTTGGCATTGTTGCCGCTAATATTCAAAAGATGATCTGAAGATATATTGCTTTGGCTGGCTGCGGCTTTAGCCATTGTGGTCCAGGCATTTTGCGGCTTTGTCAGTATATAGTTTATTGCTGCTTGGCTTGCCTCTGACACGGCGTTTAATATGCCCGCACTGGCTAATCCAATAAATAACAAAACAACTAAAATAACTTCCTTTTTCATAATAAATTAAAAATCTCCTTTCGAGGGAGAAAAGTTTTATCTAATTTAAAATTAGACGTCCTTTTTCTTTGCTCGAAGAAAATTGGTTAGTTATTTAATAAATGGTATTCCGACTTTACGGCTGCGGCACAGTCCCGGATTTACACCGGTGTTTCCCATCTTTTATAATATTATGTTTTATTATTATAGAAGTCAAGCCCTATAGCACTCTTATCATGTTTTTAAGCATGCCTATGCCCCCAATATCTAAAAATTCTGCAATGTTTTTTAAAGATAAATTTTTATTTATGTTGGGGCTTAAATGAAGCCGGCAAAAAGAAACAAATTCTTGAGGGCGATAAATTTTTAGTTCAACGGCGTCCTTGCCGACAAACTTCAAGTCGCCGGTTGCGATTGAAACAACCTCACCAGGATATTTCACTATTGTTTGTTTCTCGTCTTCTAAAAAATTCTTGCAGACTAAAAGGTCTGAAAGTTCAACCACATTGTCCATAATAGTTTGGTTAAAAGTATTTTGCGTTTTTAGTTTTCCTGTTACAACAGTTTCAATTTCTTTTTGTAAAGCCTTAATAATTTCTGAATCTTGATAGGCTATTGCGACAAAAAAAAGATTTAATTTTGTAAAATTACTGACTAAATTATTAAAATTTTCAGGTTGTTCATAAAAAGAAATTATTTCTTCTTTGGTTTTGAACCATTCATCCATAGATTCCTTCTTTATACGCTCAAAAAAATCTTTCAACACATGGTTTTCGGTTTGGGATAGTTCGTCTATAATTATTTCAGGGTTAATTCCTTGTTTTTTAGCCAGCAGGAGAACAGGCTTGAATATGCCCATATTCCAGATGAAAAGAATAAGCCAGTGGTGAATTTTAAAATTGTTAAGTTCTTCCTCTGACATATCTTTCGTGGCCCTTACAGACTCGTCTACCTCAAATACTATTTTATTGTCATATTTGCCATAAGCGCCAAAAATTGGCCTATATTTGGTTTTGACTCCATACCGTTGGCGATATTCATCGCTTTCATATTTTGTGCCCTGCAAAAGCGTAATATTTAACGGGCTAAGATAATCAAACCCCATATCAAAGGCGGCGGCGAGAGTATTGTAATGACTCTTTGCATCCTCGCCGGGCAAACCTATGAGAATGTCTGTTCGCACTTCAAGATTTTTTTTATGATAATAATTGAGTTGCTCTGCTATACTGCTCATTCTTATGGCTCCTCTGCCGATATTTTCGAGAACCTTGGGGTCTGCCGATTGTATGGCAACCAATCCTTTATTTTTTTCTCCTAAAAGTTCTGAAATTTCTATATTCCGGCTTGCCGTGTTTTTTGATTGCCAAACAGTTACGTCTGTGGGGTATCCTTTTTTGTCCATAACCTCGCGCACTTTTTTTGCAATTTCCAAATCCCTCGGCAAAATTCCGAAATTACTGTCGCAAAATATCCAGGCAGACTGACCTGCTGATTTTTCAGCTATATACTCAATTTCTTTAAGTACCTGATCTAATGGCCTTATTCTTATTTTTGAAAGCATTGTCCCCCATGCGCAGTAAACGCAGCGGAATGGACACCCCCTGTTGGTTTCCAAGAGAGGAATCATATTAGGGTCAGCCAAAAACTGGTCCAGCAATCCGGTTAAATACGGACTCGGCTGGATTATTTCCATACTTTTTTTACTCATGGGTTCGGCAGTGTAAAAAAACTCTCCTTCTATAATAGTAGCGCAACCTGCGGGAGACGGTTTGGCGCGTCCTTTCAAAATTTCACCTATAAGGTTCGTGAAAGACTCTTCGCCTTCATTTATTATGTAATAATCAAGATTTTTATGACTGATGAGGAACTTTTTAATATCAGCTGGCTCTGTTCTGATATTTGGCCCGCCCATTATTGTCAACGTTTTAGAATTCAACCGTTTTGCCATGTCCAAAAAAAGAAGATTGAGCCTGGCATTCCAACTGTAGTGGCTTAAAGCTAAAATATCTGGAGGATTTTCAAGAAGAGCTTTTTCAAGAATATCAGGATATTTAAAAAGCTTTATATCAACTTCTTGCCCGAATTTTTCCTTAAGAAATGCCGCCACATACCCAATGTTCAAGGGCACAACATAACTTGTTTTGATAGTATTATATGCTAAATCGGCAAGATATATATTTAAAGCCATATTGAAAATTTTATTGGGATTTAGCGACGAACTGATTATAATCTTTTATAATCGGATTGTCCCAGGATAAATATTTAGAGAAGGTTTCGGCAAGTTTTTCATCTTTGAAAAGCTCTCTGGCTTTATTGTAGTGTTTTTCGTATTCAGCATAGCATTTTTTTTGCTTATAAATGTATCCGATAACTAAATATAAAATTATGTGCTCTGGTATCGACAGCAAAAGTTTGTTGTCAATAAAAAAACTTAAGAGCTTGTCCTGCCCTTCGGCAGTTTCAAGAGAGGGATTATTGAGAAAATTCATTTCAATGTTGGCGTCATAGATAATTTTTTGCAACATGTCGTAATTCCACTCGTCCGACTTTAAATAATCGCATCGCCGATTATCAAATTTATCTAAGTCATCTTCGGAAAAAACCAATAAATTAGCTCTTTTTGCTTCATCAAACAGCTGTGTTCCGGGATATGGCAAAACGGTGACAAATTGGTTTGAATTGGCTTTTAATTCGCGAGCGAAATTAAAGGTCTCATTAATTTGGTCTAATGTTTCGCCTGGAAAACCTATCATCCAACAGACATGAATATGAACATCGTGGGATTTCATCATTTTCACCGCCTCTCTCACCATATTAAAATTTAGGTTTTTGTTGATGCGCTTTTGCATTTCAGGAGAACCCGATTCAACGGCTATAGTAAACGTATGAGTGCCGGCTTTTATTAATAAACTTACAATTTCTTCATCTAAATGCTTGACTGAAAAATTTTGGATCTCTAACTTAAAGGGCAATTTTAAGCTTATTATTTTGGTCAAAAAATCTTTAATCCAGTCCTCAGAAAAAGAAAGATTATCGTCTATAAAACGTAGAGTTTTTATATCTTTATATTTTTTTTTAATTTCCAATATTTCGTTTATCAAACTATCAACCGGTTTATAGCGGATTCTAGGCCCGCAAAAAATAAAGCTGGTGCAATAAGAACAGCGATATGGGCATCCTCTACTTCCTTCAATCGGTAAAACGCTATCCCCGCTTCTCTTAAAATATCCTTCTATATTTATATAATCCCAAGCCGGCATTGGCAGGTCGCCAAGGTCAATAAGATGATGTTCACCCTTAATGACTTTAATTTCTCCTTTTTCATTTTTTGTCGCGTATGACCCGTGCGGAAACTTTTTATCAAATTCAGTGTCTTGGTGGTTGTTATATTTGTTAAGAATGTGTAAGAAAGTTGCCTCTCCTTCTCCTATTATTGCGTCATCAATGTCGTGCTTTAACAAACACCTTTCGGGAAAAAGTGTGGGGTATCCGCCACCAATCATTATTTTTGCTTCGGGGTGAAACTTTTTTGATAGCTTTACGATATCGTCAACCCATCTTACATTGAAAACAAACATTATTGATATAGCCAAAACATCGTACTCATTGTTTTTGACAACTTCAGATAACAGTTTGGGATAAACAGATGTGTCAACGGGGATTCCGGGCTCAGTATAGGCCTCTAAATTAAGGTCTACGGCCTTCAGTTTATAATCATAGGTTTTATATTTTTCCAAAAAAGCGTATGATACCGGCAGAGCCAAAGAAGGGCCCGGCCTAAACGGATTTTTGGTCCTAAAACTATCACTGCCTATGGAATCGGGGTGAGAACACATGGGAAGCTTTACAAGAAGAACTGATTTAAATTGTTTTTTCTCCTGCATATGTTTTTATCTGATTTAGCTGAATAATTTTATAATAATTTTTTTTGCAATTTCCTTATTAAAGGCGAACACATAAGGTAACAATTTTGTTTTAAAATTTTGGGCAGGATATTCTTTAATTTCTCCGGCGAATTTAAAATTTATATTATCATATTTTGATATAAAAGAAAGGAAATTGTCCATTACAGACAAATAATACGGGTCGGTCATTGTTGGAGAATGTGTAAAAATATGAAATAGGGGGGCGTTTTGCTTGTAATATTCCAAAAAACAAACCCTGAACCAAGGAAAACCGTAGCTGGGAACGCTTTCAGGAGCGATTCCCCTCCTAAAAATTGTTTGGGAGGCAGGAACAATCAAAATTGGTAAATTGCCCTTTTTTTGATAATCTTTTGAACTGGGGTGATAGGGCATGCAAATTCTGGGAAGTTTTGACCAATCAAAATAGGGCAATTTTTTATTGGCTATGGCAGAACAATCATGGGTTAATCCATTTTCAACCAAAGCCTTTACGGTGTCATTATTTAGAGAGCCACGACCGGCTACAAAAACCTTTGGGTCAACCCCCAATTTGTTCTTTATATATTCCTTACCCGTTTTTATCATGCCAAATTGCTCTGAATAGGGGTGATCTTGCATTGCTGTGGAAATTGAGCTTTGCGGGCAATGCTCTTTTAAATACGCATCTCCCACGTGCCACCTAAATCCAATTCTCGTAAATTCTTCCCAACCCGGATGAATATGAAGACCAACCTCATGCCCTGTATCTTTGGGAAAGAAATCAACAACTTCCGGGCAAACGGTAAAAGTTATCTTTGCTCCGTATTTTTTTGCCAATTTAATCAAATTTGGCACTCCTTCTTTTACTCCTTTTGGAGATTTTTTATCAAAAATTACTCTTTTATTATTCACAAAACCGGGTTCTGTATGACAAACTATAATTACATCCATTTTAGTCTACGACTACTTTAAGCTTTATCTTTAATAACGTTATTTAGAAGCCAAGAAGAACTCTGAATTTTTTCGCCGCCCACCCCATAAATCGTTTCTATGTTAAATTTTTTACAGAATTGTTTTTCTGATCCAGGAACATTGTCTGCGTTTTTATCAGCTCCCCTTGCAAGAATTAATTGTCCTTGATATTTTTTTGCAACCGCTTCCAGGCTTTTTACTACGCTCTCGTCTTTGTCAATTGACAAAAAAACTTCATCAACATACCTTATTGCTTTTATTATGCTAAGTCTTTCGTTTTCAGACATAAAAGGGGTACTCCCCTTAATTTTTACCTGCTCATCATTGTTAACAATGGCAACCAAAAAATCACCAAGTTTTTTAGCTTCCCGTATATAGTGAATGTGGCCAATGTGCGCAGGACTAAAATAGCCAGAAACTATTACTATTTTTTGCATAATTGCTGACCGCATCTTGATTTTTGTATATTTAACTTATATCATAAACTGTGATGGAAAACAATAATTATATTTCACAAAAAAAGTTCCGCCGTTTATTTTTCTGGGGAGCCTGCTTTATTTTATTTTTACCCATAATTATCCTTCCCCCAACTTTTCAGCCCAATGAATGGAGCCGAGTAATTTTGTTTAAAATTACTTTAACGGTTTTAATTTCCTTTCTGTTTTTTGAATTTTTCTATAGAAAAAGGGTTTCTATATCTGTTCCAAAATGGAAAAATCCTGTATATTTGCCCTTTTTAATGCTTTCGGCTTTTTTCATTACCCTAATTTTAGCAACTATATTTTCAGAAGACATCAGATTCAGCATTTTTGGCTCGCCACAGAGGGCTGGCGGCGTCTTAAATTTATTGTTTTTCTTTATTTTTGTTTGTTTTTTGGCTGTTTTCACAGACGAAAATAACTGGAAAAAGTTATTCAATGTGTTATTTGCCGCCGGCATTTTAATCTCTTCCTTGACCGTTGTTCAATACTTTAATATCTTAAAAAACATTTTTGTTTCTTTTGAAGAAGGCGGCACCCCGTCTTTTTTGGGCAACTCCACTTTTTTGGCAATTTATATGCTTTTTTTAAGCATATTATCTTTTACTTATTTTTTGCAGGAAAAAGAAAAAAAGAAAAAAATGCTTTATGGAGCCCTGTTTTTACTTTTTACTTTTACTATTTTAGTTACAAACGCGCGCGCAACTTATCTCGGACTTTTAATCGGATTCTTTTATTTCTTTTTTTTCTACCCCGTTAAAAATCGCTCTAATGAAAAAAATTCTAACGGGCTCCGCCGAAGCCTTAAAACCCTCAAAATAATTGCCGCGGCTCTTGTATTATTTATCGTAATTTCCGTTATCTTTTTTAATCTCTTCCCGGGGATTGCGGAAAAAAGCAGTTTGTTTAGAATAGCCGTTGACAGGTTGTCTGTAAAAAAAATTGCCACAGATCTGGCTGGAACCCGCTTCTTGGTATGGAAAATTGCCCTTCAAACGGTAAAAGACAAGCCGATTTTAGGATGGGGCCCTGAAAACTTTTACATTGGCTTTGAAAAATACTATGACCCTACTGTTCCTATTATTAAAAACACATGGTGGGACAGACCGCATAACGTGTTTTTAGAAATTGCCGCAAGTTCGGGCATATTATCGCTAATTTTTTATTTGCTGTTTTGGATTGTTCTTTTTTGGCGGTTGCAAATGTTTAAAAAGCAGCATGGAGAGGGAAAAGACGTTTACTTGGCCCATGGAATTCAAGCTATGTTTATAGGATACCTTATCGCGCTTTTCTTTAATTTTGACAGTTTTCCAACCTATATTATTTCTTTCTTTTTTATCGGATACTCTTTTTATTTACTGTCAAAGCATGGCGAGAAAAAAATCATCTTGCCTCCAAAAACAAACTTTGCCAAAAAAAAATTTGTTTATATCCCCCTACTGATTCTTTTAACTTACTTTATCTGGTTCCAGAATATAAAACCTCTGTATATCAATGAAAAAATCAGTTACGCGTTAAACTTAATCAACGCAAAAAAATGCGGCAAAGCAATGGCGGTAGCAGATGATATTTGGCGAAACAGCGGGATATTAAAAGCCTATGCGGGATTAAGATACGCTGATTTTATAAAAACCTGCGTTGAACCAAAATCTCAAAAAGAAATTGACTATATTTTAACTGGTTCAGAAGCCCTAAAAAATTCTGCTATTGCCCAACCAAAGTTCACCAGAACATGGATGTTTTGGGGCGGCTTTACAAATGTTTTGGCCGCTAAAGAACAAAATGCTAAAAAACAGGGTGAGTTATTATCAAAAGCAGAAGGCTATCTTAAAAAAGCTCTAAACTTAAGCCCAAAGCGACTGGAAATTTTTATAGAAATGGAAAAGGGTTATATTATAGCCAAGGACTATCAAACGATGAAAAAAACAGCCGAAGATTGCCTTAAAATAGACTCTAATTACGGACAGTGTTATTGGTATTTAGGCGTTGCAGAGATATTTTTGGGAAACCAGGAAGTCGGTAAAAAATATATTCAAAAGTCGCAAGAAGGGGGCGCTGTTACACCTCAATATATTCAGCTTGGCGTGGCATATATAAGCCAAAAAAACTATAAAGACGCGGCCGAGGCTTATCGTATGGCTATGGTTTACAACGATGATAATAATGCCAGCTGGCACGCTGTTTTAGCTTTTTTATACAAACAAATCAAAGAATATGATAAGGCCGGAAAAGAAGCTGTTAAAGTTTTTAAATTACAGCCGGAAAATGAAGAAGTATTGGTGTTTTTTGAACAGCTGTTGGGATTGAGACCTAATGACCCAACTCTTCATTCTTCTTTGGCTTATATTTATAACCAAACAGGAGAAAAAGAAAAAGCCAGACAGGAATATTTAATAACCAAGTCTCTTTACGAGCAAGCGGTGGCGCAATATCCAAAAGAAGGCACCTATCACCTTAATTTGGCAAGAGTCTGCAAAGAGTTGGGCGAATATGAAAAAGCATATTATGAAGCCGTACTTGCCGAAAAAATAGACCCGGGTTTAAGTAGTAGTATAATAGACTTTTTATATACTTTACCTGAAAATTATATTGAGAGATATAGAAATAAAAAGTAAATATCAATGTAAAATGTAATCGGTAAACAAAAACTCCCCCGCTTAGGCGGGGGAGTTTTTTATCCCTTCGGCTCTTTCACAAGAAGAGCAGGGGTTTGATTCAGAGAGTTACTTTGTCCAAACTTCAGAAGACAATGAATCTTTCACCAGATAACCATTTGTCCAGTCGCCGGTGCCAGCTGTTGTTGACGCAGAGTGCGCCACAGCTGAAC
>CAYIVF010000020.1:0-13439 GCA_964366875.1 uncultured Candidatus Saccharibacteria bacterium
GGGCATCTTTGTCCGCTTTTTGGTTTCCGGCGCCGGCGGTTCGGGAATTTCCTTTGAAGAGAAAAAGGTTTCCGAACGGATTGTCAGACAACGATAAATATAATATAATCAAATTGTTGAAATAGTCAGGGTTTGGAAGGACGGGCCTTCCAATCGCTTTAAAACGCTTGACTATTGTAAAATAGTGTAATAAGATAATTAATATATAATAAAATTAAATAAAATTATGGCAGAAAAATTTGAGAGGTCAAAACCTCACGTAAACATTGGTACCATTGGTCACGTTGACCACGGTAAAACCACTTTGTCAGCCGCAATTATGAAAATCTCAAAATTGCGCGGTTTTAAGTCTTCAGATAAGAACGTTGACCAGATTGATGCTTCTCCCGAAGAGAAAGCAAGAGGAGTAACGATTTCCATTACTCATTTAGAGTGCGAAACAGCAAAAAGGCACTATGCTTTGATTGACTGCCCGGGACATGCTGACTACATTAAAAATATGATTACGGGAGCCGCTCAAATGGACGGTGGAATTTTACTTGTTTCAGCTCCAGACGGACCAATGCCTCAGACAAAAGAGCACGTTCTTTTAGCTCGCCAGGTGGGATTGCCATCATTAGTTGTGTTTATGAATAAATGCGATATGGTTGACGACCCGGAGATTTTAGATTTAGTTGAATCAGAAGTCAGAGAGCTTTTAAAGAAATACAAATACCCGGGAGATGAGGTGCCTATTATAAGGGGGTCAGCATTAAAAGCATTAGAAGCAACATCAGCCGATGACCCTGCGGCAAAGCCCATTGTTGAATTAATGGATGCGGTTGACAACTACATTCAAGAACCAGTCAGAGAATTAGACAAGCCATTTGCTATGGCTATTGAAGATGTCTTCTCAATTGAAGGAAGGGGAACAGTGGCTACTGGAAGAATTGAGAGGGGAGTTATTAAACCAAACGACGAAGTTGAAATTGTCGGTATTAAGCCAACCCAAAAAACAGTTGTAGTTTCAGTTGAAATGTTCCAAAAATCATTAGACCAGGGCCAAGCCGGAGATAACGTAGGCATTTTGTTAAGAGGCTTGAAGAAAGAAGATGTTGAAAGAGGCCAGGTTATCTGCAAGCCAGGTTCAATTACTCCGCACACTGAATTTGAAGGCGAGGTTTATGTATTGTCAAAAGACGAAGGCGGGCGCCATACTCCATTCTTCTCAGGTTACAAGCCCCAGCTATATATCAGAACATCTGATATTACTGGAGATGTTACGCTTCCAGAAGGCACTGAAATGGTAATGCCCGGAGACACAGCTAACTTAAAAATTAAGTTAATAGTGCCGGTTGCATTGGAAGAAAAAGGCAAGTTCGCCATTAGAGAAGGAGGAAAGACAGTTGGAGCAGGAGTCATAACAAAGATTATTAAATAGAAATGCTTCGCATTTAATTATAAAGCCGATGCCCGTTAAAAAAGCAACTGCCGCAAGAAAGAAAAAACTGCCTGTCCTGCCTACCGGACAGGTAGGCGGCAGGCAGGCAGCCAAGAAAAAGACAGAAGAGATAGTTCACGACAAAGCGCGCATAGAACAGGCGATGCCCAAGTTTAGAATAAAGTTGCGAGCTTATGACCACAAGATAATTGATAACTCGGCCCGACAGATAATTGACATAGCCAACCGATATGGAGTTGAAGTGATAGGGCCGGTTCCTTTACCCACAGAAATTTTAAAGTTTACTGTAAATAGGTCCAGCTTTGTTCACAAAAACGCCCGAGAGCAGTTTGAAATGAGAGTGCACAAAAGAGTTATTGATATTTTAAACCCCAATCAAGAAATTATAGAGGCTTTGAGAGATTTAAACTTGCCGTCCGGAGTAGATATCACGATTAAAATTTAGTGAGCGATTGTTAACTTCCCCGCTAAGCGGGGTAACAACATTGCCGATGACTGGGCAATCGCCCAGTTTTTCATTAAAGGTATTATATGAAGTATATATTAGGAAATAAAATAGGAATGTCCCAAGTGTTTGATAAAGACGGTAAATTGGTGCCCGTTACTTTGGTTTTGGCCGGCCCCTGCTATGTTTTGCAGAAAAAGAATAAAGAAAAGGATGGATACGAAGCTTTGCAGCTGGGATTTAAAAAGATAGAAAAGAAAAACAAGCTCAAAAAGTCCATGAAGGGTAAAGAGTATAAATACATAAAAGAAGAAAGAATAAGCGGAGACAATGCCCTAAATGTTGGAGATGAAATTAATCTTTCAATGTTTAAAGAAGGAGAAGTTGTTAAAATTTCTGGTATGTCTAAAGGAAAAGGATTTCAGGGCGGAGTTAAAAGACACGGCTTTTCGGGAAGAAACGCTACTCATGGAGTAAAACACGAACACAGAACAATTGGTTCAACCGGTAGCCGTTTTCCCCAGCACGTTATAAAGGGAAGAAAAATGCCAGGCCGCATGGGTTACGAAAGAGTGTCAGTTAAAAACTTGAAAATAATGAAAATTGATAAAGAAGATAATTTATTAGCAGTAAAAGGCGCGGTCCCCGGAGTAAAGGGAGCTTTGCTGGAAATTAGAGGTTAATTATGAAAATTGATGTTTACAACCAAGAAGGGAAGGTAGTTGGAAACGCAACCTTGCCAAAGGACATTTTTGACGTAAAAGAAAACTCTGATTTGGTGCATCAGGTTGCGGTGTCGCAGATGGCAAATAAAAGGCAGATTTCAGCTCATACAAAAAACAGAGGCGAGGTGAGAGGCGGAGGCAAAAAACCGTGGCGCCAAAAAGGCACAGGCAGGGCAAGGCACGGCTCAATAAGGTCTCCATTATGGAAAGGCGGAGGCGTTACTTTCGGCCCGAGAAATGACAAAGTTTTTGAAAAAGATATCCCTAAAAAAATGAGGAGAAAAGCCTTGTTTATTGTATTATCTTTAAAAGTAAAAAACAGTCAGTTGGTTGTTTTAGATAAGATTGAATTAGAAAAATCAAAAACCAAAGAAATGGCAAAGTCGCTATTAAAGCTGCCTTGCAAAGAGCAAAGTACATTGGTTGTCTTGCCTGATTACGACAAAAAACTCTTTTTAGCAACTAGAAACATTAAAAAGACAGGTGTTGAGGAAGCGAGGAATTTGAACGTATTGCAGCTGTTAAATTACAAATATTTATTAATGCCAAAGGAGGCAATCAAAACAATAAAAGAAACATTTGGTAAATAATCATGGCTTTATTTGATTTTTTAAAAAGAAAAAAAGAGATTGAAAAAGCGAAGGAAGCAAAGAAAGTTGA
The DNA here is from genome assembly GCA_964366875.1 of uncultured Candidatus Saccharibacteria bacterium. Classification (GTDB taxonomy): domain Bacteria; phylum Patescibacteriota; class Minisyncoccia; order Minisyncoccales; family Staskawiczbacteraceae; genus CAYIVF01. The sequence goes on from CAYIVF010000020.1 coordinate 3,272, forward strand.
AAAAAAACCAGTTAAGAAACAGGAGAAAGTTTCAGTTGCAAAGGTAGAAACCAAAACAAAAAGACCGGTAGAGTTTTCTTATGAAGCTGTAAAACAGCCCCATATATCTGAAAAGTCCAGTTATTTGGCCGAAAAAAACCAATATGTTTTTGAAATATCGCCGAACTACAACAAAAATGAAGTGAAAAAAGCAGTTGAAGGGCTTTACGGGGTAGATGTGTTATCGGTGAATATGATAAAGATACCGGCTAAAAAAAGGAGATTGGGAAAAACAGAAGGTTTTAGAAAACAATACAAAAAAGCAGTTGTTAAGATAAAAGAAGGACAAAAGATTGAAATATTGTAATCATGAAAATATATAAACCAACAACGCCATCAAGAAGGGGAATGACTGGAATAGACTTCTCACAGCTTTCTAAAAAAAGGCCGGAGAAGAAGCTTTTAAAATACGTAAAGAGAAATGTCGGCAGGGGCAGTTCTGGTCAGATAACCGTAAGGCACAAAGGAGGCGGAGTCAAAAGACTTTATAGAGTCATTGAGTTTTCCCAAACAAAGATGGATTCTCCGGCAAAAGTTATAGCTTTAGAATACGATCCAAACAGAACAGCCTTTATTGCCTTAATAGAGTATAAAGACCCCGTAAAAAACGGGACAGGTAAAGAAAGGCAATATATTGTTGCTCCACAAGGATTAAAAATAGGAGACGAGGTCGTGTTTTCAGAATCAGCTCCTTTAAATCCAGGAAACAGGGTAAGGCTGAAAAGTATTCCAGTAGGAACTATGGTATACAATGTGGAGCTAGAGCCTAATAAAGGAGGAAAGATAGTCAGGTCAGCGGGCACCGCAGCTCAAGTTTTAGCTCAAGACAAAGATTTTACAAACTTAAAAATGCCTTCTGCTGAAATAAGGAGATTTAATTCAGAATGTTTCGCATCTATTGGAGCTGTTTCAAATCCGGAAAACAGATTTTATACAATAGGCAAAGCTGGCAAATCAAGGCTAAAAGGAAGAAGGCCGCACGTAAGAGGGTCAGCTATGAATCCGGTTGACCATCCTCACGGCGGCGGAGAAGGAAGACAGCCTATTGGATTAAAATATCCGAAAACACCATGGGGCAAGCACGCTTTAGGAGTTAAAACAAGAAAGAGAAAAAAATGGTCAAATAAACATATTATTCAAAGACGCAAAAAGTAAGATGAGCAGAAGTTTAAAAAAGGGTCCATATGTGGATGAAAGGTTATTAAAAAAAGTGCTTTTACTGAGGAAAGACGAAAAAAAGATTATTAAAACCTGGGCAAGGCACTCTTCTATCTCTCCAGAGATGGTGGGCTATATTTTTGGAGTGCACAACGGAAAAGAGTTTATATCTGTTCACGTGTCAGAAGATATGGTAGGCCATAAGCTCGGCGAGTTCGCTCCATCTACAAAGTTTTTAAGGCACGGAGGCAGAATGCAGAGAGATATAGAGGCGGGAGCTGAACAAAAAGAAGCAGCAAAGGCAGAAGTAGAACAAAAGAAGTAATAAAATATGAAAATTAAAGTAAAATTAAACAATTTAAGGACAGCGCCAAGAAAGACAAGGCAGGTAATTGATTTGATTAGAGGCAAAAAAGCCGTGGAAGCGCAGTCCATACTTTCTTTTACTGTAAATAAATCAGCCAGGCCGGTGTTAAAGCTTTTAAATTCAGCTATAGCTTCGGCTAAACACGATTTTCAGATAGATGAGTCAAATTTAATTGTTTCTGAAATTTTTGTTGATGAAGGGCCAAAGTTAAAAAGATGGCATCCAATGTCTCGCGGCAGGGCATATCCTATTATTAAAAGAACCTCCCGTATAACCCTTGTTTTAAATGAAATTATTCCGACAAATCTCCCTGGCGAAGCCAAGGAGAAGCCGAAAATCTCCCTGGCGAAGCCAAGGAGAAAAGTAAAAACAAAAAAACATGGGGCATAAAGTTCATCCAAAATCATTTAGAATAAAAGGAATAGAGGATTGGAATGTCCGCGGATTTTACGGTAAAAAGATGGCCTATAATATTGAGGAAGACTTTTTGATTAAAGATTTTTTAAGAAAAAAATTAGTTGAGTCTCAGGTGGCTAATATACAAATAGAGCATTCCGCTAACAAATTGAATATTATTATAGAAACTGCAAGACCCGGCTTGATAATCGGCAGAGGAGGAGGCGGAGTTGAAACGTTGAAAGCCGAGATAGAAAAGGTGATGAGAAAGAATAATGCAAAGAGACCAGCCTCCAGACCCAAAGGGTACCCCGCTTCGGCGGGCAGGGAAATAAAGATAGAAATTAGAGAAGTCAAGAATCCTTGGATTTCGGCATCCTTGGTAGCTCAAATGGCAGCTCAACAAATAGAAAAGCGCATACCATTCCGCCAAGTTTTGAAAAAATCTATAGAGCGTGTTATGACAAATAGGGAGGCTAAGGGGATTAGAATAGAGGTTTCAGGAAGATTAAACGGCATTGAGATTGCCAGAAAAGAGTGGTTAAAGCAGGGAAGGCTGCCAAGAAATACGATAAGGGCCGACATTGATTACGCGCAAGACGAAGCTGTTTGTACTTATGGGAAAATAGGAATAAAGGTTTGGATATATAAAGGAGAAAAGTTTGAATAATATAAATATTTTTATCAAAAGATATGAGCATATTAATGCCCAAAAAAGTTAAACACAGAAAAAGGCACAAAGGCACATCAAAAGGGGTTGAAACAAGGGCAACCGAAATCAACTTCGGAAGTTTTGGGTTGAAGTCCTTGGGCACAAAATGGCTTACGGCAAGACAATTAGAATCGGCAAGGAGACATATTATAAGGTACTTGAAGAAAGGGGGCAAATTATGGATTAGAGTTTTTCCGGATAAGCCTGTGACCTTTAAGGGAGCCGAAGTTGGAATGGGTGGCGGCAAAGGGGGAGTTGACCATTATGTTTATCCCATTAAACCCGGCCGCATCATATTTGAATTAGACGGACTGAAAGAAGACATAGCTAAAGAGGCGCTCGAGGGAGCAGGAAAAAAGCTGCCGATTAAAACAAAGTTTATTAAGAAAGAGGGATTATGAAGGCACAAGACCTAAGAAAAAAAGACAAGAGGGAATTGGTAAAGTCAGCGCAGGAGATAAGAAAAAAGCTCAGTGATTTGAGGTTTAAGTTTTCTTCCAATAAGTTAAAAAATGTAAAAGAGATCAGTAATTTGAAAAAAGAAATCGCAAGAATATTAACAATATTAAAAGAAACGAAATAGTATGGCAAAGAAAAAATTACAAGGCATTGTGGTGTCGGATAAGATGCAAAAGACCGTTGTGGTTGAGGTTGAAAGGATAAAAGAGCACCCAAAGTACAAGAGAAGGTATAATGTCCACAAGAGATATAAGGCCCACGATGAAAATAAAGAATACCATGTTGGAGACAGGGTTGTAATTGAGGAGACAAAACCAATGTCAAAAGATAAAAACTGGATAGTTTTAAAAAAGATATGATTCAGACAAGGTCAATGCTAAAAGTCGCAGATAATTCTGGAGCAAGAATAATCCAGGTTATTAACGTACCCGGAGGAACGCGCAAAAGATATGCGCAATTAGGCGATATCGTTGTAGCTGCGGTAAAAAAAGCGGATCCTCGAAAATTGGTTAAAAAGCACGAAAAGGTAAAAGCAGTAATTATCAGGCAGAGAAAAGAGTATAAAAGAGCCGATGGTTCATATATACGTTTTGATGACAACGCGGCAGTAATTTTAGGAGACGGCAAACTTCCCAAGGGAGGAAGAGTATTCGGCCCCACAGCCAAAGAATTAAAAGAAAAAGGTTTTGATAAAATTGCCATGATGGCGTCAGAACTTCTTTAAACAGATGAAAGTAAAGAAAGGAGATACAGTTTTAATAACAGCTGGAAAAGATAAAGGCAGGACAGGAAAAATATTAAAGAGCCTGCCTAAGGAGCGAGGTATTTTAGTTGAAGGAATAAACCTAAAGAAAAAGCACGTCAGGCCTAAAAAAGAGGGACAAAAAGGCCAGGTTGTTGAAATCCCAGCAGTTTTAGATGTTTCAAATATAAAGATTATTTGTCCTAAATGCGGAAAAGCGGCAAGAGTAGGATACAGGGTGGATGGTGATAAAAAAAATAGAATCTGTAAAAAATGCAAACAAGATATTTAATATGCAGAAATTAAAAGAAAAATATCAAAAAGAAGCTGTGCCTCAACTGATGGCAAAGTTCGGTTATAAAAATGTTATGGCCGTGCCCGCTATTAAAAAAGTTGTGGTAAACACTTCTTTCGGTAAAGATGCTGTTAGCAAGACTTCTTCAGAAAGAGAAAAGACGCGTGAGCTTATCATGCAAGATTTAGCTTTGATTACCGGACAAAAACCGAAATTAATGAAATCTAAAAAATCAATTGCTGGTTTTAAATTGCGCGAAGGATTGGAGATCGCAGCTACAGTAATATTAAGAAAAGAAAGGATGTGGGATTTTTTAGAGAGATTGATATTTTTATCTTTGCCAAGATCCAGAGATTTTAAGGGTATTGATTCAAAGTCTATAGATAAAAAAGGCAATTTATCCATGGGATTTAGAGAGCACATTTCTTTTCCAGAGATTTTTACAGAAAAAGAAAAGACAATCTTTGGTTTGGAAATAACGGTCGTAGTAAAAGCAAAAGACAAAGAAGAAGGATTAGAGTTGTATAAATTATTAGGGTTTCCGATAAAAGATTAAAAACCATGGCAAAAACATCACAAATAGCCAAAGCAAAAAAGAAACCAAAATATTCTTCAAGGACCATCAGGCGCTGTTTTAAATGCGGAAGACGGCGTGGATTTATGAGAAAGTTCGGGCTTTGCAGAATATGTTTTAGAGAGTTAGCTAACAAAGGCGAGATTCCGGGAGTTACAAAATCAAGCTGGTAATAGCGCAGAAATAGAAATAACTTTTTGGACGCCTCGCCCACAGCCAACCCGAACAAAAAATTATTTCTATTTCTGCTTAAAACAAAAAAACAAAAAAATGACAGACCCAATTACAGACGCATTAAATCAAATAAGAAACGCGCAAGCTGTTAAAAAGACAGAAGTTTTGATTCCTTTTTCAAAGCTCAAATATGAAATTGTTACAATATTATCTAAAGAAGGATTTTTAGGGGATATTAAAAAGGCAGTTAAAGATAAAGCTAAGGCAATAAAGATTACTTTAAAATATGATAATGGTGATTCTGTAATATCCGGAGTAAGAAGAGTTTCAAAACCCGGCCAGCGCATTTATGCAAAGGTATCTGAAATTAAAAGAGTGCACGGCGGTTATGGCATATCAATAATTTCAACATCAAAGGGTTTGATGACAAACAAAGAAGCGAGGAGATTGAAATTAGGGGGAGAGGTAATTTGTGAAATTTGGTAATATTGCGCGGAAATAAAGATATTTTTCAACACGCCAAACCCACGGCCAACCCGAATTGAAAAATATCTTTATTTCCGCTATAACTAAAACATAAAAATTATGAGTAGAATAGGTAAAAAACTAATTGAAATCCCGCAGGGCGTAAAAGTAGAAACCTCAAACGACGAGATTAAGGTTTTTGGCCCTAAAGGAGAGTTAAAGTTGACAATCCATCCAGAAATTAAAGTTGAAATAAGACCCGCAAGCGGCGAGTACCCCGGCAAGATTTTTGTTTTGCCCAAAAATGCGCAGTTTTCTAAAAAAGGAAGAGGATTGTGGGGATTGTACAGGGCGCTTATCTTTAATATGGTTCAAGGAGTAAGCAAGGGATTTGAAAAAAAGTTAGAAATAGAGGGCGTAGGCTACAAAGCAGCTGTTAATGGAGACGAGTTAGTCTTGAACGTCGGTTTTGTAAACCCGGTTAAAATAAAGAAACCAGAAGGAGTTGATTTTTTAGTTGAGAAAAACGTGATTACGGTTTCCGGATATAGCAAAGAAAAAGTTGGGCAAGCGGCAGCTGAAATCAGAAAAGCGAAGAAGGCGGAACCATATAAAGGAAAAGGAATTAAATATCAAGGTGAGAAGATAAGAAGAAAAGAAGGTAAAAAAGTAGTAGCATCATCTAAGTAATATGTCAATAAAACAACAAAAAAGAATAAGGCGCCACAAAAAAATAAGAGCAAGAATCCACGGTACCCAAGCTAGGCCAAGGCTTTGTGTTTTTAGGTCAAACCAACACATTTACGCCCAACTTATTGATGACGACAAGGCAGAAGTTTTATTATCTGTTTCAGATAAAGAGATAAAAGGACCCAGAGGATACCCCAAAGGTAAAATTAATAAAAGCGATATTGCTAAAGAGGTCGGCAAAATGATTGCCCAAAAAGCGATAGAGAAAAAAATGGAAAAGGTTGTTTTTGACAGGTCGGGGCTTGTTTTCCATGGAAGGATAAAATCTTTAGCTGACGGAGCAAGAGAAGGAGGATTAAAATTCTAAAAATATGGCAGAAGAACCAAAAAAATCAAACGACGGCTTTATACCCATTCCTACAGGCGACCAACCAGTGGCCGCAAAAGAAGGATTTAAAAAATCAAATGATGGTTTCAGGCAGAGAAGAAGGCTTGGTTTTGGTAGAGCGGGAGTTGGTAGAGACGCGCCAAAAGACGAATTTGATTCTAAGCTTTTGGATTTAGCCAGAGTTACCAGGGTTACAGGCGGCGGCAAGCGCATGAGTTTTAGAGCAGTTGTAGTTGCTGGAAACAAAAAAGGTAAGGTTGGTATTGGTGTTGATAAGGGCAGAGATGTTTCTCAAGCAATAGAAAAAGCAACTAGACGGGCTAAAAAGAACATAGTTAATGTTGTTATTGTAGAAGAAACCATTCCGCACGAAGTTCAGGCAAAAGTGGGGCCGGCAAGAATATTGTTAAAACCCCAAATGAAAGGCAGGGGATTGGTTGCCGGAGGAGCTGTAAGAACTATCTGCGATTTGGCTGGAATAAAAAACATTTCTTCAAAAATTCTTTCAGGTTCAAAAAATAAATTAAACAACGCCAGAGCGACAATTGAGGCGTTGAAAAAACTAAAAAATGCAAATACACGAATTAAAACCAAAACATAAATCCAGGGGCAAGAAGAGAGTTGGCAGGGGCGGTAAAAAAGGAACATACTCCGGCAAAGGCATAAAAGGACAGAAATCAAGGGCTGGCAGGAAAATGGCGCCTATTATCAGGGAATTGATTAAAAGGTATCCTAAATTAAGAGGATACAGAAGTTTTGTTTTAGAAGACCATTCTGTTGTTATAAACCTTGCTCTTTTAGAGAAAACCTCAAAAGACGGGGAAACTATCAACCCTGGCAATTTGATTAAAAAAGGAATTATTCGTATGATAAAAGGAAGGAACCCCGATGTTAAAATATTGGGCTCTGGCAAACTGACAAAACAATTAATTGTCCAGGGTTGCAAAGTATCAAAAACCGCTAAAGACGCGATTGAAAAGGCGGGAGGAAGCATCAAATAAATATTGCGCGGAAATAAGAATATTTTTCAACACGCCAACCCACGGCCAGCCCGAACAAAAAATTATTTCTATTTCTGCAAAAAAGCCGATGTGGTACGAAAAAATATTATTTCTTTTCAAAAACAAGGAGCTTAGAAACAAAATCCTTTTTGTACTTTTTCTCTTTGTTGTTTTTCGCGTAGCAGCCAACGTCCCCATTCCGGGAATCGGAACAGAAAACCTCAGAAAATTCTTTGACCAAAACCAGGTTTTTGGTCTTTTGAATATATTTACAGGAGGAGCTTTGAGCAATTTTTCTGTTGTTTTATTGGGTTTAGGCCCCTATATTACAGCTACGATTATTTTGCAGCTGTTAACAATGATATTTCCTGTGCTAGAGAGGATGTACAAAGAAGAAGGTGAATCGGGGCGTCAAAAATTTAATCAATACTCAAGACTGCTTACGATTCCCTTAGCTATTTTTGAAGGATACGGCATGTTAAGCGTTTTTCAGCGCCAAGGAATTATTTCAGGATTATCTTTACCAGTGTTTTTAAGTTCTATTCTTACTATTACGGCAGGAGCTATGTTTTTAATGTGGCTCGGTGAAATTATTTCAGAGCAGGGCGTGGGGAATGGAATCTCGCTTTTAATCTTTGCCGGTATCGTGGCTCGCTTGCCGATAAACATATTTGAAACATTTGTTTCTTTTGATCCTTCAAGAATTCCTTCTTATTTAGCCTTCGTTGTACTTGCGGTTGTCATAATATCAGGAGTTGTTTTGATTACAGAGGCGAGAAGAAACATACCGGTTTCTTATGCTAAAAGAGTAAGGGGAATGAAAATGTACGGAGGCACTTCAACTTATCTGCCTTTGAATGTTAACCCGGCTGGAGTTATTCCTATTATCTTTGCCTTGTCCATACTTTTGTTTCCAGGAATGATAGCTAGCTTTTTCGGAGGAACGCCCGGCTTGGTGGGCAGCGTCGCCACAGCCGTAGGCAGTTTTTTTAATAATGTCTGGGTGAACGGAGTATTGTATTTTTTGCTGGTTATTCTTTTTACTTATTTTTATACCGCAGTTACCTTTGATCCGAAAACTATTGCAGAAAACCTGCAGAAAATGGGCGGGTTTATTCCGGGCGTAAGGCCAGGCAGACCTACTTCTGATTTTCTAAAGCATATTTTAAATAGAGTTTTATTCACCGGCGCTGTATTTTTAGGCCTTATCGCAGTTCTGCCTTCAATTGTAGCTGGAGCTACAGGTGTTACGGGGTTTACCTTTTTAATCGGCGGCACATCTCTTTTAATAGTTGTGAGCGTAGTATTAGATACAATAAGGCAGATTAACGCTCAGCTTCAAATGAGGGAGTATGAGACATTCTAAAAAAATGGACAAACAAGTTATAATTATATTCGGGCCTCCGGGTGCTGGAAAAGGCACCCAGGCAGGATTGCTAGCAGAGAGATTTGGTTTTTATTATTTTGAAACAAGTAAGTTTTTAGAAAAAATATTTAGTTCTGAAGACCCAAAAAGACAATTTAAGATAGAAGGAAAGACATACACAGCAAAAGAAGAAAAAGAAAACTGGACAAAAGGGCTTTTAACCAGCCCGCCTTTTGTAACGCAATTGGTAAAAGAAAGTATTGAAAAAATTTTTAAAGAGCAGGAGGGCTTAATAATGGCTGGTTCCCCAAGAACTCTTTATGAGGCAGAGAGAATAATGCCAGAGATCGAAAAACTTTGCGGGAAAGACAACGTTAAAATAATTCTATTAGAAATAACGCCAGAAGAAACTATCAACAGGAACTCTGGCAGAAGAATTTGTGAATTGATGCGACACCCTATTTTACATAATAAAGAAACAGAGAGTTTGATGACTTGTCCCCTAGACGGCTCAAGATTAGTAAAAAGAAAAGATTTAGATGATCCAGAAACAATTAAAGTAAGAATCAAAGAATACACCGAAAGAACACTTCCCATGGTTGAATACTTCAAAAAAAATAATATTAAAATTAAAAAAATTAATGGCGAACAGTCGGTGGCAGAAGTGTTCAAAAATATCTTAAAGGCGATTGAATAGTTTGCAAAATAATGATAAAAATTAAAACACAAGAAGAAATAAGAATAATTTCTGAGGGTGGAAAAATTTTAGCTAATGTTTTAAAAGAGATTGAAAAATTAGTTAAGCCAGGAATTACCACTTTGGAATTAGACAGGGCCGCCGAGGCCCTTATTTTAAAACAGGGAGCCAAACCATCTTTTAAGGGATACGACGGTTTTCCTTATTCTTTGTGCACTTCGGTAAATGAAAATATTGTGCACGGATTACCTTCAGATTATGTATTAAAGAACGGTGATTTGTTAAAACTAGACCTCGGCGTTTTATACAAAGGTTATAATACCGATATGGCTGTTACCTTAGCTTTAGGCGAAGTTTCTTTTGAAGCAAAAAGATTAATTAACGTTACAAAAAAATCCTTAAGGTTAGCAATTAAAAAGGTAAAGATTGGCAATACTATTGGAGACATTGGAAACACTATACAGAGATGCGTTGAAGACCAGGGGTTTGGAGTTGTGAAGGATTTGTGCGGGCATGGTATTGGTAAGAATATACACGAAGACCCAAAGATACCTAACTTTGGCAAAAGAAGGTCAGGTCCCGAGCTTGTCGAAGGAATGGTAATTTGTATTGAACCTATGGTAACGATGGGTGATTGGCACTTAA
>CAYIVF010000021.1:0-12698 GCA_964366875.1 uncultured Candidatus Saccharibacteria bacterium
GAGTTCAGACGTGTGCTCTTCCGATCTAATTCTGTTGACGGCGGAAAGATAATTCACATGATTGATTGCGGCTTGATTAAGTCCCTCAAATTTCCTACTTTCTGGTTTGAACCAACGCCGCAAGGTTTATTTATGCTCAACATCGCTTTTGGCCAAAGTAAATATTTTGTAGATAATCTGCGAGAGAATGTTAAACGCGGACTTCGGCAGAAAATCCGCAACGGCGTATGGCCCGGCTGGGCTCCAGTAGGCTATCTCAATAATCCAAAAACGAGAATGATTGATATTGACCGAGAAAAATTCGGCAAAGTGAAAAGGATTTTTCAACTTTATGCCACTGGCGAACATACCTTAAAATCTCTCGCAAATTGGTGTAAAGAAAAAAATCTGCGAGGGAATCTCGATAAAGAGATAGCTATTAGTAATGTACAAAAAATTCTACAAAATATTTTTTACATCGGCCTGATGAAATATCACGGGGAAGTTTTTGAGGGACAACACGAGCCGTTAATTTCAAAGAAACTTTTTGATAAATGCCAAGAAGTTATGGCGAAGCGCGGAAAAGTGCAGGAAGTTCGCAAACACAATTTTGCTTTTCTTGGCTTACTAAAATGTTCCTCTTGCGGCTGCTCAATAACCGCCGAAACGCAAAAAGGACATAATTATTATCGTTGCACAAAAAAGAAAGGGGCCTGCCAAGAAAAACATTATTTACGAGAGGAACTTTTGGCAGAACAAATTAAATCTTTTCTTCAAAAAGTTTCTTTGTCGAGCCAAGACACCGAAAAAGTTTTGGCGGCGTTAAATAACGAACAAGAACAGGCAAGACAACAAGCTCAATTAAAAATGGTAAGTTTGAAAGAGCAACTAAAACAAGTAGAAGCAAAATTAGCGAAACTCCTTGATGTATTTTTGGCAGACGCTTTATCCGCAGAAGAGTACGCCGCCAAAAAGCAAGAATTATTATCGCAAAAAGTGGAGTTACAAGAAAAAATCACCGACTTTGAGCAAAAAGGATTGTCTTGGCTCGAACCGGCTCGTGAGTTTGTTTTATCCCTTAATCAAGCCGCAAAATTAGTGGAAACCGAAAACAAAAAAGAAATGACAACATTTCTTAAAAATATCGGCTCGAACCACATTTTACAAAACCGCCAACTGATTTTTTCGCCCAAAATTCCTTACAATTTGGTTGCCGAGCCCGCCGAAGCGGGCGAAGCGAATTTGACATTTCCTCGCTGGTGCGGACGGTGGGAGTCGAACCCACATGCCATTTCTGGCGCAGAGCCTCAGTCTGCTGCGTGTACCATTTCGCCACGTCCGCGTTTGGCTAAGCCGGAGTTTCTTCAATCAGTATCTCTTCAGCGATCGGCTCTTCGGTTGGTTCTTCTGCAATAGCTGCTGCAAAATCTTTTCTTTTTAGTCTGGCTTTTTTACCTTTGGCTGTTCTTAAGTAATAAAGTTTTGCTCTTCTCACTTTGCCATGCTTTACAACTTCTATTTTAGCAATTAAAGGAGAATGAATCGGGAAAATTCTTTCAACTCCTATTCCGTCAACAACCTTTCTTACAGTTATTGTAGCTGAAATACCTTTGCCATGTTTTCTGGCAATAACTATGCCTTCAAAAATCTGGATTCTTTCTTTATCTTGCTCTTTGATTTTCTGATGTACTTTAATTGTATCGCCAGGCCTGATGTCTGGCAAATTTTTAAGTTGTTTTTTATTAAATTTATCTAATAATTTACTCATGGTTTTTCTCTAAAACATTTACTATTATTTGCAATTCTTCTGGCAATTCTGACCTAAACTCTTTTGTTTCTCCGTTTGGTAGTTTTATTTTAAGATAAGCTGCGTGTAGAAATTGTCTTGTTAATCCTTCGGGTACTGGTGAGTTTTTAAAGCTGTATAACTTGTCTCCTGCGATTGGGTGAAGAATATGAGAAAAATGACACCTTATTTGGTGGCGTCTGCCTGTTTTTATTTTAACTTCTAAGAGCGTATAATCTTTGAATCTTTCTAATACTTTGTACTCTGTAATTGCTTCTCTTTTCCCTTCTGATTCTGGTTCATCGGGTAAATAAGCTTTTTGTTTTCTTTTATCTCCTGGCGCTCTCCCAATTAATGTTTTAATCTCGCCTCTGTCCTCTTTTATATTCCCCTCAACCAAAGCTAAATATTTCTTTTCTACCTCTCTATTTATAAATTGATTTTGAAAAAAAATCAAGGATTCGTTGTTTTTTGCCACCAGTAAAAGACCAGAAGTATCTTTATCTAATCTGTGCACAATTCCATAGCGCGGCGGACGCCCGACATCCGCAAGTCTGGGGTATTTTTTTATTAGAGTATCAATCAGCGTGTTTTCTGTGGTTTGTCCTTCGGGAAAAACTATCAATCCTGCTGGCTTGTCTGCAACCAAAAGAGCATTATCCTCGTAAATTATTTTTATATCCATTTGAGCATTAAATATTTTCCCAGTCATTAATGGAAATGCCAGCTTGTTTTAAAATTTCCGCAACAAGATGTTTTGGAATATCGCCGTAATGAGGATTGGGAATGTGAACTTTTAATTCTTTTTTAGCCATAAATAAATGACGACCGCCTGAATAGGGGCCATCAAATCCGAGCCGTCTAAACTTTTGAACTAATTTTCGCCAGGAAATATTTTTAGGCATTTCTCGCAAATTGACGATAGCCAATTTTTATTTCAAAACCAGGTATTCTTTCTCTTGCCCGAATTTTTAAAAGAAACCAATCCTCCAAAACCTCCTTTAATTCTTGTCGGCAACCCTCCAGATTTTTAGCGTTAGCCCAAACTCCTCGCACTCCTGGAATTTCACCAAAATAACTGCCGTCTTTGAGAATTTTATATCGTGCCAATTTCAATTTTTTTTCAATATATTCGTTGAACATATTTTTTGTATTTATACTTTATTACGATTTAAGATTATCATATTTTTCACCGAAAAGCAATTTTTAATCCCCGTAAATTATTTTTATATCCATGTGGGCGTATCCCGACTTGAACGGGAGACCTCGTCGATGTCAACGACGCGCTCTAACCAACTGAGCTATACGCCCATGGTGGGCCTGGCAGGGATCGAACCTGCGACCCTTACTTTATAAGAGTAATGCTCTACCACTGAGCTACAGGCCCACGTTATTTTTTATTATTCTTTTTATGTTTGTTTATCAGTTTTTCAAACTCTTCTCTTTCAATTATTTCCTTTTCAATTAGATTTTTAGCCACTTTGTCTAAAAGGTTTTTCCTTTTTAACAAGACGGCTTCGGCCATTTTCTGGCAGTTTTTTATAATCATTTCCACTTCTTCGTCAATTCTTTCAGCTATCTTTTCAGAATAATTTCTTTGCTCTGAGATTTCTCTACCCAAAAATATCAGTTCTTCTTTTTCACCGAAAGAAATGGGTCCCAAAGACGACATTCCGAATTCTTTTACTAATTTTCTTGCCAATTCCGATGCCCGGCTTAAGTCATTTGCGGCACCGGTTGTCATTTCTCCAAATTTTATTTTTTCAGCGCAATATCCGCCCAAAAGCGTGGCTATTTCAGAAAGAAATCCTGTTTTTGTTTTCATTTTTCTTTCTTCTGATGGCACTTGCAATGTGTAGCCGGCTGCCATGCCTCTGGCAATAATTGATATTTTTCTTACTGGCTCTGTTTCTGGCAAAAAAGTGGAAACCAAAGCGTGACCTGCTTCGTGAAAAGCCGCAATCTCTTTTTCTTTTTTAGACAATATATGGCTTTTTCTTTCCGGTCCCAGCAAAACTTTTTCAATTGATTCTAAAAACTCTTTTTGGTGTATCTGCGTTTTATTCTGTCTGGCAGCCAATAAAGCAGCTTCGTTGGCAACATTGGCCAAATCAGCTCCGGTAAAACCAGGTGTCCTTTCCGCCACCTCCTTGAAATTAACATTTCCATTTAGCGGCTTGCCTTTTGAATGAATTTTTAATATCTCCTCTCTGTCGTGTACGTCTGGCGGATCTAAAACAATTTTTCTGTCAAATCTGCCAGGCCTCAATAATGCCGGGTCCAAAATATCCGGACGATTCGTCGCGGCGAGAATTATGACTCCGGTTTCTTTTTCAAAGCCATCCATTTCAACTAAAATCTGATTTAAGGTTTGTTCTCTTTCGTCATGTCCTCCGCCAATGCCAGCTCCTCTGTGGCGTCCGATGGCGTCTAATTCATCAATAAAAACTATTGAGGGCGCTGTTTTTTTAGCAGTTGAAAATAAATCTCTTACGCGGGCTGACCCCACTCCAACAAACATTTCAACGAATTCAGAACCAGAAACCGACAAAAAGGGAACGTTTGCTTCTCCAGCCACTGCTCTGGCTAATAATGTTTTTCCAACGCCGGCAGCTCCCACCAATAACACGCCTCTTGGAATCTTAGCCCCCATTGCCAGATATTTCTTTGGAAACTTTAAAAAATCAACAATTTCCACCAGCTCCTCTTTCGCTTCTTTAAGGCCAGCAACGTCTTTAAAAGTTATTTTTTCTTTTCCATGGCCTTCGGCTCCAAATAGCCTGGCTTTAGCTTTTGTAAAATCAAATACTTGTACGGCTCCGGATTTTGCCTGCTTAAACATCATCCAGAATATGAATCCGAAAAATATCAGAGGCAGTATTCCAAAAACTAAAATCGGAGTTAGCCATGACCATAAGCCCTCTTTGACTGGCTGCACGTCAATTTCTACCTTTTGCAAATTATCTTTATTTACTCCTAAGTTGTTAAACAGGTCAGTTAAAGAAGAGCCCGATTCTTTCATCGAAGTTGCATTAGTATTGTCGTTATACAATATTGACAGCGAATCGCCAGAAACCGTGATCTTTTTAACCTTGCCCTGATTTATATCTCCAACCAGCTGCGTTACTGATATTTCATTTGTTTTTGCAGGTGGATAATAGAGCAGGCTAAAAACGCCGCCGACTGCCAAAAGGATTAATATGACTGAAATAAAGTTTTTGAAAAGTAGATTCATATGGTTCGTTCGTATATATATTTATACGATTAATTTAACACATTTAAAAAGAAAATTCAATATAATATTAATTGAGAAATAAAAAAAGCCCGAGACAACGATAGTTCGCTTCACGGGCTATGTCAACGACGGACCGCACAGGTTGCTGACTGGGTCGGCTTTCCTTTTGCGCCGGCTACGTTGGCTCCTTCTTTTCCTTCCATGCTTGGAAGGCGTTGAAGAGATTTTCGTCGAGCCAGGGCTCCTGTTCGGAATCCCAACTCATCCAGCCAGTGCGTCGGGCCATCGTACCGACAACCTGGGCAATCCTGACCTTGTTCTTCTCGACTTGGAGCAAGGCTCCGCTGTTCGGGCCGGTTTGGAGAAAGATCGTCCCCTCGTTGCCAGCCTTGGCCTTGGCCGGAGTAAAGTCTTTTGTGGCAGAACCTTTCAGCTCCGCCAACCGACCCCTCCTTTCTTCGGCCCATTTCTGGGCTCGTGCCTCGGCCTCCTTGATAAAGGGCCAGCCCGCTTCGGCCATCGGTATCTTCTTGCCCCTTTCCATGGCAGGGAGGTATCTGGTTGTGTGCCAGCCCCTGCCTCTGAGAGTGACCGCGTCGGCTGGCAGATTGGTCCTGTCTAAGAAGGTCTCGGTGAGTCCCTTTGAGTTCAGGTTTTTCAGAAGCTGGCTGAGCTCGTAGTACGTTTGCACGTCCCTTGCGGGCCGTACGATTTCGACGTACAACCGCCACAGAGGGTCAATCGCGTCGACCGTTTTGGCCGTGCCTCCTATTGCGGCCAAGACGGCCAACATTTTCCCGGGCGCGTCGCTGCCTTCCCTTACCCAATCACGCAGTTGAGTCTCGATTTCGGCCAGAGAGAGGGCATACCATTCCTCCTTCACATCGGCCTCAAGCCGATCGAATCCCAACTTCTGAATGGCCAATGCATCGGCCTCGCTGAGAGCTTTGACAAAGATGGCCACAGCCCTACTGTTCGTCAGGATACTGTTAGCAACGGCAATGCCGCCCATTACATCTACGCCAGACAGCGCATCGCCAGCCAGAAAAATCTCTTCCAGCAGGCTTGCGGGTTTTGCGGGCTCGGGCGTCGGCGGCTTCGGCTTCCGGACCCTTGGCTTGCCAGCCTTAGCCGTCTTATTTGCAGGTTTCTCGGCTTTGGCCTTCTCCTGCCTTTTGATTGGTCGGACTTTTGTCCCGTTGCCCAATCCACCTGCCAATTTCTCAGCGAGGTTCTCGTTCATGACACACACTCCTTTTGGGTTTTCCCAAAATCAGGCTACTAGGTTCGTTGACTATCTGCATCTCCGCTACGCGCGGAGATGATTTCCTTTATCAAAGAGCGCCGCGCTCTTTACTTACCAGTCGCCTTGCGGACGAAAGGTTTATTGCGCTATCTTTAGATTATACACTTCGTTAATATTTTGTCAATCCCCCTGTCTATTGACAAATGGTTTATAATTTGATATAGTAAAATTATTATTTAATGGCTAATAGTTATCAAAAAATTATTATACCGACACGTCCCCATCCCGATGTAATTGCGGGGATATTTCTTTTAACAAAATTTGGCGCAAAAAAATATCCAGGAATTAAAGATGCTTTAATTGATATTTGGCAGGAATTGCCAGCCGGGGATACAAATTTGTCTTTAGAAAAAAAAGGTGTTTTACTTTTGGACTTAGGTGAAGGCAAATTTGACCATCATAAAAAAGGAAAAAACTTGTCGCAATTAATAGCCGAAGATTTAGGAATTTTAGCAGAACCTTCGATAGCAAAAATCTTAGCTTACGCCCAAAGAGACGATAAACACGGATTAGGAACAATTTCAACCGATCCTCTTGATAAAGCATTTGGACTGTCGGGGTTAGTTGCATCTCTAAATAAAACAGAAGAAGACCCTGAAAAAATTGTAAAAATTGTTTTGCCTTTGTTGGAAGCTCACTATTTAGAAGAAAAAAGAAGGACAGAAGAACTACCGCAAGAATTTGAAAAAAAATTAAAAGAGGGCAAGGCAGAAGTTTTCCAAGTAAAACAAGGAAAAAAGGATTTAAAAGTTATTGTTTTGGAATCTGATAATTTAAGCATGGCTGGCTGGTTAAAATCTTCGGGAGGATTTAAAGCAGATGTCGTTTGCCAGAAAAAAAGCTCTGGTTTTACAAATATACTTACAAAACCCTTGAAAATGGTTGATTTAAGATGGCTGGCAGCGTATTTGAGAAAAGCCGAGGCAGAATTAAGAGACAGAAAATTAACATATTCAACATTCGATTTGATGAAGCCGGGTAAAATTCCAGAAATCCCGGAATGGTATTATGACAGGGCGACAAATTCGGTTTTAAACGGAGGCGCAAGTCCGAAGGGAATTTTGCCGACAGCAATTCCATTAGAAACAATAAAAGATATATTAAAAGAGGCATTGGCGCAGGAGGCGCCGGGAAAATAAGTTCTTATTTGTCCCGCCATAGTTTGTCGTGTGCGATAAATTACGGCGGGACAGAAAAGAGCACATTGCAATCAGCCAAACCCTGTTTTGAAGGAGGTGCCTGATGAGGCGAAACCAGTTGCGTGAGTTCCCTGAACCCGGCATCGTGGTAGGTGCGGGCTTGAAAGGAGAAGAGGATTTTCTGGAAGCCGATGAGCGCGGAGTGCTCGCTGTACCGCCGAGCGTGAATCCCATCGGGTTTCACCTCGTGGTAGCGACAAAGGAAGACGATCGCACCTTTGTGGTCCAGAAGAACGTTGGCCGGGAGAGCGGCGGTTACCACCGTCACGCCCTTAGCGAGTTGAAAGGCTTTGCGAAGGGGTTCCGCGCCATTGTGATGCGCGACCCGATTGAGGTCGTGCGTGCGGGTAGTAGCGTTTGGACGTCTTGGCACCAGGACAAGCCCAACCGCGTGGACATCTGGTCTGTCGGCAAGGATGGTACGGTCATGTTGTTCCAAGTGGGTGTGATTACCCACGACAACGGAGCGACATGGAAGCTCCACGGCGAGTACCGCTGGAAGGGACAACTCTTCAGGGATGGAGACAAGATTGTCGGCAAGCCCGAGCATCCCCGGTGGGGCGCATTCGATGTCCGCAGGACCATCTTGGAGCAGGCCGGGTTTATGGAGCTCGTCAAGAGTGCCAGGCTTGAGGAGTGGAGTGGATCCGACGAACAGTTGAACCCGCCATTGCCCGAAGTGCCAGGTCCTGGACATGCCGTAGTTCAGTGGTACATCACGTTCGCAGGGCAGACCGGCCAAGGACCGGCCAATCTGTACCCGAGTGATGGTACCAACGCTTGGATTCACGGGACCGACATTCTCGGACTCGCTCCGGACCCAGACAGAGAAATCCGTTTGTGGCAGGGAGACATCGTCTCTTTTACCGGGACTGCCAAGTTTGGCAAGAAGCCGAACGGTCCGCCCAAGCTTCTGGGCGTTCGTCTGGTGGAGCGTTCCTGGTAGGAACGCTGATTAACAAGGCCGAAAGGCCAGGTCTACTATGAGTAGACAAATAACCCTGTTAGGTTTTCTGATGGGGTTTTTTTATTACAAACTATTTTTCAGTTACTAATTTTAAGCTCATTCTATGCTCTTTTGGTTCTATAAGTAAAACCTGAAAATCATAGGTTTCGCCTATTTTCAGAGCTTTCTCCATTTCATCTTTTGAACTGAATTCAGAAATATGACAAAGCCCTCTTATTTTCGGCATTATCTCCACAAATGCTCCGAAAGCTGAAAACTTGATTACTTTTCCTTTAAGAACGTCGCCTTTTTTATGCTGTTTTTCAATTTCTTCCCAAGGATTTTTCTTTAAGCTCTTTAAAGATAAAAATACTTGATTGTTATTTATATCTATAATCTGGGCTTTTACAACTTCGCCGACTTTTACAACTTCTGCGGGATTTTCCACTAACTGCCAGTCTAGTTCTGAAATATGGATTAATCCTTCTATCTGTTCTTCGGTAGATTTAGCAGAAGAGGGAAATTTGATAAAGACGCCAAAGTCGGCTACGCCTGTTATTTCTCCCTCAATAACGTCTCCCTTGCTGTATCCTTTTAAGGTTTCTTTTATTTTTTCCTCTGACTTGGCTTTTTCAGATAAAATTAGTTTATTTTCCTGGGCCAATAAATCAAGTATTTTTACTTCAATGGTTTTGCCAATGAATTTTTGCAGTTCTTTTAGTATTTTTTGCTTGTCGGCATCTATTACGCGGGGGTAGTGTTCCGGAGCCAGCTGAGAAACAGGCAAAAAGGCCGGTATGCCATCTAAGCTGGTTAAAAGTCCGCCTTTGTTTACCCCGGTTATTCTAATGGTTAAGACCTCTCCTTTATCCTTTTTGTCTTTCAGCCCCTGCCAGCTTATTTCTTTTGTAGCGTCTCTCAAAGAAAGCTCTCTGTAGCCTTCATCGTTTTCTGCCTCAACTACTTTGGCAAAAACTTTGTCTCCAATTTTAAGGTTTTTTATGACCTCCTTTACCTCGTAAAACTCTCTGCCATAAATTATCCCAGTTCCATAAATACCCAAGTCAATAAAAAGAGACGAGCGATCTCTGGCCACAACGGTTCCCTCTACGGTTGAACCAACTGAAAAAGGAGAAGATGCGTCTTTAGTTTTTTTAATAATATTTTCTTTAAGCATATTTTTGTAATACTTCCAATATACACGAGACAATTGCAAAGGTCAATAAGTTGTGGTAAAATTAAAAAATATAAACCATAATTGTTATGGCAAAAATTACTTGGGCAGGGCAATCCTGCTTTCAAATTTCAGTTTCTAATTCAAAAGACCATTCAGCTGATATTGTGATAGACCCTTTTGATGAAGCTGTGGGATTAAAACTTCCTAATTTTTCAGCTGATATTTTATTGGTTACTCATCAGCATCACGACCACAATAATATAAAAGCCGTGAAAGGAACTCCGTTTTTAATTTCGGGTCCCGGTGAATACGAGGTCAAGGGAGTTTTTATACAAGGCATTCCTTCTTTTCATGATGATAAAGAAGGCAAAGAAAGGGGCCAAAATACAATTTATACAATTGAGGCAGAAGATATGAGATTTTGCCATTTAGGGGACTTGGGCCAAAAACAGCTTACAGACGAACAGTTAGAGAAAGTAGACGGTATAGATGTTTTAATGATTCCCGTAGGAGGCGAATATACTATTTCTTCTGGTGAAGCTCAGAGAATAATTTCGCAGATTGAGCCAAAAATTGTGATTCCTATGCATTACGCTCTGCCCAAACTTAAAATCAAGCTTGATGATGTTTCCAAGTTTTTAAAAACAATGGGCAAGAATTCAATTACCCCGCAAGACAAGCTTACAGTAAAAGCATCAACATTGCCAAAAGACGGCATGGAAATAGTTATATTGCAACCGTAAGTTATATGGATATTGCTGCAAAAATTAAAGATTTTTTGACAAAATTGCAGAAGCTGCCCGACAAACAGAAGAAAATTATTTTGTGGGTAATTGTTATTATTCTAGCTTTGATATTGGGCTTTTTTTGGTTTAAATCCGCAATAAATAAATTAGAAAAATTGGGAGAGAATGTAAGCCAAATCAAACTTCCCGAAATCCAAACTCCAATTGCCGAAAATCCAAGCGCGCAAACAGACGAAACCGCCGATTGGAAAACATATACAAATGATGAATATGGGTTTGAAATAAAATATCCAAATAGTTGGTATTTTAAGGAAGTAGAAAAAGGAATTGTCGATGGAGGGATTTATTTTTCACCCTATCCGCCCGACGAAAAAGACGAAACGGGAGGGATAGCCTTTACTAGCGAAGCATTAAATATAAGTGCAAACAATCTTGCGGAGAAAAGTTCGCTATTGGAATATGTCAAAAATTATTTGAATCTGTCTGTTGCCACAAAGTTTGAAATAGAAAATATAAAGGTAGATGGGGCAGATGGAATAAAAGTCAGAATTACTTGTGACGGAGTCGGCTGCGGAAATCCCCATTGGTTTGTTATGAAAGAAGAAAAAGTGTATATTTTTAATTCTGGCTTGTCAGATAAAATAGATGTTTTTGAAAAAATTATTTCCACTTTTAAATTTACAAAATAAAAAATAAATAATGGATATTAAAGATATAAAAATAAAATTAAAAAATTCAGAGCAATTTTTAAAAGACGAATTTTTGGTTAAAAGAATCGGAGTTTTTGGTTCGTATTCAAGGGGTGAACAGACGAGAAAGAGCGACGTTGATATTTTGGTTGAATTTATTGAAGAGCCAAGTTTATTTAAATTTATAAGATTGGAACGTTACCTTACGAATATTTTAGGAGTCAAGGTTGATTTGGTTATGAAAAATGCTTTAAAGTATTACATAGGAAAGCATATATTAAAAGAAGTAAATTATTTATGAGAAAGACATCGCCCAAAAGAGAATATAAAGATTATGTGTCAGACATTGCAGATTCTATAAATAAAATAGAGAAATTTGTTGGGAATTTTAGTTTCGGAGAATTTCAAAAAGACGAAAAGACAATTTATGCGGTTGTTCGCGCAATAGAAATTATAGGCGAAGCGATTAAAAATATACCGGCATCGGTTAAAAACAAACACAAAAAAATTCCCTGGAGAGATGCGGCAGACATGCGAAACAAGTTGATACATGAGTATTTTGGTGTAAATTTAAAAGTGGTTTGGAAAGCGGTAAAAGAAGATATCCCTGAGTTGAAGGGAACAATGTTGGAATTGTTAAAAGAATTAAAAATAAACAAGTTAATTTGATATGGCGGGGGAAAAAGACCTGCCTGCCGGCAGGCAGGAAAAAAAATCACGGGCGCAGGAGGATGAAAAACAAGGAGACAGTAAAAGAGGAAATGTGACTCAGAGAGAAATTGTGACAGAGTTAAAAGAATCATACATTGATTATGCAATGTCGGTTATTGTCGCGCGCGCGCTTCCTGATGTCAGAGACGGATTAAAGCCCGTTCATAGGAAAATTTTATTTGCAATGAACGAGTTGGGATTGGGCTCTGGAGCAAAGTTCAGAAAATCTGCAGCTGTTACCGGTGATGTCTTGGCAAAATATCATCCGCACGGAGATGTGGCTGTTTATGATTCAATGGTCAGAATGGCTCAGGATTTTAACTTAAGGTATCCTTTAATACAAGGTCAAGGAAACTGGGGTTCAATTGACGGAGATAGTGCGGCGGCTATGCGTTATACAGAATGCAAACTATCAAAAGTCGGAGAATTATTGCTGCAGGATATTGAAAAAGACACTGTAAATTTTATTGATAACTATGACGGCACGAGAAAAGAGCCAGTTGTTTTGCCCTCTCCGCTGCCTCAATTATTGTTAAATGGTTCTTTGGGTATTGCTGTGGGTATGGCAACTAATATCCCGCCTCATAATCTAACGGAAGTAATGGACGCCTCAATTCATTTATTAGACTACCCAAAGGCTGAAACACCGGATTTATTTGAATTTATCCAAGGTCCTGATTTTCCAACAGGAGGCATAATTTATGACCAAAAAGAAATAATCTCTGCTTATTCGCAGGGCAAAGGTTCTATTTTAATGCGCGGCAAAGCTGATGTAGTTGAAAGAAAAGACGGACAAGAGCAGATTGTTATTACAGAAATTCCTTATCAGGTCTTAAAGTCAGGTTTGGTTGAACAAATGGCAGATTTGGTTTCTGAAAAGAAAGTTGAAGGAATAAAAGATATCAGGGATTTATCTGACAGAGA
>CAYIVF010000022.1:0-10655 GCA_964366875.1 uncultured Candidatus Saccharibacteria bacterium
TTTTGGTAGACATTGTTGCCTTGGCAGAAGGGTGAACCCACATATCCATTGGTTCCGCAATTAGCGTTGGTTGAACAAACAATATTGACATTCTGACACTGTCCATTAGAGCAGGTCTGGTTTGAGGTACAGTTTGTTTGTAATTGAGCTGTGTCTGATTGAGAACATGAGGAGTTAGCAGTACCTGGATTGTTGCAGGTATAGGTTCTGTAGTACTTGTAAACATCTCCATTCTGGCAAAATGGGCTGCCTATGTACCCATTAGTACCACACTGAGCATTTGTTAAACAAGCGATATTAACATTTACACACTGTCCATTAGAGCAGGTCTGGTTTGAGGTACAGTTAGTAATTAATTGAGGTACTATTGATTGGCTGCAGCTTGAATTGGCTGTGCCAGGATTATTACAGGTATATGTTTTGTAGTTTTTGTAGACATTATTTCCCTGACAGAAAGGACTTCCTACATATCCATTGCTTCCGCAATTAGCGTTGGTTGAACAAGTGACGTTTACGCACTGAGCGTTTTGACAGATTTGATTTGAAGTACAGGCTTGAAATAAATCTTCTTGATTATTGCAGGAATTAAACCAATAAACAGAATTGCCTACGCAATTCTTAGAGACGTGTGAAGTGCAAGCGGGAGGATTATTCTTACAGACAAGCGAAGAAATCCACGTATTTCCCGCTGAACAGGCGTTTCCAATATCAAAATTATTTCTGGCAGGATTCCACTTAGCTAATACATTATCTTGGCAGGAATACCAGCCGCATCTAGCGTTATCATAAGTACTGACGCAATCCATTGTAGCTGCATCATCATAGCCCGCTAATTGGCAGATTTTTTTAGCCGTTACGCTGTCAAAATTTAAAGCGCCCGCCTGACCTGTTACAGGAACAGGAGTAAATCCGTATTGCAGCGCCTTGCTGTTGACAAATTCGCGAATTCCAAAAGGGTCTTTATACCAATTACCTATACTGGCTGAAGCAGTTTCTACAGAAAATAAAACAGAAACAGCCAAAACCAAAAGGCCTATTCTGAGGATAATGCTAAAATTATTGTTTTTCATAATTATTGTTTAAATAACTGCTATGTTCCAAGTTATTATAATTATAAAAAAAGTCAAGTGTTGCACGGTTTTTAATTATTGTTCAATTCTGCCTGAACGACAATTCTTTGATAGTCTTTACCTGGCGGATAACAGGTGATTAGAGTTAAAACATTATTAGCAGAATTATATGCAGGAATATCATCCCCCTTATTGATAATTGTTTTTTGTTTTATGGTATAAGTGTATTGTTTGTTGTTTAAATCTATCATGATTATATCGCCGACGTTTAAATCATCCAGATTGCTGAAAACCCAATCGTATTTTATTTTTGGCCAGCCCGGCGGAGCTGAGTGCCCTAAAATTACGCTTGCGCCCGGCTGGCCCGGAAGCACAGACCCTGGATAATAAACAACTCCTTTATCCAGATCTTTCATTAAAGACGTTTTATCTGCGTTCTGTGAAAAAACTATGGGAACCGAAATAGATATTTTAGGTATCTCCAATGTATTTTGCTTGTCTGTATAAGTCGTTTTAACATCTTTTATGGTTTGGGCATTTTGCGCAACGTCCGAGCCCTGGCTGTGGTTAGGATAAAAATAAGCTTCTATTGAAGCGGCGTCTATACCCGGATATGGATTAAAAAAGTCATCTATTAATCCCGACATCTCTTTGTAATTAAAAATCCAAGAAACATCATTCCAGTTTATAATCAAAAAACTGGCCAAATAGATTAAGCCGATAATTTTTATTGTTTTTACCAGTTCTTTTTTGTTCATATCTAAATTATTACTTGATGAGGAATACTCAGAATTATCGCCTCTTTATTTAACAGCGCGCCAAAAGACAACATTACAACTATGAGCAATGCTCTGAAAACAAATTGTTTTTTATTTATAACAGCGGAGTCAAACAATATTGCAAACAGCAAGGCGCCCATTACGAGCAGTAAAAACCCGAATATAATATCCTGCAGGGCAGGACCATAATTATACAGCGTAAAATTCAAAAATCTGGAATAAAAATTATTTGCGCCATTACCCAGCTGTTCTTCTATCATTACGGGCGATTCTATTGATTGTGATAGCACTTGATTCGCTTGAGAATTGGCAGACGCCTCCGGCGTCTTATTTATAGCCGGGTTTACCGGCTGTTGGCTGCCAAAAAACTGGACAACAACAACGGTGTTATTGGAACCGAATCCGTCTAAAACAGCAGTTCCGACTTCTTTATAGTTTGAGTTTAACAGATTTGCTTTATGCGAAGGAGAATTTAACCAGGCGTCGTAGACCTCTTTAGAGTCAAAAAAGCCAATTGCCAGGTTTTCCCCGGCGTATTTATAATTATATCCTATGTTCAAAAACCAATACCAGGGCGAAACACCTTGAGGGCTAGTATGAGAAAAATATTGTTTTTGAACCATATCCTCTGCTTTTAATTGGGCTGCATGGTCTAATTTTTGGTTTTCAACTAATGGCTGCAAGCCCGAAGATTGTCTCGCTTGGTTTACAAAAGACACTAGGGCTGATTTTGTTATATCGGCAAAAAATATATTTGACGGAAAATTAATGTAAACAGCAACCGTAAAAACTTTTAGCAGTAATAAACAAATAGCGCAGTACAATAAAAACCTGCTTTGTAAGAATTTCTGCGGAAAATCTTTGTCTATTTTTATATAATCTAACGAATAATTCATAACATTAATATACATTAAACTTTTCGTTTTGTCAAAAAAAACCGCCATTTCGCGGCGGCACAGCGCTTACTTATAGTACGCTCTGTCTTTAAATCTTAAATCTATGTAATGCAAATTTTTTCTTGCTTCGGGCGCTATTTCCCCTTTTAATAACAGGTCCATTTTCGTAATTTGCAAATTAATATCCGAGTTTTGGTCTAAATTAAAATATGCCTGCCAATTTTCATTCGTCCTGACATTCAACTGCAAAGGGCTGGTAATAAAAGCTTCTTTTATATCTATTTTAAAATTGTCCTTTAAGTTTTTTTCAATCATTGAAACTGCCTTCATTATATTCTGCTCAACAACTTTCTGGCCGCTCAAAACTTTGTTTTTATCCATCAATTGTCGCACAATAACCATATTTTGCGGCGCTGCATATAAAGGTTCAAAAACAACGCCGCTCTCATCTATCAAAAAACATTTTCCCTGGTTTTCTTCCACTGTCTCGGTGAAAGAAGGGCAAAAAACAGCAATAGGAGCTCTTTCTTTTATTTCTATATTCAGGGTCTGCGGTAATTTTTTATTTATTTTTATATTTCCTATAACTGGGAATCTGTCTAAAACCTCCTCGCTTAATTTTGCAGCATCAACCAAAAAGATGCTTTTAGAAATTTTTTTATTAATGTTATTTAAAATCAAGCTTTTAAGAGCATCTGTTTGTACTTTTTGGTTGCCGGAAATTACAACGTCATTAACTTGAAACTTAGGATAAAAGAATAACAAATAGCAGGCAGCTAAGACTGTGCTCAACAGCAAAAATCCAATCCAAAAAAAAGGTTTTTTTAAAATTGACTTCCTGGGCTTTATTCTGTGAATCTTGGTTTTTACGTGTTTTCGCCTGTAAGACATAGAGTGTTTACAAATTCCTTTTATGCTTTCTTATTTTCTCTATTATATAATTTAACCAATATTTTGTAGAAATTACATAATCTTGCGTTTTCACGTATTCTTTTATAGAGCCGCCAAAACCCATTTTAAATAACGATAAGCCAGCCCAGGGATGTTTAGATTTTTGGGCCTCCAATTCGTTTTTTATGTCAGGAGCTATGCCCCAGAAGTTATATAATTTGCATCCCCTGTTTTTTGCTTCTTTTATCGCTTCACATTGCAGCAAATAAGAAATAGGTATTTTATTGTATTTTGAAAGAGAGCCCGAGTGATGATAAAAGCAGATATCCTGCCAAAACACGAAAATGGCAGCAGAAACAACCTCGTTTTTGTACTTTCCTAAAAACAACATAATTTCTTTATCTTTAACAAAAGACTTAAATTCATTTTCTAAATATTTTTCGGAAAATGCTACAAAATGATGCCTTTTTGCAGTTTTCAGATAAACTGGCAAAAAAAGCTTAAGGTCCTCAATATTGTTGCTCTTTATAATCTGAATATCCGGGTTCTTCTCTGCCTGACGGATTAAATACCTTGTTGTTTTGCGCATACCTGCCAGCAAATCGTCTTCTGGCGGCGTGATATCAAGCTCCCATGTAACCTCAGGATGCATATGAATGGGAGATAGCCTAAAATCTAAATCTAAAAAGATATTTTCATTTTCGGGGTACCCGTTTGCGGGTCCTTTTAAAAAAATTGGAGACACTCTTATAAAACTTGCTTTTTCTTCTTTAGCAATATCACTTAGTTCAGTTAAAATTAATTCCAAAATTTCTTTTTTATCTCTGGGTTCTAGTCCTTCAACGACAACCGGGCCATGCGGAATAAATAAAAAAGTCCCGCGCCTGGCGCTGATTTTTAAAACTAAGGCAGCTGCAATTAATCTTTTACTGCTGAAAACTCCGAACCTCCAGAGCTTATCACCCATTAATTTATTGAACTCGCCCCAGTTCCAAGATTGCAGAAAGGTTTTTTCTGCACAGGTTTGAAAGAAACTCTCCCACTCTTCTTTGTTTTGTATTTCTCTTAATTCCATTTATTTAGTTAAAATAAAGGTTTTTAAAAAAGCTACAATTCTTTCCGCATCTTTTTGAGATATATTTATGTGCGTCGGCAGGTTTAGAGTAGTTTCAGCTAATTCTTCTGCTTTGGGGCACATCCCCAAACTATAATGCATCTTCTCTAATTTTGTATCAGAAGGAGCTATAACTGATGTGTACCAATCGCCGATTAAAATATTCTGCTTGCTCCACGCTTCATAAATTATCTCGTGAGCTTTTGGATGTTTTATTGTAAAGCGTAGAAAACTATGCTTTATTTTTTTAGCTGACAAGTTTTCTGATAACAGATTATCTGAAACTTGGAATTCTGTTCCTTTCAAGTTTTCGTAATAAAACCTACTGAGCTTTCTTCTATGCTCATGGAATTTATCTAATTTATTAAATTGATTTAAGGCTATAACTGCTAACGCGTTAGGCAGGGCTTTGGGAAAATAACCGGGCCGTTGTCCCCTTTTTTCCTTCCAATGTACTGCCTTAGATAATATATGCAGCCATTGCGATAAAACCAAAAAGAGCTTGCCTAAATCCCCAAAATTATAAACCGGCAAGATTATATAGTTTAGAAGTATTGGATGCAATAACTGCTGAAAAACCCAGAAAAATGACGGCTGCTTAAATTCTTTTTGCAACTCTT
The DNA here is from genome assembly GCA_964366875.1 of uncultured Candidatus Saccharibacteria bacterium. GTDB lineage: Bacteria > Patescibacteriota > Minisyncoccia > Minisyncoccales > Staskawiczbacteraceae > CAYIVF01. The sequence continues at coordinate 5,371 of CAYIVF010000022.1, forward strand.
CAAGCTTTTTGCCTAAAATCTCATCATTTGTAACTGCCATACCCCCGTAAACAGACGAAATAACTTTATCCCGGGAAAAACTAAAAAAAGCGGCTTTTCCGAATGTGCCGACTTTTTGACCGTTAAACTCAGCTCCCAAAGCATGCGCGCAATCCTCAATTAAGATTAGCCCGGGGGTACCCTTTGGGTCCCGCACAATAGTTATAATCTCGTCCATATTAGAAGGCATTCCAAATGTGTGCTGAACCATCAAAACCCTTGTTTCGGGGCTAATTTTGGCCTTTAAATCGCTTATATCCACGTTAAAAGAGTCTGTATCGCAATCTACATAGATGGGCTTTAAATCAAGCCACAAAATAGGATTTATGGCGGCTGAACACGTAAATGCCTGCAAAAGCACTGAGCTTTGTTTTTTTAATTCCAATGCTTTTAATATAGCAAAAAAAGAACTTCTCCCGCTATTAAAAGATACTGCGTATTTTACGCCCAAATATTTTTTGAATTGTTCCTCTATATCTCTTATCGCTTTCCCCTTTTTCCAAAGCCACGGCCTAATAATTAAATTCAAAGCCAGTTTTATATCATCTGGCTCAATATTCGGAGATAAAGAAATAGAAATAGGTTTAAAATAACTCATAACAAACTTATTAATCGAGCGGGGACCCTGCCTTCTAACAACACAACATCGCCTTTTTTACAAAAAAGCGTGATTATTGAATAAATGTCCTGCGGGTTGTCGCACAATAAAATGTTTTTGGCGTCGCCCCCTTCACCCAAAAAGCCATTTTTTATATCTTTAAATCTGTCTCTGCTGGTAATTATTGCCAAGTCGCAAATTTCTGCGATTTTTCTGCCTATTTTTTCGTGAACTTCTTTAGATTTTTCTCCGAGCTCAATTAAAGACGGCATTACAATAACTTTCTTTTGTAAAAATACGTTAAGATAATCTATGTCTGCATAAACCCCGTCTGGATTAGAGGAATACGAAGAATCAATAATATTAATACCGTGTTTGCCTTTTTTCAGGGTCATGCCTGCTTGCTCTTGTTTTATGTTCTTGCAGGCTTCTGCGATTTCTTCAAGGTTCATGTCAAGTTCTTTTGCAACAAGGATGGCAGCCAAAATGTTCTGGATGTTCTGCCCACCCAAAACGTTTACTCTGAAATGAACAATTTTTTTGCTTTTGTCGACAGCCAAAAAGGAAATAAAATCCTCGTGCACCGACAATTGGTCTGTCCAAATATCCGAGTTTACTTTTTTTCCAGTCGTGCTGTAAACCTTTTTTTCGGGGTACCCTTCGGGTCCTGTTTTTTTATACAAATCCAGGCAATATTTATTATCGCCGTTTAAAACTAAAACACCGTCTTTGGGTAACATTTTTGCTAATTCCCTGCCGCCTTCAGCGGAAAGCAGATTATCTAAAGAGCCAAAGAGGGCGAGATGCTGCTCGTTAACTCCCGTAACAACGCCGATTTCAGGTTTTAATATGTTGCAAACCTCTTTTACTTTGCCTTTATTATACGCGCCGACTTCAGCAATAAAAATTTGATGGCTTGGTTTTAAATCATCTAAAATGCACTTTGCAACGCCAATTTCAGAATTCTGGTGCTCTTTTGTTTTTAAAACCTTGTATTTTTTAGAAAGTATCGTTGATAAAAATTCTTTAGTTGAGGTTTTACCATAAGAACCCGTGATGGCAATCACCTTAAGATTACCTGCCGATTTGATATTTTTAATCTTTTCTGCGGCCTTGTTTAACGTGTTGTTTCTAATTAAAACTGCTAAAGGCTGGAATGAAAGCACAACCAAAGAAACAATTAACGGAGTTAAAATATCAAAAAGCAAGATATAAAGAGGGTTATTAACCCAGAATGCAAATAAAACCAACAAGGCAAACAATAATAATGTTAAAAGCACAGTCTTTGCAGTCCTCACGGGTTTCTTTGTCTTTTTTAAAGCAATTGAAACTATAAACGCCAAAGATTCTGCAAAATAAATCAAAAATAAAATAGAAAAAAGGAGAGCGAATAATTCACTCCTAAGAATAAAGAGAGCAGCTAAAATTATTTTAACGAATAATAGAGGGTCAAAAATCAACTTTTTGCCTTTGTGCGTATTGAAGTGGTCTAAAAAACGACCGATGTGATATTCTTTCAGCTGCCAAAGATAGACCCAAAAAAGGATATATTTTGAAGTTCTTATAAACCAAAATGTGTTTAATAAAAGAAACATTTTACAAATTATTTATAATTTCCTCTGCAAGCGCTTCCGGTTGTTTTCTGTTCAAGTCGTGCCCGGCCCCCGGTATAATTACGAGCTTTGAATTTTTAATCTGTTTTGATATAAAATAAGCGTCTTCTATTGGCGTAAACTCGTCTTTGCCGCCCCAAATAATTACTGTTGGCACCTTAATAAATGGCAAGTGAAAAGAAAGGTCTTCAGAAATTATATTTAAGTAAGTTTCTTTCATCACGCCCTCAACATATAGATAATCGCTTTTGCGAATAATAAATTTGTAAACAGCTTTTCTAAAATAACTATAGCAGGGCAGAAAATAAAAAAGCTTTATGATTTTTGATACTTTTGTGAAAAAATCTTTTTTAGTTGTTTTTTTTCTTACACAGGCAGCCGACACTAAAAATAATTTTTTGATTTCCTGGGCGTGTTTTACCGCTAATTTAGACGCCAAAGCGCCGCCGAAAGAATGACCCAACAGATAAAAGTCGCCAAGGTTCATTTGTTTTATAAACTGCTCAACCCAATCAATGTATTTATTGGTATTCCACGGCACAGAAAGAAAGTCCGATCTGCCAAACCCCGGCAAATTGGGAACTATAACTTTAAATCCTTTTTGGGAAATTAGTTGCGCCACATTTTCCCATCTTTCAGAGTTAGACCCCCAGCCGTGTAAAACAAGAAAAGGAGTTCCTTCCCCAAATGTTTTATAATCTGTTTTAATGCCATTGATTGTGATTTCCAATTTTAAAAAGCTCGTAGAGGCCCGACCTCCTTAAAAACTTAAAGCTTTCGGGGAGGTCGGGCCTCTCTTGGCTTATTTTATAACTTTGAAGCCGCAGTATTTTTGCAAAACTTTCGGCAGCTTTATGCTTCCGTCTTTTTGCTGGTAATTCTCAATAATCATTATTAGAGGGCGCATAGAAAAAGCTGTTCCGTTTATCGCATGAACAAAATTTATTTTGCCGGATTTATCTCTATAACGAATATTCAGTCTTCGTGTTTGAAAATCTGTGCAGTTTGATGTTGAATGCGTTTCCCTGTATCTATTTTCCGACGGCAGCCAGGTTTCAATGTCATATTTTTTAGCTGCCGGCAATCCTAAGTCTCCGGTGCAAATGTTTAAAACCTGATAAGGCAACCCAAGCGACTTCATTAACTTCTCCTCTATATACAATAAATAATCGTGCATTTTTTTAGAATCTTCGGGTTTGGTCAAGCAAAACATCTCTAATTTATCAAATTCGTGAACTCTTAAAATTCCGCCGGTATCTTTTCCATAAGAGCCGGCTTCTCGCCTGAAACAAGTTGTAAATCCAACATATCTTTTTGACAACTCTTTTTCATCTAAAACCTCGTCCGAATGCATAGTTCCCATTGACTGTTCTGAGGTGCCTATTAAATATAAATTATCCTTGGGCAAAAAATAAGCTTCACTATCGTCAGTTTGTTCTAAATAACCCATACCCATTGCCATCTTTGCGGTTATCATTTTTGGCGGGAGCAAAGGTGTAAATCCTTCTTTTATTAAAACGTCAAAACCGTAACGCATTAAAGAAAGGTGCAGTATGACTAATTGGTTTTTTATAAAACTAAATCTCGTTCCAGATATTTTCGACGCCCGCTCTATATCAATTAAATCAAGGTCCGTGGCAATTTTCATGTAATCCTTGACTGGAAAATTAAACCTGGGAATCTTCCCACATTTTCTTAAAACAACATTTCCGGAATCATCTTTTCCGACTGGTACATCGTCAAATGGAATATTGGGCAATTGCAAAAGCAAACCTTTCAATTCTGCCTCAATTTCTTCTAATTCCGGCTCCATTGATTTTATTTTTTCTTTAATTTCTTTTGCCTGAGTTATCAAAACATTATTTTCCTTTCCGCCTCGGCTGATTTTATTCTGCTCTGCTCTCAATGTTTCCAACTCTGTCATTAATTCTCTTTTTTTCTTGTCCAATTCTAAAACTCTGTCCACATCAACGTTGGCATTTTTATTTTTACAAGCTTCTTTAACCTTCTCAGGATTTTGCCTAATAAAATTTATATCCAACATATTGTTTATAATTTATTATTTTTTTTCTTTTGTCTGTTCACCTATACTAATAAACGACCCCTCACCATAAGTTTTCTCGATTTCCCTGGCCACGGGCAATAATCTTCCAGACATAACGGCTTTTGCAAAAAGATTAAAAACTTCTTCTTTCAACTTTTTTAATTTAATTTTTATTTCTTCCCCCAGCCCTTCTTCAAATTCTTCGTCTGATTTTTTTTCGTAGTCCTCTTTTCGGGATATGCAAAAACAAATTCTCTGGCGCTCGGCGGTAAATTTGAATCAAATTTTGCCCCTGACAAATGAGCGATTGAGGGAAAATATTCTTTATGAAATCTGCTGGCCAGTTCTTCAATTACAGCTTCATTTATGTCATAAAAATATATTTCTTTCTCAAAAGTTTTGATTTTAAAGCCAGACCTTCTAATTCCTGGCTTCCCGCTTTCTGACTGAACGGAAAGAAATGAATTAAAATGCAGTGCTTCGTGCACAACAGATCTGGCATTAACCAAAATGCTTTTTTGATCTACAATTCCAATAGACTGGGTATGAGGATGATAAAAACCATTTGTAATGATATTGTCTCCGGTTTCAAATGGTATTTTTTCCGCATCAAAAAAATGCACATGTTTTAATTTAAGCGGTACGGGTTTACCATCATATCTTTTAACGAATTCTGGCATTTTTTCTAAAATTCCTTCAACAACCTCCGCTTCCTCTTTCGTCTTTGGCTTTTCATATTCATCAAGCTTCTGGTCCTCAAAAATTTTCTCGTAAAATACGAGAAAACGTTCCTCAGTTTCCTGATCTTCTCCAACCACTTCCGAAATTCCCGTTTTCCTTTCTTGATATTCTTCTCTATTTTTCGGTTCCCCTTCCATAATTTATCATAATTTATTGTTTTAGTTTCATCAAAGGGAATATTTGGCATTCGCGGCTGGGTTTGTCCATTAAAAAACTGAATAAGCGTTCTGAAACCCCGAATCCGCAGGTT
>CAYIVF010000023.1:0-10539 GCA_964366875.1 uncultured Candidatus Saccharibacteria bacterium
AAGAAAACTTTTGTCATCTTCCACTATTAAAATTTTTTTGTTTGCATCTGCCATAATTTTTTTATTAATTATTTTTTGTATTTATAATTATCTTTTATTTTTGCTTAATTTAGTCCTGTTTCTTCTTTTAAGCTTTCTTGCCGTTCTTTTTTTATTTGCCCAAGTTGCCATGTTTTTAAGTTTAATTTTATTCTTATGCTATTATAGCAGACTTGTCCGCAAATTGCGAGAGCAAACGCTCCAGACGCGTCTGGAGCGTTTTGAAAGGTTTACCGTATTTGGATAAACTGGGCTGTTACGCTTCCGTCCTGATTCTGGGTTCCGGTTACAGAAACATTTTTGCCAATTGCTAGATCTTCAAGGCTGGCTTCGGCAAGTTTGCTGATTTTTGAAGAGCTTGAATAAAATATTATTTTTGAACCGCTGTTTTGCATTTTAACAGTAATGCTTTGCTCATCTTTTGAAATTATTTCTCCTGCGGTAAAACCCCCTGCTCCAGACTGCTGCCTATTTTGAAAACCTTGCATGTTGCCAGTTCCCTGCTGAAAATTTCTTGCGTTAGCTCTTTGATTTTTTGCATAAGCCATTCCTCCGTAAAAAGACCCTCCTGCGGCAATTCCTAAAACAATAACTGCTATAATGATTAAAATATTTTTTTTCATAAATTTATTCGTAGCGCAGCGCCTCTATTGGATTAAGCTTGGCGGCCCTGCGGGCAGGATAATAGCCAAACACTATTCCAATAACAGCCGATACGCCGAATGCTAATAAAATTGAGTACAAAGAAACAGATGTTGCAATTCCCCCAAATTTTGAAACTAAAAAGCTTACAACCCACCCAAGACAAATTCCCAAAACTCCTCCGACCAATGTAAGCAATACGGCTTCTGATAAAAATTGCCTGCTTATGTCTTTTCTTTTGGCGCCGATTGCCTTTCTTAATCCTATTTCCCTTGTTCTTTCTGTAACTGTCGTAAGCATCATATTCATAATTCCAATGCCTCCCACCACCAGAGATATACCGGCCACCGCGGCCAAAAGTATTGTAAATGTATTGGTGACAGAAGAAGCGGCGGCAACGATATCTGCCTGGTTTAGGGTGCTAAAATCAGCAAGTTCGGGATTTAAAATATGGTGGCGTTCAAGTAGCAACGAGGTAATCTGCGCTTGCATATCCGCCATGGAGCTTTGATCAATTGCCTGGACGCCGATTGAACCAATATAATTATTGCCCGATAAAAACTTCTGGGCCGTGGTTACGGGTATAAACACCATATCGTCTTGATTACTAAAACCGCTTCCCCCTTTTGCCTGGGTAACCCCTATTACTTTAAAATTTATTCCTTTAATGCGTATCGTCTGTCCTATTGGGTCAGTTCCCTGGCCAATAGATACCATGGCAATAACCGAAGCAATGCCAATAATAATTCCCAAAATAGTAAGGCTGGAACGGGCCTTATTAACTAATAATGCTGAATATGTCTCTTCAAATAAATCAGAAATAATCATATTGGCGCGACTCTTCTTTTTTTATTATTTTTTTGGTTTCCAACAATCATTCCATCTTTAATAGTAATAATCCTGTCAGCATGCTCTGCAACATAAAGTTCGTGAGTAATAAGAATAATTGTCCTGCCCTCATTTTCGTTTAAATTTTGGAATGCGGCAAGCACAATTTCTCCGGTTTTCGTATCAAGATTGCCGGTTGGTTCGTCAGCTAAAATAATAGCCGGGTCATTTACCAGCGCCCTTGCAATAGCAACCCTCTGCATCTGGCCCCCTGAAAGCTGGTTTGAGTGATGGTAAAAATGAGACTCGCCCAACCCCGCGCTTTCAAGCGCTTTCTTTGCTTTTAATTCCCTTTGCTCTTTTGGCAATCCTGCGTACATAAGAGGCAGTATTACATTTTTTAATACTGTTGCCCTGCGTAAAAGATTAAATGACTGAAATACAAATCCTATATTTTTTTTTCTAATTTCTGCCAGTTCGTCATCTAAAAGATCTGAAATATTTTGACCGTTCAATATATAATCCCCATACGTTGACGTATCAAGACAGCCGAGAATATTCATCAATGTTGTTTTGCCTGAGCCCGATGGCCCCATAATCGCAACAAATTCTTTGTTTTGGATATTGAATGAAACATCTTTAAGAACGCTCGTTTCAACATCGCCGCTCTTGTATATTTTTGTAATCTTATTGCACTGAATCATGTAATTATCTTGTCTGTATTCTAACTCCTCCTGCGCTGCCAGATCTCGCGCCTCCAGATGGAAACAAACTGCTACCTTGGCTTGCGGCGCTGGCGTCAGATGAAGCTGTTATAACTCGCGCAACTATTACATCTCCCTCTTTCAGACCGCTTATTACTTCGGTAAAAAAATCGTTGGATAATCCTGTTTCAATTGTTTTTTGTTCGGGCAGTTCATTTAAAGCAACTCCCGCGCTGGCAGATAATCCTGCGGAAAAATTGTTAGCATCAAATCCGTCCGGGGCAACTTGGACATAGCTTGAATCATTTGCCGATTTTACCGCGGAATTGGGAATCAGAAGCGCGTCCTGCTTGCTTTCTGTAATAATATTTGCGGAAACCGTCATAGAGGGTTTTATTCTTTCGTCCTGCGTATCAAATCCTATTTTTACTCCGTAAGACACCACCCCCTGGCTTGAGGTTCCAATTGAATCAACCTCTAATACCTGCCCCGTTATTGTTAAATCTTCTATCGCGTCAAATGTAATGGTAGCTTTTTGGCCAACCTTGATTTTTGCAACGTCTACTTCATTTAATGTGATTTGGGCAATGCTTTGCTTAGTGAACATGGTGGCTATCACGGTGCTTTGCGATACGGAATCGCCGTATTTAATATCTGATTTTGCCACTACGCCGGTAAAAGGGGCAAAAACAACATAATTATTAAGATTATCCTTGGCATCCTGCAATGCCGCCTTTTTTTGCAATACCGCGTTTTCTTGGCTCCTAATATCTATAGGATTCGTAAGTTCATAATCTTCAATGGATCTTTTTGATGACTCAATAGACCTGTAAGCGCTTTCAAAATTTGAAATAATGCCGTTTAATTTTCCAAGAGCTGTTCCTATGCTGCTTTGATAAGCGGTAATCTGAGAAGGCGGCTGTCCTTTGCGGCTATTTTTTGCGGCGCTATCATTAATATTACTGACTAAGGCGTCCAGCATATTCTGTTCGCTTTTTATGGCTTGGGCTAAAAATTCAACAGTTTTTTTTGTCGCTTTAAGAATACTGACAACCTCGTCTGAACTGGCGTCTAGTCTCAAATTGCGATATTCTTGAAAATTAGGGTCGTAAGCATTTTTAGCGGCTGTATAATCTACCTCTGCCCTATCGGTCATAGTTTTAAATTCTGGCCTGAAATCTCCGTCAGCCAAATTGCTAAAAGCGCAAAAATTGTCGCTGCAAACCGAACTAATGCCGGCATTATCGTAAATAATGCTTCTTGCCAGCGGAGCTTTGCTGATTGCGGCGTAATTTTTCCAAAGATATTTCTGCTGACTCAAGGCTTATTTCAGCATCGCGCACAGACTTTTGGGCATCCTTAGAATCCAAATACGCCAATGCCTGCCCCTGGCGCGCCTGCTGACCCGCCTTTACGGCAACATACGTCAGGGTGCCAGAAACTTTTGGCTTGACATCTATCTGCTGTGAAGCTTCAACCTGGCCGCTTCCAGAAACAGAAACAATAAGCGCGCCTTTTTCAACGTTGGCAAATACGTACATTGGCGCAGAAGAGCCGCTCCCCGCAAAAATTAAATATAACCCGATTGCCGCAATCACCAGCAAGGCTCCAGATATTATTTTATGTTTTAAAGCAATCTGTAAAAATTTTTCAGCTGTTTGCAGAAATTTTTTTGGCATAATTCTTTTAAATTTTTATTTTGGGCTTAAAGGGCATTTGAGGGTTTTGGGGCGAAGGCATCACGCGGATAAACTTGGCGTCAATTCTTCCCTGATCGTTCGGCTCGCCTATTATCACAATATATTCGTCGGGCTTTAAATCTTTAATTTTGACGGCGTCGTGAAAACGCCTGATGTCTGTTTTTTCGCTTATCGTTATAATCTTTTCAACATTGTCTTTTCCTTTGACTACCAGCTCTGAATCTTCAACGGCAATAATTGAACCAAAAAATCCATGGGCTTCTGTAAAATCTTCGCCCATGAAATTTTTTTCAAAATCTCTTAAAAAACCGCCTTTAGGCCCTGCAAAATTATTATGGTAGTTCTCTCCCCATGCATAAGAAAATTTTGCTTTTTTATAGCCGACAGAAACTCCAATGCTGAATGAAAATATTAAAATAGCTGCTGCAAAAGAAGCTATTATGATAAAAACAGCTGTTTTTGATTTTATGAAATTAGACAGATTGTTTGTTTCCATGCTTTTGGACGGCAATTAATTTTAACAAATGCGATATCTTGTCTATTGAAATAAAAATAATTCTTGTAAAAAACATCATAAAAGCAAACGCAAGAATAAATCCCGCAAAGGCGAACCCCGGAGTTGATTCAAAAACCGAAAGCAAAAAACTATCCCAATATTTAACCACCATGCCGGGATCAGAAAATATAAGAGAGAAAAACGGCAAAAAATCAGATTCTTTTAAAACGCTTTTAACTCCTATGGCGGCAAAAATAAAAAGTACGATAAATATTGCCAGTAAAACAGCAAAAAACCTTATGTGTTTTTTAATAAGGGCTAATTCTTTTTCCAGTCCTAATCTTTTTACTATTTTTGAAAAAAGACCTTTGGGATATGAAGGATAATTTTTGTTCATATACGCACGGTAATACGCAAAAAAGATGCTTTTTGGTGCATCCTTTTCTATATTTTTTTAGATATTTATAGGAATTTTTTCAATAAGTCCAGCCCGCGCCGATATCTGCTTTTTACGGTATTCAACGGCTCTTTCAGGACATTGGCGATTTCTATAAATTTTAAACCGTCTTTAACGCGCATATTAATAACAGGCCTGTAATCTGGCGGCAGTTTTAATATGGCTAGCGATAATTCTCTTGATGTCTGCCGGGATAAAATTTGATCAAATAATGACGGCGATTCGTCGGCCAAAGATTCTCCAAAATTACTTTTTCCGTTTTTATCAAATATGGAAAATGGAATAGGCTTTTTCTTTCTAAGCTCGTCTATTGCGATTCTTTTTGCAATAGTAAAAATCCATGTTTTAAAACTTTTTGAAGAATCAAAATTTTTAATATTTTTCCAAACTTTTACAAATGTTTCCTGAGTAATATCGGCAGCTGTTTCTTCGTTGCCCGTATATCTTTTTATAAAACCAAAAATAAGCGGCAGATATCGCTTAATTAATTCCTCTAAAACCGCATCTTCCCTGTTTTTCAAATAGCAACTGACTAATTGTTCATCAGTAATTTTTTTCATATTTCTCTACGGCTGTGTCTCCTGAACAAAATCCGAACTTTTTTCAAAGAAAATCCGGACGCTGACTTTTGATAATTTTCGCTCGGGCGGGCAAAAAGGAAGGGGGTTGGGGGGAAGGAATTTTTGCCCGCCCTCGCTTTTCCGCCGCCGCCGAATTTCGTGCCAGTGAAACTAGCGCGCCGCTTTTACTCACTTTTCTCGGTCTCATCTTCACCAAAAAGCTCTCTACGTTGACCCGGATTAAATAAACCTCTGTTTCGTTTTGCAATTTTTTCTACAATTTCTGTCTGATCGGGGTGTTGATTTTTATACTCTACTAATCTGTTTTTTAAATTCTCGATTCTACTGCTATCTTTATCAATTCCTAATCCACGTAACGATTTAAAAATATCTGGAAAAATATCCGAACTAAAATTAGGAATACCGGATATAATCTGGTCTATTGTTGTTTCCGTATTTTGAACTTTATACTCAATTACGCTTAAAAGATTTTCAGGGTTTTGTCTATTGCTAACAAGACCTACAATAATAGTTTGATTCTGTTCTGGCGTAAGAACCTTGTAAATTTCCTTTTCGAGTAATACGGTCGCATCTTTTTGACTCCTTTTTAAAATTGCCCCCGGATAACGCGTGGTCCAATCTTTTATTTTTTGTTTGCTAATCTTTAGTAGTGATTCGTTGTTCGATTCCAATATAAAGTTTTCAATTTTACTTCCTAAAATATTCTTGTTTGTATTTTTATCTATAATTGCGAAGAAATCGATTAAATCAATAATCTTTAATCTTGCGTCGGGAAGCTGGTCGTAATAACTACCCAAGCTTGTAGATAATGTAGAAATTTCAGCTACTAAAGCTTGCTCTATTTCTTCGCTGTTTAATTTAGCGGAGTATTTTTTTGAAAAAGCAAAAAATCCATCACAAAGAGCCAACTTCTCTTCTTCGGTTGACGCATTAAAACTAGTAAATAGTTCCCTGAACTTTTTTATTGAATTTGAAATTGCGCCCTCTGGGAGTTTAAGACTATACCAAAAATTTAAAGCCGCCTTAAGATCATCAACATTTTCGAAATCGTCTTTTGTAAGAGAATCTATGTACTTTGCGCCAGCATTTTCGGTAATAAAAGATTTACGAGCTTCTTCTGAATTAAGTTTTGCAAGATAGGGATGTCTAAAATAAGTGCTTTCGAGATATTGTTTTAAGGATGTCCTGAAAGGATAAAATATTTTTTCGTTTTGGTTTATTACATCCAAGAGAGATAAAGCATAATCATCGTCAATTGCAGGTGTTCCGTCATTTTGAGAAATAGCAAATAATCCTACAAAAGGACCTGCTATTTTTTGTCTCTTGCTTTCAGATGTATTTAAATACCAAAACGAAAAAATTGTTGAAGGTATAAATTGCTGATAAACTTTCGAGAAGTCTTGTCCAAAAGGGAAATGGTTAGCCGCTGCATCAAAAAAATATCTCATATCTTGTTTTTCCTTTTGAACAATGGGAAGTATAGTTGATAACAATTTAATAAGTGATGGGCCTGCTTTTATTTTTTCAAGATAGCTCTTTAACAAAGAGTCTAAAATCTGAATTTTCTTATCGGATTTAATTTGAAGAAATATTTTTCGAGCGTCTTCTTCTTGACCCTCTTCTAGTGCAAGCACGAAACTTTTCCATTCTGGTATTTTTCTTTCTTCGTCCGATTGCCTAAGTGTTAAGAAAATATCGATATTTTTCTCGTTTATTCCCGGAGTATAACCATTGAAAAGTTCAAACCTTTTTATTTCTCGGTTAATTTTTTCATCATCTCATTGTCTTAATTTTAATTCAGCTTTGTACAGATCAATTATTTCATTAGTATCTAAAGAAATTTGAGCTCGTAAAGATCGTTCTTCTAAAATTTCATAGAGTATTGGGAACTTTTGTCGTATCACAAGTAATTTAGCTAAAAATGCTGGATTGTTGAGAATCGGATCTAATTTGCGTTCACGCGCTAATAAAACTTGGGGAATGAGAGAGTTTATAAATTGCTTTATTTCCCTAGGATTATCTCTTAAGGCGTAAATTATTACTCCTTCTAAGTTAATATCATTTTGAAACTCTGATACTTTTGAAGCGGTAAGTAAATCGCGGACATAGTTAAATAAATCGAGATCTATAAATTTAGGAATCTTTATTGTTAGATTGAAAAACTTTCTTAAAAATTCATCCGTATCAAAGCCTTCTCCATAAATTGCCGATAATTGAGATCTTAATGCTTGATCGTCGCAAGGGATTAAAAAGAAGGTTTTATATTCGTTTCCGTCTCGAGATAAAAAAGTTTTTATATCAGAAAGGATACCTACGGCTTTGCTATCTTCAACCCTATCAAGATTATCAACAACAACCAATAATTTTTTGTCCCTTAATTCAGATTCACTAATGGCTTCAATAAAATGATCCTCAAAGCCCTCGGCAGAATCAGTGCGATGAAGTTGTGTTGAACCTTTAATAACTTCAAAAGAAGAAAGGATAAAACTGACCAAAGTACCCACTAATCCAAGCTGGAAAGCAAGATTTAAAATGGTTGAAACATCCTTATTTTTATTAAAAAAAGTTGAGGCAATAAACGCTAAAACAAGCAGTATAGTTAAAATTCCAATAGTTCGAGGAACTACGCTGCTGAAAACGCGCTTAATATAATCCCATACGGTTATTTTCTCTGGTTTCGAAAGCGTTTGATTTAATTTTTCTTTATAACCCAATCTTTTATTAAAGACTTGCCGATCGAGTTCTATTAAAAATTGTCGTCTCAATGAATCTCTTTCATACTTCCAAGCATCAAAAAAGAGACACTTAAAATTGTCATTACATGCAAGCTTTTTTACCAAAGAGGCAATTGTTGTTTTGCCTACGCCCCATTTTCCATAAAGACCTATGGTGAATGGCGGCTCGGCATTTTTTAGTAATTGAAAGACTGCATTGGCAAGTTGTTGATGGCCAAATCTAATATCTTCTTCTTTATCGGGGCTAATTGGCCGATCAGGAAGAAGATAAAATCCAGGATCATTTGTTTCCTGCTGTTTTAATCCCAGTACTTCTTTCGCTTTTTCTATGAATCCACTCATAATTTAAAGTAAAAATCTTGCATTTAATCAATTAACTTTGATTGCCCATTATCCATTTTTAAATCCTTGGGGGTTCTTTCTTCTCTTGGATCAAAAGAATCAAGCATGTTTATCTCTTTTTTTATCCTATTTCTTGACATCTTTATATAATCTGGATTTATGTCGAAACCAATCCATTTTCGATTTAAAAAATTTGCGACCACACATGTTGTTCCACTGCCAACGAAAGGGTCCAAAACTAAATCGTTTTTATTACTGCTTGCTAAAATTATTCTTTTAATTAGTGCTTCTGGTTTTTGCGTTGGGTGATTTATTCTCTCTGGATTTGAATAATGAATATGAGAAAATTCCCAGACATCTCCAGGATTTGCTCCTTTCATATTATTTCTTTCTCTGTAATATTTTTGAGGAATCCTTACATCATCAAGATTAAAAGTAAAATTATCTAATTTTGTGAAAAATAAAATATCTTCATGCCTTGGAGAAAAACCTTTAGTTCTCCCCATACCCTGCGTGTAATGCCAAGTTATCCAGCCGTTGAAATAAAATCCAAGTTCCTGAAGCATTAAAAAAAGTCGAGAGATAAATTTTACTCCCATAAAAACATAAATACTGCCATTATTTTTTAAGACCCTTTTACTTTCGGCAAGCCAGTCAAGAGTAAATTTTTCATATTCGTGCCATTGCTTCCAATCGATATTATTTCCGTAGTCTTTGCCTAAATTGTAGGGTGGATCGGTACAAATCAAATCAATACTTGCGTCTGGCAATTTTTTTAATTCTTCTATGGCATCACCTGTAATAAAATAATTGGTATCCATAATTATTCGCTGATTTTAATCCATTGATACTTTTCAGCTAATTTGACCCATGGTTTTAGGCCCTTAGATTTTATATATTTATCATCAATCATTTTTATAAATTGTTCCGCCGTCTTTTTTTCTTCATTAACATAATGAATATCTCTAATCTGTAATTGTCCGGTGCCCAAAGCAGGATTATAGTTCAGATCTTTTGAAGAAACATATTTAATATCATAAACATGATATGCGGTCACTTGCATAATCCCGTTTGTGATACCATCTTTGTCTGCTTTTTCACTAAACACTTTATGTTTAAGAGAAAGTATCAAAAAGATATAGTCTGGATCATCTAGATATTCATTTCTAATTCTTGCAAAAGAAGTTATGTTTGGGCTCTTCCCGGAAGTTAAAATATCTTCTGCGGTTGCCTTAGAATCCACATTCGCAGAAACATAATCATCAATATCTTTTAATTTGAATTGTAAAACCATATCAAACGGATCGAGTCTTTTCCCTGCCTCAACATTAACTAAACCATATTTATTTCCGACTTTATCAGATATTTCTTCAAATTTTTCTAACGCCCACGCTTCAACAAAAGGACCCGCGACTTTATTTATATTTTCAAGAGGTAATCCTCTTTTTAGATTAGTCCGTATAAAAATTTTGTTATTTCCATTATCAATGGCGTCTTGCATTATTTTACGAATTGCAGTGCAAACGCCATCAGACATTTTGGGATATAAAACAGATTCTTTAGGGAATTTTCTTTTTTTAAGAATATCGTTATTCATAGTTTTATTTAAACAATTCCGCCACCGCTACATCGAGAGCTTTGGCTATTTTTTCTAATGTATCCACTGTTGGATTTGGACTTTCGCCAGTTTCTATTTTAACAACGGTATTTAACGCCAAATCAGCGTCTTTTGAGAGGCGATCTTGGGAGATTCCTTTTTTAATCCGAAGTTTGCGGATATTTTCACTAACTGAATTTGCCATATTGTTTTGACTTTGATAAACTATTATAATATACTACTTATAGTGAGTGTATATCAACTTGTTTAATATAATGATACCGCAAACTTCAAAAATAAGCAAACAAATTTTAGGGAGTTCCTTAACCTTTTCCGCGCAGGGAAGGTGACCCAAGAGCGATTATTTCGCCGTCTGCTCGCAAAAATTTTTTGGCGAAACCAAGCGAGGGCGGGGCGG
>CAYIVF010000024.1:0-10525 GCA_964366875.1 uncultured Candidatus Saccharibacteria bacterium
AACTGATTGAATTTTTTGAGCAAGCAAAAATTGATTTTATTTCCATTACGGAAAGGTTTGACACTTCAACGCCTGCCGGAAGGTTACTTCGCAATATCATGCTCACTTTTTCGCAGTTTGAAAGAGAACTGACATCAGAAAGAACAAAAGATAAATTGTTGGAGCGCGCGAAAAAGGGAATGGCAAACGGCGGTCTTACTCCTTATGGATATGTGAAGCAAAATAAAAAACTTTTGCCACACCCGAAAAAAAAGGGGGAAATAAAATCAATTTTTGAAAAATATGTTGAAACTCAATCTTTGTCCGCAGTTTACAAATTTTTGAAAGAAAAAGGAGTTAAAAATCATTCAGGCAAAAATTTCTCAAAAACAAACATTGGTCATATTTTGCGAAATGTCGTTTATATTGGAAAAATTACGCACAGAGGCGAAGTTTATCAAGGAATACATAAACCCATAGTTCCAGAAGAAATTTTTGCTCTTGCTCAAAAGATTCATAAAGAAAAACTGAAAAATTTTAGAGTATACAAAAATTTTCTTTTCGGCGGATTGGTAAAGTGCGAAAACTGCGGCTCAAATATGACTGCTTGTTTTACCAACAAAAAATCAAAAGGAAAATTGAAAAGATATTATTACTACCGTTGCACTTCAACATTAAGCCAAGATTGGCAAAGTTGTCCGGTAAAACAAGTTTCCGCCGAAAGATTAGAAAATTTTTGTCTGGAAAATTTAGAGCGCATTTCAGTTGATAAAAACTACATTGAAAATCTTGTTTTTCGGCTTAATGCCGATTTTCAAGCTCGGCACGGCGCAGGATACGAACTAACAGAAGAATGCTCTAAATTTTCTGTTGAAACCGTTTCAAACACTCTAAAATTTTTCGTTTCCGAATTGCGAAAAACCAAAGGAATTGAACGAAATTTGCTGGCTAAAAAATTTTTGGAGAAAATTTTTTACTCGCCCGAAACGATAAAAATTCGCTTAATTTTGCCCCAAAGCGGCGGCGAAGCCGCCGCAAATGCGAGCCCCGCCCAGCTTTTGGCTGGGCGGGGCGAGCGAAACTCGTCGTCTCAAAAATCTGAGTTTGAATTGTATTCTACTGCTCCGGTGGTAGGATTCGAACCTACAACCCGCTCCTTACACTTTATCCTAAAATTACTTTTAGGGGTGGACTATATCTTTGCCCTGTTTGTAAAAAACAAATTTAGGCATCTCGGTATCTAGTCTCTACGGCGCTCCTCGCAAAGCGAGGTTCCCACGGTATTACCCATTTCGGGGCTTCACCGTTATCCCGAGATTATTCATCCCAAAGTTTCCTTTGAAAGCTGCGTATTATGTTCACAGGGAGACGCTCTACCATTGAGCTACACCGGAATATGCTTGTATAATACCTTTTATTTAAAATATTTTCAAGTTTAGATTAATTCAATCTTGATTTTGTTTGTCAAAGAATATAAAATTGAAAAATGGCGTGGCAAGTAATAATCTTTTCTACACTCGCTTTCGTCTTCACCTTTTTAGGCGGGATTTTTGCTATAAGGTTTAAAGGAAAAATTCACTATATAATGGCTTTTTCCGCTGGGGTTTTGCTTGGCGTGGTTAGTTTTGAAATTTTTCCTGAAATCATAGAAGAGGTAAAAATTAATAATTTTGATTCAATCGAAGTGATGCTCGCTTTAGTTTTGGGATTTCTGATTTTTCATATATTAGAAAAAACTATTTTAATACACCATGCTCATGAACACAATTACGCAGAACACAAACATCCGCAGGTAGGAGTTTTTTCCGCATTAGCTTTAATTGGGCATAGTTTTATAGATGGGGTTGGCATTGGTCTTGGCTTTCAAATTAGTCCGGCTATTGGAATGTTAGTTGCCATTGCAGTAATATCCCATTCTTTCACAGATGGACTAAATAGCGTCACTTTTATGCTTACCCACAAGAATACCGAAAAAAAATCTAAAATATTTTTACTCCTGCATTCTGCAGCTCCAATTTTGGGAGCTGCGTCAACGTTATTTTTTAAAGTACCTCCTCATTTTTTAGTTTTGTATCTTGGGTTTTTTGCCGGATTTCTGCTTTATATTGGAGCATCGGATATTTTGCCCGAAGCTCACGCAGAACACAGTTCGTATAAGTTAATAGGCCTCACTTGTTTAGGCGTATTGTTCATTTTTATTATTACCCGATTTGTGTAATATTTAAAAGACAGAAAAACGGCCTTAGGGCCGTTTTTTAGCTCAATAAAAATTTTTTCTATTGCAATTTTTGAAAAATTGGTGTAAGATAAAAACTTGAATTTAACTTTTTGCAATAAATGGAAGAGATTTCGCTAAAAGCGCAAGAATTATTCAATATATCAGGCTTTAACGTGACTAACAGCCTGCTTTTGACTTTGGCGGTTTCTTCTATTTTAATATTCTTATCTTTTGTAATAAACAGAAAGCTCAATATTATCCCAGGCAAACTGCAGTCGGTAGCAGAAATGGGCATGGAGGGACTTTTAGGCCTGATGGATTCTACTTTGGGTTCTTCAGAAAAAGCAGAAAGATATTTCCCCTTGGTAGCTACAATTTTCATTTTTATAATGACCTCAAACCTTTTAGGCATATTTCCCGGCGTTGGCTCTTTAACGTATAATACAGGTTCAGCTGAGGTGCCGCTTTTTCGTTCTCCAGCCAGCGATTTGAATTTCACGTTAGCCTTTGCGGTTATTTCTGTATTGGTTAGCAATATTATAGGGATGGTGGCAGTTGGCGCATTCAAGCATATTGGCAAGTTTTTAAACTTTAGAAACCCAATAAGCTTTTTTATAGGAATTTTAGAGTTAATTTCTGAATTCGCCAAAATTATTTCCTTGTCTTTCCGACTATTCGGCAATGTTTTTGCCGGCGAAGTGCTACTTACCATAATTTTTTCTTTGGCTCCTTATTTTATCCCGTTGCCATTTTTATTTCTGGAATTATTTGTGGGAGCCATACAGGCATTTATATTTTCCATGATTACACTGGTTTCAATAGCGTTGCATACAACACTTCACGAAGAACATAATTAAAGGTCAAAAAATATAAAAAATATAATTAATTAAAAAACATGGATATAGATTCAATTCGCATATGGGCTACAGTAGGGGCAATTGTGCTCGGCACGATATTCCCGGCAATTTCAATCGGTTGGATAGGTTCAACTGCCGTGAAATCAATCGGCAGAAATCCTGAGGCAGCTTCAAAGATTCAGACAGCCATGATTTTGGCAATTGCTTTCGCTGAAGCCATTGCTATTTACGCTTTGGTTGTGTCGCTGATTGTTAAATTCGTAGCATAATGAATGCGTTTTTAGACCAATTAGGAATAAACTGGAAACTGTTTTTAAGCCAGGCTGTGAATTTTTTTATACTTTTAATCGTATTGAGGTTTTTCGCATACAAGCCGCTTTTGAATGTCATAAAAGAAAGAAATAGAAAGATAAAAAAGGGATTAGCCAAAGCCCAAGAAGCAGATGCAAGGTTAAAAGAAATTGATGTTATTGCAAAGGGAAAGCTAAAAGAAGCTGAGCGCGAGTCTATAAACATAATAAAAAAGACGGAAGAAAAGGCAAAGGTATTAGCAAATGAGTTGCAAAAAAAATCAGAGGAGCGCCAAAAAGAATTGCAAGAACAAGTAAGATTGAGTTTTGAAAAACAAAAAGAAGAAGCAAAAGAGCAGGTCTATAAAGAAGCTGTAGCTTTAGTTAAAAAAACAATTATCAAAACAGTTGAATTGAGCCCTGAACAAATAGACGAGGCGCTTATAAAAAAGGCAGTTGATGCCGTGAAACATGAAAAAGAATAACATAAAAATTTACGCAAAAGCGCTGGCAGAAATAATTTCAAAAAAGATTACGCCGGCAGAAGAAAAAAAGATAACGGATAATTTTTTGAAACTTTTGGTAAAAAACGGAAAAGAAAATAAAGGAGTCCAAATAATAGCTTTGACAAGAGAGCTGCTGTTAAGGCAAAGCGGAAACCAAAAAATTATTTTAGAAACTGCAAGAAAAATAGTCCAATCCCAAAAGGATTTATTAAAGTCTATGGCAAAAGAGGGAGATATTATTGAGGAAAAAATCAATTCAGAATTAATAGCCGGCGTTAAAATTATAATCAATAACGAAAAGCAATTAGACCAAACACTTTTTAAAAAAATTAATAATCTATTTTAAGCAATGAGCTACGAAATTTTAGATAAAATAAAGCAAGCCATAGAGGGTCGCAAAGACAACTTAGAATGGGAAGAGATAGGCAAGGTTATGGAAGTGGGCGATGGAATATTAAAGATATCCGGTCTTTTAAATGTACAGGCTCAAGAAGTTTTAATTATAGAGGCAGGTGAAGAAAAGATAAGGGCGGTAGCTTTAAACCTTGAAGAAGATTCTGTGGGAGCCTTAGTTTTAGGAGAAGGGTCTCAAATAAAGTCAGGTCAAACAGTAAAAAGGACAAAGCAGCTGCTTTCTATACCAGTAGGCCCTCAGCTTTTGAGCAGAGTTGTTGATCCTTTGGGAAATCCATTAGATGGCAAAGGTCCTTTGTTTTCAGAAAAAGACAAAAAAGAATTCTATTTTTTAGAAAACGATGCTCCTAATGTAGTTAGCAGAGAGCCCGTAAACTATCCTTTGCATACGGGAATTAAAGCCATTGATTCAATGATTCCAATCGGCAGAGGACAGAGAGAATTGATTATCGGCGACCGACAAACAGGTAAAACAGCCATTGCTTTAGATATGATTATCAACCAAATCCAGGATAATTCTAAAAATCCGCCGGTTTGCATTTACGTTGCCGTAGGCCAGAAGGAGTCTAAAGTTGCTAAAATAGTTGAGACGTTAAAAGAACACAATGCGTTTTCGCATACAATAGTTGTTTCAGCTTCAGCCTCAAGCCCTGCTTCTTTTTGGTATTTAGCTCCCTTCGCAGGATGCGCAGTAGGAGAATATTTCAGAGACAAAGGCAAAGACGCAGTTATAGTCTACGACGACCTTTCAAAACACGCATGGGCATACAGGCAGATTTCCCTTTTGTTGAGAAGGCCGCCGGGACGCGAAGCGTATCCCGGAGATGTTTTTTACTTGCATTCAAGATTATTGGAAAGAGCAGCTAAGCTTTCAAAAGAAAAAGGAGGCGGCTCTTTAACCGCTTTGCCAATTATTGAAACGCAGTTAGGCGACGTTACTGCATACATTCCTACAAATGTTATTTCAATTACAGACGGACAGATATACCTAGAGTCTGATTTGTTCTATCAGGGCATAAGGCCGGCAGTTAACGTTGGCTTGTCGGTTTCTCGCGTCGGTTCGTCAGCGCAAACAAAAGCAATGAAAAAAGTGGCTGGAAAGTTAAGATTAGAGTTAGCTCAGTTTAGAGAATTGCAAACATTCGTTCAGTTTGCATCTGATGTTGACGAAACTACAAAAAAAAGAATACATAAAGGACGAATTATAACAGAAATCTTAAAACAATCAGACCTAACCCCTATATCTTTTGAAAAGCAGGTTTTGGTTTTGTATGCCGCATTGAACGACTATTTTGATAAGTTTAAACCAGAAGAAATACAGGCAGTTGAGGTAAAGTTTTTAGAATATGTTGAAAACCTGCACAAAGATTTATTGAAAAAAATTAAAACTGACCGCCAAATCACAGACGAATTAGAGACGGAAATAAAAAAGGTGATTGAGAGATTTATCAATAACCAAGAATAGTTTTATTTATGGAATCACCGCAGAATCTGAAAAAACGGTTAAAATCCGTTCATAATATAAATCAGATTACCAAGGCAATGGAGCTGGTTTCGGCTACAAAGATGAGAAAATCCCAGCAGATTGCTTTAGATTCTCGGCCTTACGCTTTTTCGGCTTTGGAATTGCTGGCAAATGTTTCAGTTTTAGAAAATCTTTCCAAATGGAAAATTCCGCTTTTTGAAGTCAGAAAAAATATTAAAAGAGTGCTGTTTGTTTTGGTGGCTTCGGACAAGGGTTTGGCGGGAGCTTTCAACAGTTCGGTTTTCAAAAAATTTGAGGCTCATATGAGAATAGAAAAAGAGCAGTGGAAAAAAGAAGAAAAATTATTTTTAGTGGTTGGAGGAAAAGCATATAACTATTTAATCAAGAAAAATCTAAACGTAATTAAAAAATTCGTTGCAGTAGAAGACTACACCACGCCAGAGCAGATAAAACCGATTGTTGATTTTATTGTTGGAGGTTATTTGGAAAAAAAGTTTGACAGGGTTATTATTGTTTCAATGCATTTCAGGTCTGCTTTAAAACAGGAGCCGCATGTCAGAAGAATCTTGCCGATTGATTTTGACCATATTGCAGACACAATAAAAGAAATTATTCCAGAAAGAGGAAAGTTCGCCGATTTAATAAAAGAACATAGTATTAATTTTGTTCCGGATAAATCAAAATTAAAAGAATACACTATTGAGCCAGGTCCCGAGAAAGTTTTAGAGAAATTGGCAGAACATTTATTTTTTATCCAGGTTTATCACTTAATTTTAGAGGCAAATGCTTCAGAACATTCAGCTCGCAGAATGGCCATGAAAACAGCTTCAGATAACGCAGCTGAATTAGGAAATGCATTAAACCTGCAGTATAACAAATCGCGCCAGTCAGCAATCACAAAAGAAATATCAGAGATTACTGCGGGGGCTGAGGCATTAAGTTAAAATAAATAAATTATATTTTTTATGATTAAAGGAAAAATTGCACAAATTATAGGGCCGGTCGTAGACGTAGAATTTGAGGAAGGCGCAAAACTCCCAGCCATTTACAACGCGCTAAAAGTAAAACACGGTGATGGGGAAGTAATTTTAGAAGTTGTAAAGCACCTTGATTTGACTAAAGTAAAAACGATTTCTTTGCAGTCAACAGACGGCTTAAAGAGGGGATTAGAGGTTGAAGACACGGGAAACCAGATTATGGTGCCGGTTGGACCAGAAGTTTTGGGAAATCTGTTTAATGTAATCGGAGAACCATTAAATCCTTCGGGACCCAAA
This sequence comes from uncultured Candidatus Saccharibacteria bacterium, assembly GCA_964366875.1. GTDB lineage: Bacteria > Patescibacteriota > Minisyncoccia > Minisyncoccales > Staskawiczbacteraceae > CAYIVF01. The sequence goes on from CAYIVF010000024.1 coordinate 7,025, forward strand.
GGGTACCCCTCAGGGCAAGTAAAAAAGTTTAAAAAACATTGGCCAATCCATAGGCCGTCGCCCGCTTTTACGGAACAGGCCACAAAAACAGAAGTATTTGAAACAGGCATCAAAGTAGTTGATTTGATAGCCCCTTTTATTAAAGGAGGAAAGGTCGGTCTTTTCGGCGGAGCTGGCGTAGGCAAAACGGTATTCTTGCAGGAATTAATAAGAAACGTTGCAGAGGAGTCCGGCGGAGTTTCCGTGTTTGCCGGAGTTGGCGAAAGAACGAGAGAAGGAAATGACTTATATAGAGAAATGAATGAGTCCGGAGTTATAAACAAGACAGCTTTGGTTTTTGGCCAGATGAATGAGGTGCCTGGAGCCAGGGCAAGGGTAGCTTTATCCGCCTTAACAATGGCGGAATATTTTAGAGACGAGGAGAAGAAAAACGTTTTGTTTTTTATTGATAACATTTTCAGATTTTCTCAGGCAGGCTCCGAAGTTTCAACCTTGTTGGGAAGAATGCCGTCGGCTGTAGGGTATCAGCCAACATTAGCTCAAGAAATGGCTGAGCTGCAAGAAAGAATTACATCAACTAAAAATGGTTCTATTACTTCGGTTCAGGCAATTTACGTTCCAGCTGACGACATTACAGACCCGGCGCCCGCCACAACATTTTCTCACTTAGATTCTACAATTGTGCTTTCAAGAGCTCTGACAGAAATAGGAATATATCCGGCAGTTGATCCTTTAGCTTCAAACTCTACTGCGTTAAACCCTAAAATAGTTGGTCAAAAACATTATGAAACCGCCAGGGCGGTTCAGCTAACTTTGCAAAGATATAAAGACCTGCAGGATATTATAGCTATTTTAGGCATTGAAGAGCTTTCAGAAGAAGACAAAAAGATTGTTGACAGGGCAAGAAAGATTCAGAGATTCCTTTCTCAGCCGTTTTTCGTTGCAGAAAACTTTACCGGCAGGCAAGGTAAATATGTTAAATTAGAAGACACCATAAAGGGTTTTGCTGAAATATTAGAAGGTAAATACGACGAGTCGCCCGAAGAAAACTTTTATCTTAAAGGAGCAATTGAAGAAGTGTTATAAAAATGAAACTATCTGTTTATTCATTAAAAAATATTTTGTTTCAGGGTCAAGCTTCGCTTTTAAACTGCAAGACAGTGTTGGGCGAGATTACGGTTTTGGATAATCACGAAACATTGATTACTGTTTTATCTTCTGGAGTTATAAGAATTGTAGACAACCAAGAAAAAGAACATTTTTTTCCTGTTAAATCCGGTTTTTTAGAAGTGAAACCAAATAATGAGATAAGGTGTATCGTTGAACAATAATTATTGTCTTTAATATATATTAATAGTAAAATATATATATGGAAGAGAATAAAAAAAATATTTCCGTATCAACGATAGTTATTACTGCTATTGCAATCATCATCATTGTTGTGTTAGCAGTTTTGTTTTATTACTACTCTGAAAAAATAAAATCTCTGCCGAATTTTGAACAGGTTATTTATGGAAATAAGAATGTTTCAGCGAAAAAACTAAAAACTCCAATAATTGAGGCTACTAACATAATAGTATTTAAGATTCCTGCTCTCTTGCCAGAATCAACAAAACAAGGTAAGTGCCTCGGAATCTCTGTCGCTGAACCTTTTAGAGAAGATGCTTTTAGGTGCCAAGTTTCAAATCAAATTTATGATCCATGTTTTAGCGCGGCGCAGGGAGGCGTAGTGTTTTGTCAGATGAATCCGCTGGTGAATGATTCTTTTTTAATTAAACTTACGCAAGCTTTGCCCAAGTTATCTTTGCCTAAAGAAAAGCTAACTAATTGGGCGTGGTTCGTTAAGCTTAAAGATGGAACATTTTGCTCTCCTTTCACTGGAACAAGGTTGCTCGTGCAAAGCGAAACTGCATATTACGGTTGCAAATCATCTAAAGATGAGCAGGTTGTTTTAATAGGTGATCTGACGGAAGGAATTACCTGGCAAGCACGCAAGGCGGTTATTACAAAACAAGGTCAAGATTGGATTATTAAATCTTCAGAACAGGTTAGCATAGATACGGTTTGGCAATAATAAAAAGCTGTGAAAAATATTTTAAAACAAGGCAGACTGGTAGACAAGATTTTTGAAATAGGCGTTTTGATAAAGGCTCTGTTCGGTTTTTTTGAGATTTCCGGAGGAATCTTGTTTGCAATTTCAGGTCAGAGAATCGTAGACAGCTTTATTATTAAGCTAGCCTGGCAGGAAATGGCAGAAGATCCAAGCGACCTCATAGCAAATTATATAATAAAATTGACTAATGATTTTTCCTTGGGCACCCAGCTCTTTGCAAGCTTTTACCTTATTTCCCATGGAATCGTAAATATATTTTTAGCAGTATTTTTGTTAAAAGGCAGGCTTTGGGCGTATCCTACAGCAATAGCGTTTTTTAGCGCCTTTATACTTTATCAGGTCTATAGATTTTTTCATACCTACTCTTTGATGCTTTTGTTTTTGATAATTTTCGATATTTTTGTTATATCTGTTATTTGGTTAGAGTACAAAAAGCGTAGCAAGCGCTTGAGCCATTAAGGTATGAGTTTTTTTTCAAAGTTGCTTATCTTGGCAGTTGCAGTCATAATACTCGCGTATCTATTTTTTTATTTCACAGAGAGCTTATTGGTTCCCGGCTTAAAGTTAGGCGCTCAGTCGCAAGTTTGTTTTAAGGAGCATTGTTTTTTAGTTGAACTGGCTAAAACAGAAGAAGCGAGAGCAAAAGGGCTTATGTTCAGAAAAAGTTTGGATAAAAATAAAGGCATGCTCTTTATTTTTAATCAGGAAGGGATATATCCTTTTTGGATGAAAAACACGCTAATTCCGTTAGATATAATATGGCTCAGCAAGGATAGTAAGGTTGTTTTTATAAACAAATCTGCCCAGCCTTGCGTAGAGTCATCTTGCCCTGAGATTAATCCTGAAGTTAATGCTCAGTATGTTTTAGAGATAAACGCCGGCGTATCTGACGAGATTGGGCTGAATGTGGGAGATGGGCTTGACACGGCTTTTTATGATATAATAAATTAACAATCGTATAATAAAGGTCGGTTCTTAAAAAAATAAATCTAATCTATGAAATTAAATATTGTAGACATAATAGCATTAGTTTTAGTAATTGTTGGAGGATTAAACTGGGGATTAGTTGGCCTTATGCAATATAATCTTGTTGAGGCTATATTGGGACAAACCGGACTGGCAGGAATAGTTTATATATTAGTGGGAGCAGCTGCTGTTTATTTAGCAGTTATTTCAGTAAAACTAGAAAGGAAATAATTTTGTAAACAAAAAAAACGGCGACGAGCCGTTTTTTTTGTTTACAATTTAGTATAGATAACCCCAAGTTTGAAGCTTGTCTGAATCTTCGTACCAGCCAAGGCCTATATCAGTACGATAAAACATATTTTGCAGCAATATATTTTCAATTCGGTTATATGCCTGCCTTCTGGCGTCTTCTACAGTAGTGC
>CAYIVF010000025.1:0-7626 GCA_964366875.1 uncultured Candidatus Saccharibacteria bacterium
ATGCACGCAGGACTCAGATTGCGAAAAATCTATAAGTTGCAATGGGGACATGTTAGTGGAAATAAACCGCTTTTGCGACACCGAGGGAAGATGTCAGGATTATGCGCCGACAACAAAAGATTGCACAATTATAGTGCCCTCAAAATTTAGATGCAATACGGAGGAGCAATCAAATGGGTGGCACGCGGTTGCGGAAAAAGCAAAAGGATATTGCGATTCGTTTTTTATGAAATGTGATACATATTGGCCAGAGGAGGTGTGGGATGACTGCGGATTAGTCAGTGATTATCGTGGCACATTTTGTTTGTTAGGGGAACCTTCGGTGGCCACCACAGTTAATTCTTGTGTAATTATTCAAGGCAGTTATGATTGCGAGACAGCTAACTATGTGGGCGCGGTGGATATATGCGGCTTACATGAGGGACCTACTGGTCCGGCAACATGCAGAGGACAGTATATTGACCAAATGTGGTCACATTATACCTGCCAAGCCGGCGCGCCGGACGCAAATGACAAACCTACCGCTAGTTGTGTTTTTACAGGCACCAGCACCCAATCACTGGATTGCGGCGGTCCGCGAGAGACAACTACTTCTTATTGCGCAGGCGGTGTTAATTGCACTCTTACTATATCTACTGACGGTATGTGCATTATCGGACCAGTTGGCAGTCCTATGTGTTCTCCTATGACTGTAAATATTGTCTGCGATGGTTCTTGCGCCCCAGGCACTCCAGGCGCTCCGGGCGCTCCGGGCAGTCCAGGAGGTCCAGATGAGCCAGGAGGGCCTGGCGGGCCAGGCGGGCCTGGCGGGCCTGGTGATCCGGGCGGGCCAGGCGGGCCGGGCGGTCCTGGCGGTCCGGGTAATCCTGGTGGTCCAGGTGGTCCAGGCGGGCCTGGCGATCCGGGCTGTCCAGACTGCGATCCTCCGCTTCCTCCTGGTCCTCCTGGTCCTCCGGGTCCTCCAGGCGGTCCAGCCCCAACTGACCCTTGGCATACCAAATGCCAAGATCAACAATGCCAATATATTTTAACCGTTGGCCCAAATAGCTGTCAACGAAGTAGCGATTGCCAAAATAGCTCTCACAATGAATGCGATACTTTTGGGAATTGCGTCTCAATAAACCAGCCAGGTCTTGATTCGTGCCAAATTTATTCTGAATGCGATAATACCCACAACGAATGCAATAGCCAGCAGCAATGCGTGGTCGTAAATGAGCCAGGCGAGGATAACTGTGAGTCCTGCGACAACAAACATAATGATTGTGTAAATTTCACTTGTCAAGAGGTTCCGGGCGAAGACACTAACCTCTGCTCAACAATTGGAGCTAGTTGCGACAACAAACATAATGATTGTGTGAGTAATGTATGTCAACAGGTTACTGACGAAGGTGATGACCTCTGCTCAACAATTGGAGCTGCTTGCGACGACAACAAACATAATGATTGTGTAAATTTCACTTGTCAAGAGGTTCCGGGCGAAGACACTAACCTCTGCTCAACAATTGGAGCTAGTTGCGACAACAAACATAATGATTGTGTGAGTAATGTATGTCAACAGGTTACTGACGAAGGTGATGACCTCTGCTCAACAATTGGAGCTGCTTGCGACGACGGCAAACATAATGATTGTGTAAATTTCACTTGTCAAGAGGTTCCGGGCGAAGGCACTAACCTCTGCCGGAATGACAGCCAATGCATACCTCCCACTTGTCTGGACGACCCTCATCACACAGAATGCAGAGGGGGTATTTGCGAGTGCGTTGCCGGCGTAGGCGTTGACGAATGCCAGAATAGCGGCCTGTGCGACGCAATGGCGGGAAATCCTTATGTGGAAAATCTTGAAGCTTCTGCAAGATTATATTGCACTTATATTCCGGCAACAGGCATAGCTTATTTTAGTTGGGTCTATCAGGATAACGATAATACTGAAAAGAAATTTGTGCTGCAGATAGATGACAACGAAGATTTTTCATCCCCGGAAGTTAATAGGGAATTTGATGACCTTAATAATCCTATTAGGACTTTAAACCAGCAAGCAGTTTTTGTAAGAATCAATAATACCGTTCCCTCTGGCGATTATATTAAATACGGCGTTCCTTATTATTGGCGCGTAATGGTGCAGGAAAATATAACTAATTTTTATTCTAATTGGATTTATTATAATGATATTTTGGATACCGACAGAGATGGAAACACCAGGACATATACATATGAATATCCGCATCCTGCTCCAAATGTCCTGTATGAAGTTTTACCCAGAGTTCCTGCTCCAGCCGAGCGGGCTGATTTCTTTGATTTGTCTATTTGCTACGATAACAACTTGACTCCTTATTCGTGCAAGGATGTAGTTCAATGGATATATCCTAAGACCTGTTATCTCGGGTCAGATAAATGCTATACTTGGTGGTTTGGGGATCCTCATACCCCTTCTAATTATCCTTTGGGCGATAATAACACGATAGGAGAAGATGTTTTTTACACTTATGCTTTGCCTAAGACCTACCGATCCAGCTTGAGAGTTTGCGACGAGATTTCCTGCTGCAGCGCCGCAAAAAACATTCCGGTAAGAACCGGCGGCGCCAAAGCATTGCCGAAGTGGAAAGAAATATCGCCGTTTTAAAAGGAAATCAAGCGGCGGCTCCTGCAGGAGCCGCCGCTTTTGTAGCGAATAGGCATTGCAAAAAATAAGATTTTTTGTTATAGTAAAAATATATTTTTTATGGCAGTTCCAAGACACAAACACACAAGGTCAAGCGTAGGTCAGCGCCGAATGCATTTGTATATAACAAAGGCGGCTTTGACTCAATGCCCTAAATGCAAAAAACCAGTTTTACCGCACACGGTTTGCAAGAATTGCGGTTTTTATAAAGGAAGGGAAGTTATTAATGTTTTAGCCGACCTTACGAAAAAAGAAAGGAAAGCAAGGGAAAAAGAAATAAAAGCCGCAGAGAAAGAGCAAAAACAAGAGAAACCATTAACAATGGAGGAATTATCAAAGAAGTAAAACTATGGCAAGCCGCCACTTATCACGTTCAATCGTAATGCAGTCTTTGTATGAGTGGGATTTTTACAATAGAAAAGGCGTTCTAAAAGAAATTGTTGCCAGAAACATTAAAGATTTCGGTCCCGGGCTTGAAGATTTAGATTTTATCTGGAGCTTGATAGACGGCATTACAGAACATATTTCAAAAATAGATAAGATTATTGAAAAGGCGGCCCCGGAATGGCCGATACCGCAAATTCCGATAATTGACAGAAATGTTTTAAGAATCGGGCTTTACGAACTTTTATACGCAAACAAAGAAGAAGTTCCGCCCAAAGTAGCCATAAATGAAGCTATAGAATTGGCAAAAACCTTTTCCGGCCAAACGTCGGGAAAATTCGTTAACGGCGTTTTAGGCACAGTTTACAAACAAATAGAAGAAAAAAATTAATGCAGGATTTTTCCATACTAGAAAAAAAATTAGGATTAAAGTTTAAAAACAAAGACTTTTTAACTCAGGCGTTCGTACACAGGTCTTATTTGAACGAGAATCCGGATTTTCATTTAGACCATAACGAGAGACTGGAATTTTTGGGCGACGCAGTAATAGAGTTGATTGTAACCGAGGAGCTTTACAAGCAGTATCCTGAAAAATCAGAAGGAGAGCTGACTAACTGGAGGGCAGCCTTAGTTAATGCTAAGATGCTCACTAACGTTGCAGAAGAAATGGGTTTTAACGATTTTCTTTTGCTTTCACGAGGCGAAGCCAAAGAGGGCGGCAAGGCGCGAGCCTATATCTTAGCTAATACCTTTGAGGCATTGGTTGGGGCTATTTATTTAGATTCAGGTTATGAGCCGGCAGACAAATTTATTAAAAAATGTCTGCTTTCAAAGCTTCCGGAAATTATCAAAGACAAGCTTTATGAAGATGCAAAGTCGCAGTTTCAGGAAGAGGCGCAGGAAAAAATGGGCGTTACTCCTGATTATAAAGTAATAAAAGAATCAGGCCCTGACCACCAAAAAAAGTTCATAGTGGGAGTTTATCTCGGGAATGAGCTAGTGGCTGAGGGAGAGGGCTCGTCAAAACAAGAAGCAGAGGAAGCAGCGGCAAAATTGGCATTAGAAGTGAAGGACTGGAATAAATAATTATCACGCAGGAATAAAGATATTTTTCAACACGCCAAACCCACGGCCTCCCCGAATTGAAAAATATCCTTATTCCTGCTTCATTATTAAAAATAAAAATTTGAAATTATGCTTACTATTCGCTTAACAAGAAAAGGTAAAAAGAACCAGCCATTTTTCAGGGTGGTGGTTATTGACAAAAGAAGGTCATCAAAAGGCGGAAGAGCTGTTGAGGATTTAGGATACGTTGATCCTTTAACAAAGAGAAAGAACTTAAAGAAAGAAAGAGTGCAATATTGGTTGTCAAAGGGAGCTAAACCATCTGATACAATACACAATCTTTTGGTTTCGGAAAAAATTATAGACGCAAAAAAAATTCACGTTGCTAAAATAAAAAAATCAAAAGAGGCAACCCCAACTGGAGCTCAAGCGCCAGCAGCAGTTGTAACTCCGGAGGAAAAACCAGCCGAACCCGCGCCTGAAGCGCCAGCCGAACCAGCACCAGAATTAACTCCAGAAGAAAAGCCGGCAGAACCTGCACCAGTAGAACCCGTACCAGCAGAACCCAAGTCTGCTGAGCCAGAGAAGGTAGTTGAAGCCGAAAAGCTCGTAGAAACACCTGCGCTAGCAGAACCTGAAAAAGCAGCAGAGGAAGTAATACCAAAAGAAGTAAAACCAACCGAAGAACCGAAAGCTTAAAAAATTTGAGGATATTGACAAAGCGTTATTAAAGAGTATCATAAAAATATAATATAAATTAATTCGTTTTGGTGGCACTTTGGTGTTATCGAGGCGCAAAAAACATGAATACATCTTAATTTTATTTGGAACAGAAATTGCTTCTGTTTTTTTAGTTGTTCGTTAAATAATATTAATAGTCTTGGTGGCAAAAAGTTATCGAGACAAAAACATGGATACAATAAAATATGACAAAGAAAACACTCCGAATGCATCTAAGCTGATGGAGTCCCTCAGATATAGTGGTTACGATAATAACATAGCAATATGTGATCTTATCGACAACTCTTTAGATGCCAATGCAACAAGCGTAGACGTTGAAATAAATCTAGATAACAAGAGAGAATCCTATATTGTCATAGCGGATAATGGTGTGGGTATGGATGGACAAACTTTGGGTCAAGCTCTTCGTCTAGGTTCTATCACTCATAGAAATATAGAATCAGATCTTGGCAGGTTTGGCATGGGAATGGTTACAGCTTCTATATCAATAGCAAAAAGGATAGAAGTGTTTACAAAGCAGCAAGGTAAGCCAATGTTAACCAGCATAATGGATCTTGACGAGATGGAAAAAAATAATAACTTTAATGTCTACAGAGAAAAATCAACTCCTGAAGAAATTAAATTTGCTCAATTACAAGGGTTAGAAGATTCTGGCACGGTTTTAGTTTTAAGGAAATGTGATAAATTAACAAAGCCAGGAATTATTGAATTTAAAGATTCTTTAAAAAAGGACATCGGAGAGACATACCGTTATTTTTTAAGATCTGGTAAAAAGATTGCAGTAAATGGAGAGCTGGTCGAAATCGTAGATCCTATGTGGACGGATGGTGCCTTTACAGAAGAGTATAAACAAAAATCAGAAATTTTTAGTGACGAAAGGTACGAAATAAAAATAGATGGTATGGATAAAAAAGAAACTTTTGCGGTAAAAGTCTACGTTCTTCCTCAATTTGATCCAATAATAATGAGAAAGTTAAAGATTGGTCCGGCATATCAAGGTTTCTATGTTCTTAGGAATTATAGACAAATATCAAGGCATGATGATTTAGGTGGGTTATGGGATAAGCACCCCCAACTTAACAGAGTAAGAGTTGAAGTAATATTTTCTGGGGCATTGGATTCGGCTATGGGAATTAACTATACAAAACATAATATCAAGCCCACGCAAGCTGTGGTCGACAAATTTAGAAGTGATATTATGCCTCAAATAAGTACATTGCGCAATAGGTTTGTAAAGGATACAAGAAGAGAATCGGCCAAAGACCTTAATTTTTCCGAAGCAGAAAAAATAATTTCAGAAAAAAGTAAATTACTTGATAAGGCCGAGCCAGATAAAAAAGGTAGACCAATGCCTATAAATCCAGTTGTTAAAAGACCAAAAACTAAACTTGAAGAAGAGGTGGTCAAAAGAGGAAGACCTAGTTTAGCTCATTTGGCTAGATTTGACACATATAGTTTTGGTCTTACAGGTCCAATTTTTGAGGCCGAAAAGCAAGGCAAAATAACAATTATTCAATGGAACATAGATCATCCTTTTTATGAGAGGTTCTTAATTGAGTACAAAGATAATGCAGATTTGGTTAACGCTGTTTCATTCCTAGCTTATTCTTTGGGAGAATCAAAACTAAAATATAGTAGTGATGAAACTTATGAGATGTTAGAAAATATTATGAGTACAATATCTACAAATTTAAGAGTTTTGCTCACATAGGATTAAGCAAAAATATAGCCCAAAAGTCCTGATAGGACTTTTGGGCTATGAAGAAATTTGATAGAATAAAATAAAAATAATTAATTAACAAAAAATATGAAAAAAGACAATAAAACAATAGGCGTTACAATTAGATTTTTTACTAATGATTTACCAGAAAAAGTGGGGTCTAAAAAAGATCAGATTCCTTTTTGGACTTGCGGAAATGTACACTTGGAAGCAAATCAGACAAAGGGTATAAAAACCCAAGATGAGATGTTTAACTATTTTGAGGATATTCCTCGCGCCATTAAAGTAGTTTTGAGCAAAAGCAAATTAGTGGCAGTTGAAGACGTTGCATATAGTATGAGAGCCGAAAAAAGAAGAAATAAAAATTAATTTAGAGACAAATTTATGGCAAAAGTAAAAAATCCATCACTTACACCGGAAGCGAAAGAGAATTTAATCTATACAAAGAGATGTGCGGGAGATCATTATACGCATAATGTCCGAATAAGGAAAAAAAGATTGAGTAAAAAAAGAAAAAATGATTAACAAATAAAAATAATGGATATAAATATTGAGTATTTTAATCAGAGGAAGGAAAAAGCGAGAAATCTTTATGTTACACAAAAGAGTATTTATAACCCTTATTTTAAATGTGAGATTATTTTAAATTCAGATGGATTTCATCATCTTCAATTTTCTGCTAGAAGAGAAAGAAGTAAAAAAGAACAGCTTCTTAAATTTAATCTTTTGCCATTAACCCTAAAGGTTATTAGAAGCTCTGGCACAATTCAGGAGCATAGAAAAGGATTTATAACTATTGGCAAAACTGGTAAAGATGAACTTATAAAAACAAAAAATGTGGAATATTGGGCATTTATTGCTATCGTTGGTGATTCTGAAATAAAAATCCGTGTGATTTTAAGGAGGATAGGCGATGGTAATATTATTTTTTGGAGCGTTATGCCAGACTCAAATCTTAAGAGAGGACAAAAAATATATACCGATGGTATTGAAGACGAATAAAACAAAAAAGCCATCCAGAGGACAGCGTTCTTGTTGTGCTTGCCTTCAGCTTAGG
>CAYIVF010000026.1:0-7611 GCA_964366875.1 uncultured Candidatus Saccharibacteria bacterium
GCTGCGGCACAGTCCCGGAGTTTCCCGCCTTGGCGGAATCACCGGCGTTTCCCATTTATTTTCAACTTTTATATATGCTATCTTTTTTTTAGCGCGATTGTCAAGGGTTAAAATTAACAAACTGGTTAAAATCTTTTATAACCGGATTATCCCATAACAAATATTTTCTGAAAGTTTTGTCCAACTTGCTGTTTTTAAACAGCTCTTTTGCATAATTATAGTGTTTTTCGCATTCCTGCAAATAATTTTTTTGCTTATAAATATACCCCGCAACTAAATGGGCCACGACATGGTCAGGAAGGGAAAGTAAAAGCCCCTCTAAATGCTTTAAAAAAAACTCCATTTTGTCAGCATCTTCAAGATATGGATTGTTAAGAAAATTCGTTTCTATGTTTATATCATATATTATGTTTTGCAATTGCTCATAATTCCATTGGTCGCTTTTTACATATCCGCCCTGCCGGTAGTCAAATTTATCAAAATTATTATCTGAAAAAAGTAATAAATTTGCTGCTTCCGCATCGCGAAACAGCTGAGTGCCGGGATAGGGCAAAACCGCAAATACCTGATTATTAAAAGCCTTTAATTCGCGAATAAAATTTAGGGTTTGATTTATCTGCTCCATTGTTTCCCCAGGAAAGCCAATCATCCATGAAATGCCAACTTTAAGATTGTGAAACTTTAAAATTTTTACCACTTCTCTCACTTTGTCAAAGGTTAAAAATTTGTTAATGCGTTTTTGCATTACAGGAGAGCCCGTTTCAACAGCTATTACAAAAAAACTCAACCCGGCCTGTTTTAATAATTTTATTATTTCTTCATCTAAATGCTTTACCGAAAAATTTATAAAATCTATTTTCAGGCGGGAATTCATATTTATATATCTGACCAAAAAATTCTTAAATATGTCCTTGGAAAAAGAAAGGTTATCATCTACAAATAGCAGATTTTTTAATCCAGGGTGCCTTTTTGTAAGATCAGATATTTCTTTAATTAAATTATCAACCGGCTTATAACGGACTCTGTTTCCCCAAGCCAGAAAAGTAGAACAAAAAGAACATCGGTAGGGGCACCCCCTGCTTCCTTCAATGGGCAGGGTAGTGTCTCCGCTTTTTTCAAAATATTTATCTATGTTTAGATAATCCCAGGCCGGCATGGGCAAATCGGCTAAATCAATAAAACGGTGTTCTCCTTTTATCTTATCAATCTGCCCTTCTTTAATTTTTGAAGCATATGGCCCGGAAAGAAATTTTTTATCAAACTCAACATCTTGATGATTGTTATATCGGTTAAGAATGTGTAAAAAAGTGGCTTCTCCTTCTCCTATTATCGCGTCGTCAATATCGTGTCTTTTCAAACACCGCTCGAGAAAAAGCGTAGGATATCCTCCTCCAATGATTATTTTTGCATCAGGGTGATATTTTTTTGAAAGCTTAACGGCGTCTTCAACCCATTTTACGTTGAAAACAAAAGATGCCGATAAGGCCAGAACATCGTAATCGTTGTTTTTGATAACTTCGTTTAACAGACTTGGATAAACAGATATATCCACAGGAATTCCTGGCTCGGTGTAAGCCTCTATATTTAAATCTACGGCTTTTAGATTGTAGTCGTAAGTTTTATATTTTTCTAAAAAAGCGCACAATACTGCCAGAGCCAAAGAAGGAAGCGGTCTGAATGTCATTTTGGCCCTAAAACTATCATCGCCTCTTAACGAATTTGGATGGGCGCAGTAAGGAAGCTTTAATAAAAAAACATTTTTAAATTTTTTTTGCGTCATTAACGTTGCTTTTTGTCTTTTTAGATGTAAAATAAAGTTAATTTATATTTATCATAAATATTTATGAAAAACAATAACAATATTATTTTAGCAAAATACCACTCCATTTTGTTTTGGGGCATTTCTTTTGTATTATTTCTTCCCGTAATACTTATTCCTCCGCAGTTTCAACCGTCTGATTGGACTAGGACAATATTGTTCAGGATCGTTTTCACGGGCTTGATAATTGTTTTTCTTTATAAATATTTTTTAAAAAAAGAGCCCTTGCCTTTGCCAAAAATAAAAAATCCTGTTTTTCTGCCATTGGCGGTTTTGTTTATTTTTGTTTTTTTTGTTTTTTTGTCTTTAATATTTTCACAAGATATAAGATTTAGCTTTTTTGGTTCTCCGCCAAGAAGCGGAGGATTTTTGAATTTATTATTTTTTGTTATTTTTGCCGCTCTTTTGCCTTATCTGATAAGCGGAGACAAGTGGAAAAAAATATTTAACGTTTTGTTTGCCGCGGGAATTTTAATTTCTTTGCTGGCAGTGGTTCAGTATTTTAATATCTTTGGAAAAATTTTCCTTTCTTATGAAGGCGGCGGAACTCCTTCTTTTTTGGGCAACTCCACGTTTCTGGCAATTTATATGCTTTTTTTAACATTTTTTGCTTTTACGCTTTTTGTCCAAGAAAAGGATAAAAATAAAAAATTGCTTAATCTTGGACTATTTTGCTTGTTTGGATTCACAATTTTAATTTCTGGATCGCGCGCCGCTTATCTTGGACTTTTAGTTAGCTTCATTTTTTACCTATTGCTATACCCTAAAAAAATAAAAATCCTTAAAATTTTAACTGCCTGTATTTTATTATCCGCTGTTTTTATAGTTATAATTTTCAACCTTTTTCCTCAAATTGCTGAAAAAAACAGCTTGTTTTCTATGATGGCTAACCGCTTATCAATAAAAAAAATAAACCAGGATTTAGCAGGCACTAGGCTGGCGGCGTGGCAGATTACTATGAAAGCAATTCAAGACAAACCCCTGCTTGGCTGGGGACCTGAAAATTTTTATATCGGCTTTGAAAAATATTTTGACCCCGTTCCCTCAAATCTGCAAAAATTATGGTGGGATAGGCCGCATAATGTGTTTTTAGAAATCTGGGCAAGTTCCGGCATATTTGCCCTTATTTTTTATATTGCTTTCTGGCTGGCGCTATTATGGCAGCTCCAAAAACTTAAAGCCCGGCAGTCAATGCCCATAATGGCTCATGGGCTTCAGGCAATGTTTATCGGATATTTGGCGGTTCTGTTTTTTAATTTTGATAATTTTTCCACTTATTTAATTTCTTTCTTTTTTATCGGCTATTCGTTCTTTTTGCTTTTTAACCAAACAGAAGAACATAGAATAACTTTCTTGCCGCCCCAAAAGCATATTTTACAAAAAAAACCTATTGCTATTTTTATAATGGCCTTGGTTTTTCTTTTTCTTTGGTTTTGGAACATAAAACCGCTTTATCTTAATGAAAAAATAGCATATATAAGCAACCTTGCCAGCTCAAAAAATTGCCAGCAGGCGCTTAAGCTCGCAGACAATGAAAACTGGGATAAAGCGGGAATTTTGAAATCATACGCAAGCCTAAAATACGCTGACGTAGTATTAAAATGCGCCTCCGCTTACCCTGATAAAGAAATATTTTACTCAAAAAAAGCGCTATCCTTTCTTAAAACGGCTTCAAAATATCAGCCGAACTGGTCAAGAACATGGCTTTTTATGGGAAGTTTGACAAACATTGTGGCGGCAAAAGAAAATGATTTAGAAGGCCAAAAAAAATTATTAGCAGAAGCAAGGGGCTATCTTGAAACAGGCATAAAGCTAAGCCCAAAAAGACAAGAATTTTTAACAGAAATGGAAAAAAACGAAATCTTAGCCAAAGATTATCAGGCAATGAAAAAAACAGCAGAGGACTGCATAAATATAGATTCCAACCAGGCAGTTTGTTATTGGTATTTAGGAGTTGCTGAAATATTTTTGGGCGATCAAATTAACGGAAAAAAGCATATTGAAGAGGCGCTTGAAAAAAAACAATTTATTCCATCTTATATTCATCTCGGCGTTGCCTACTTAAGCCAAAAAAACTATAAAGACGCGGCCGAGGCATACAGATTGGCAATTGCTTACAACGATGCAAAAAATGCTTCTTGGCATGCAGTTTTGGCTTTTTTATACAAACAAATCGGCGAATATGGAAAAGCGGCCAATTCAGCCCTTGAAGTTTTTAAGCTGCAGCCAGAAAATAAGGACGCCATAGAATTTTTAAGGCAGTTAACCGGAGTGGCTCCCAACGATCCTTCAATTCATATTTCTCTTGCTTATATTTACACTCAAATGGGAAATACAGAAAAAGCCAAGCAAGAGTATCTTATATTAAAATCATATTATTTGCAGGAAGTGGCAAGAAAACCGTTGTCTGCAAAATATCATTTTAGTTTAGCCAGTGTTTATAAAGAGCTTCAAGATTATAATAATGCAATTGAACAAGCCCTGTTGACAGAAAAACTGGACCCTGAATATCATATCCATGTTATAAATTTTTTAAACTCTCTTCCAGACAAAAAATACTATGACGAATATATAAAAAATCTGACAAAGAAAAAATAATATTCCACGTATAAATCAGTGAAACCAAAAAGACCGCATCCGCGGTCTTTTTGGTTTTTATCCTCTCTACTCTTTCACAAGAAGAGCAAGGGTTTTAAATCAGAATTACTTTGTCCAGTTTACAGATGGCAATGAATTAAGCAGGTATCCATTTGTCCAGTCGCCTGTTGCGGTTGGCGTGCCCGTTCCAACTGTTGCGCTGTGCGCCACAGCTGAATCGTCTGACCAGATAATGACTGCGTCTTCGGCTGAAGTGCTGGCAGCAGCTTCCGTGTACAAGCTCAATATAGAGCCTTTTTGAGCAGTGCTATCTGTATTGAGATAACCAATGTAATCAACTGTAGTGCTTCCGAATGTTACATCAGCAGCATCTGGTGTCAAAGCTAATGACACGCTGTCGTGAGTTACGTCTGTGCCAACGGCGGCTACGAATCCCTGCGGTGTTCCTCTAATTGTGTAGGTTTTAGAACTACCAGCCGAAATTGTGTCCTCGGTATCACCATCCCAACGAACTACTATATAAGCATTGCCTTCTGTCACACCAGTTGTGCTTTCAACAGAACCTCCTGTGTCTTCCTCCATCAATGTTACAGTGTTTGTTATATCAGAAATCCCGCTCAAAAGCTTAAGGGATTCAAGTTCAAGAACATCGGCCGACACCGCATCAGACCAGCTCAAAGCAATTTTAAACTGCTTTAGGTGTATATCTCCATAAGTAACACCTCCTATTGTGTAAGACGGAGCAGTTACTGTGAATTTATACAAATCAACTTCCGATCCGTTGACTAAGGTGTTGTTTGTGGTTGTTGATGCAAGCGACAATGTCGGTATAGACCTATAAACATAAGTGCTGTTTCCTTCGTAAAGATCGCCTGTTGAGTCTGTAATTGTTGATACTGTTCCCTGCGTATCCATGTATTTAACATAAGTCAACGCCGGGATTATTCTCAAGCCAGAGTTTCCAGCAGTGGATGATGTGACAGTAAAGTTAGCAACAACAGTCAAAGTTTTTGACGTGCTGGCGGGAACATTAACGTTCAAGCCAGTGAAGTAATAACCTCCGGTAGAGCCGCTGGTGTCAACATTGTTAAAGCTTTGTGTCGCTAAAACTTCTGAACCGTCTTTCAACGAAACGCTTACAATAGCATCTTCAGCGTTAGAGCTTGTGCCCGGGTCAGTATTCTTGTCTGGGTCAATCTTAATTTCTTGAATGGTGTATGCCTGGTAAGAAGACGTGAGTTTCCATCTTCCAATCTCAACTTCTCGTCCACCGTAAACCACCTGGTTTTGAGGCGTGCTGGCAAAAGCTGATGTAAACGCGCCCGAGCTGAAGTTGATTGTCTGTCCAGCAACTGTTCCGGCAGAATCGGCTGTTGCGGCTGAACTGACTGTTGTTCCGTCAACATCAAGCGTGGCTACTCCTGTGCCAGATGTCATTGAAGAAGACACGTCAACATAAACCTCAATAGGTATTGTAGCTCCAGCTGCCAAGACCTCGTTAATTGACCATGTCTTGCTGGCAGTGGTAACTGATGCCTGCGTGCTTGTTACTTTGCTTCCGTATTTCACATACAAATTGCTTGCGTATGTAGATACATCATCCAAAGAAACATTGATGGCTGTAATGTTAACTGCTTCTGTTGTGTTGGCGTTTAAATTGAAAGCAGCCAATTTGTAGTTGGTTATAGGAGCTACAACTGTCTGCGCTGTGTAAGAAGGATCTGCTGACAAAGTCAATCCACCTTCTTTTACAGTCAGAGAGTTGGCGCTTACATCTGATGCAGGAACATCAAGTGTGCTTGCAGATACCATTCCGGTACCATTGTTCCATGCAGATGAACCTTCAATGGTAACTTGAATTGTGCTGGTTCCGGCGGCCAAGCTATTGGTTGTGTCTGAAGTTCCTGTGTCGTAAATGTCGGCTTTAACCTCCAAAGTTACTGGATTTCCCGGCTCAACTATTAAAGATGAACCTAAGCTGAAAGTTGTATAGTCGTATGAGCTGTCAGCTGGGTCATACAAAGTAGTTGTTGAACCAATCTGTACTCCGTTGGCGTATAATGCTCCGTTTCTCAATCCAGAAACTGCGGCTGTATTTACGTTTGCTGAAACATATAATGTTTCAATTTTTACTTTCTCACCAGCTGCCTTTAACTGGAATTTTGCCAATAATGCATTTGAAGCGCCGTTAACAATGTTTCCAGATGGAGAGTCGGTCATTTTGGTAATGGTAATTGAACCAGAACCAATTGTCATTTCTGCGGTTGACCTCTTTGTAAAGCTTGCGTCTGATACCAAATCTGGCAATACGTTTGCATTGTATTGGCTGTCAACAAATGTTGAGTCAGCTGAATTCCACAAATTGAAGGTGAATGTCAATGAAGACCCTCCAATAATATCAGCTAACAGCTTGATAACTCTTGTGCCTGCCTCCATTCTCTTTGGAGCGCCTGTCAAATCAAAAGTTACAAGCGACTCGTTGTTGCCGTTCAAAATAATGTTTGGAACAGCTGAACCAACTTGTACTCCGTCAACATATAATCTGAAGTTTTGCAGATCGGCATCTTTGACAGAACCTGTTTTTCTGAAAGAAATACGGGTCATGTCAACAGCTCTTGTTGTTACAACAACGCTGTTTTGCCAAACTGTGTAGTCGTTTTGCGGGTCAATTGTAGCTGCAGAAGAAGGAGTGGTTATTGCGTTGAACTCAACTCCTGCCAATGTTCCTGTGGCCAATGTGTGTAAATTTCCAGTTACAGGGAATGTTCCCTTTATTGAACTGGCGTTTGATGTTACATCGCTTGAAGCAGTAACCTGCACTCCAAATGTTTCGCTGGCCGAACCATTAACATCAGCTAATACGCTAATTGTTCTTGAACCGCCTGCGGGAACTGTAAATACTCCCGATGCGTTATTGAAGTTTATAATTGTTGAAGAGACAGCTGCGCCATCAGTTAATCTTGTTGCCCCGTCAAATAAATATGTGTTTACTAAAGAGGCATCAGCTGATACGCCAATCCTCTTTAATTTCAATCCTGTTATTTTTACTTCGGCATTGTCGCCATTAGTAAAGGTTAATCTTGCTAATGGATATAATGCTTGTCCGTCAACAATTGTTCCGGATGCTGGATTATTATAGGCCAAAGCCACTGTTAATCCTGCCCCTGTTGGAATAATTGGGCCGGGACCAGACG
>CAYIVF010000027.1:0-6895 GCA_964366875.1 uncultured Candidatus Saccharibacteria bacterium
TAGCCAAAAAAATGCTGCTTGTACAATCACAAGCATACAGAAAACAGCATGGATTTAATTCAATTTATCTGCTTCCTGTTAACCTATATGGCCCAAATGATAATTTCGACCCAAAAAGCTCGCATGTCATACCAGCTTTGATTAAAAAAGTTCATGACGCACAAAAAAATAATGAAAGAAAAATAAATGTATGGGGAACTGGCAAAGCATCAAGAGAATTTTTATATGTCGATGACGCAGCAGACGCAATTGTTAAAGCAACTAAATTCTATAATAAGCCAGATCCAATAAATTTAGGTTCTGGGATGGAAATAACAATTAAAGAATTAATTGAGCTACTATGTAAAATAATGGACTTCAAAGGCGAGATAGAATGGGATTCGAGCAAGCCTGATGGACAGCCAAGACGATGTTTAGATATATCAAAAGCAAGCGATATAAAAAATCGTAAAGCGCGATTGTTGTACCGCTTTTTTGAAATGTTGCCGGCAATAATCAGCATAGGCACTCTTTTAGGAGTTCTTATTTTTTCCTGGCTGATGCCTTTTTGGGTATCTATTTTTATAATCTGTTTTTCCTTTTATTATCTCTTCAGAATTCTTTATTTCTCCCTGCATCAGATAGCAGGATATTTTAGGGTAAAAAATCATCTGAAAAGAGATTGGTTAAAAGAGTTGAAAAAAGTGAAAGGAAAAGACTGGAAAGACATCTATCATGTGATTATTCTGCCAACCTACAAAGAAGACGAGACAATCGTAAAAGAAAGTTTGGATGCTTTAACAAAATCAAATTATCCTAAAGAAAAAATGATTGTAGTTTTAGCAATAGAACAGAGGGCGGGAGAAAAAGCGCAAAGAACGGCAAAAATTATTGCAGACGGATACGCCGACTATTTTTTCAAGTTTTTAATTTCAGTGCATCCAGATAATATAGCAGGAGAAATTAGCGGAAAGGGCTCAAACGTTTTGTGGGCGGGCAAAGAATTAAAAGAAAAAATTATTGATAAGTTAAAAATACCATATGAGAATATTTTAATTTCCGCTTTTGATATAGATACTAAGGTTTATCCGCAGTATTTTGCTTGTTTGACATGGTATTATCTGACAGAAAAGAATCCTGAAAAAGCCAGTTATCAGCCCATTCCGGTTTACAACAATAATATTTGGTCAGCTGCAGCTTTTTCTCGCGTCGTTTCAACTTCCAACACTTTCTGGCAGATGATTCAGCAAGAAAGAAGCGAAAAACTTACCACTTATTCTTCGCACTCAATCCCTGCCAGGGTATTTTTTGAGGTAGGGTATCCTGCGAATGTAGTGCCGGATGATTCGCGTATTTTTTGGAGAGCATACCTTTATTACGACGGAGATTACAGGGTGGTGCCCATTTATTATTTAGTTTCTATGGATGCTGTAATGGCAAAAAATCTTTGGCGAACAGCCTTGAATCAATATAAGCAGCAAAAACGTTGGGCATGGGGATGCATAGAAATACCATATATAATGTTTGGTTTTTTAGAGAACAAAAAGATATCAATATTAAGCAAAATATCTCACCTTGCCACGATGATTGAAGGATATTGGTCTTGGGCGACCGCGGCGCTTTTATTGTTTTTATTGGGTTGGCTGCCAATACTATTGGGCGGGAAAAAATTTAATTTCACTGTTTTGTCTTTTAATCTACCCATTTTAACGGGCCGGATTCTGACAATCTCTATGTTTGGTATGTTTGTGTCGGCTATTTTAAGTACGATGATTTTGCCGCCTATACCAAAGAATATAGGCCGTTTTTCCAGACTATTTAAAAAATCCACTGTGTTTTTACAGTGGATATTTTTGCCGATAACCTTGATTCTATTCGGCGCTATCCCGGCCTTAGACGCTCAAATTCGCCTAATGCTGGGAAAGTACATAGGCTTCTGGGTAACAGAAAAAGTGAGGAAATAAAAAAACCTCGTATTCGTATCAGAATCGAGGTCGTCTAAACCAGCGGGCATATGCACGTCGTTTTTTTGCATACATCGCATTTTCCGGGATAGGTTTTGGAAACTATCTCATCCAAATCTATGCCCAGAAGGTTGGAAAGAGAACAGAGCCAGGCAAAAACATCAGCCAGCTCTTCTTTTATCGTTTTCATCCTTTTCCTGCGTTGAGCTTTGCTTACCTCGCCGATTTCTTCAAGTAGGTGGAGCCAGATTTTTTCCCTGCCCGCCACTTTATTGACATTGCCGTAAATCCTTTCGAAAAGTCTTTGCCATTTGGCTAAAGAGCGCGGGACTTTGGCAGAACGGTCTCTAAACCACCGCGATGGTTTTTTTTCTGAGCTTATGCAAATGCAATTTCTCTTTCTTCCGCAGTACGGGCAAGAGCCGTGATACTTCTGGAAGACCGCTTCCTCCATGTCTATTTCCAAACTGGTGGCGAAAGCAATGAGCCAGCTGAACATGTGAGCTATGGGGCTTTCCAACGCTCCGTTTTCTTTCCGCAGAGATTCTGCGCAGGCCGATGCTTCCTCAACTACATGAAGCAGCAAATCGGCTGAATCTGAATCCCTTTTATTCTTCTCGCCGAATATACGTTTGAGCATCGCCTGCCATTGCTTCAGAGGTTTTTGTCTCTTCTGCATCGGAATACCCTTATTTTCAAGGTTCGGGATAAATTCAGAAAGGTACAAGTAATTATTTAATTATCATAAAAACAAGGAGCTGTCAAAAACAAAAAATCCGTGAGAGCGGATAATTTTGTATTTTGACGTTATTCAAAGTGGATTCGTTTTTCAAATCCCTTCAGGCGTTCTTTTAGAGCCGGGTAATTTTTTAATTCCGGGTCTTTTTCCAAAATTTCTTTAGCGGCGTTTCTGGTTTTTTCAACTAAAAATATATTGGTTAAGCCCTGCATTGCCATGTCGGGAATGCCCCATTGCTGGATGCCATAAAGAGAACCAGGGCCGCGAATTTCCAAATCCTTTTCAGCCAATTTAAAGCCGTTGTCTGATTCAACTAAAGCTTTTAATCGTCTTCTATTTAGTTGATTTGGCTCTGTAGTAAATAAAAAGCAGTATGACTGCATATCTGACCTGCCAACTCTGCCGCGAAATTGGTGAAGCTGGGCCAAGCCAAAACGTTCGGCTCCTTCAATCATCATTATGGTTGCTCTTGGCACATCAACGCCAACTTCCACCACAGAGGTGGAAACTAAAATATCAATTTCTCCTTTTTTAAAGTCAAGCATTATTCTTTCTTTTTCTTTTGGTTTCATTTTACCGTGAAGCATAGTTATTCTTAGATTGGGAAAGATATCTTTTGACAATCTTTCGTACTCATCTTTTACTGCTTTTACCTCTAACATTGACAGAGACCTCAAATCATAATTTTGTGGGATAAATGAGCCAGAAATTTCTCCCTTTTCAGCTATTATTGCCTGGGGTACCCCTTGGGTCTTGCTATTTTGAGATTCAATTTTGGGGCAGATAACAAAAACTCCCTTGCCATCTTTTACTTCTTTTTCTATAAATAAATATGCCTGTTTTCTTTGGTTTGGATTAACGATTATGGTTTTTACTTTTTTTCTGTTTTTCGGCATTTCGTCTATCAAAGATAAATCCAAGTCGCCGTAAACGGTTAAAGCCAAAGTGCGCGGAATTGGAGTAGCTGTCATCGAAAGCAGGTGAGGAACTATTGGGTGTTTGGTGTTAGGTGTTTGGTGTTGGACGAGATGAGAGCGTTGCTCAACTCCAAATCTGTGCTGCTCGTCAATGATAACTAAAGTTAAGTTCTTAAAAACAACTCCTTTTTGGATTAATGCATGCGTGCCGATTAAAATATCTATTTGGCCTGTTTCTAAATCACCTAACAAGCTTTTTTTTGAAACTTCAAAAGTTTCGGGGTACCCTTTGGGTCCTTTAGACAATCTTGAATCTTTGCTTGTTAAGAGGCCGACTTTCACGTCAAAATTTTTAAGCAATTCTGATATGGATTTAAAATGCTGTTTTGCTAAAATTTCTGTTGGAGCTAAATAGGCAACCTGGCAGCTATTTTTTATAACGCTTAAGGCAGCCATTGCAGCTACTACAGTTTTTCCAGAACCTACGTCGCCCTCTAACAGCCGGGACATTGGGACTTGTTTTTCTAAATCTTTCAGTATTTGAAAAGCGCATTTTTTTTGAGAGTCTGTAAGGTTAAAGGGCAAAGATTTAGTGAATCTTTTCATTAAATCTGCATCCATAGGACAGCCGGGAGCTTTCTTTTGCATCAGCCGTATTTTCTCTTTTAATACAGAAAGTTGTATTAAAAAAAGCTCTTCAAAAGAAAAGCGGCTTTTAGCGGCATCAGCGTGTTCAAAAGAATCCGGGAAGTGCAATTGCTGCACAGCCTCTTGCATCGGCAGAAATTTATATTTTTTTATGAGTTCTTTGGGCAAGCTTTCGGGTATCTGTTCTGCAAACCTATAAAGCAAAGGTTTTATAACATACCTTAGCCACCTGGAACTTACCCCTTTTGTTTCGGGATAAACCGGGACTATTCTTCCTGTGTGCGTTAATTCTTCATTTTCCCCAAAATTATTTATTCTTTCGTAAGAAGGGTTATTTAAGTAAAGGCCTTTGTTATAAAAACCTATTTTACCAGCCAAGCAAACAAAGTCGTCTTCTTTTAAAGTTTTTGCTAGGTACGGCTGATTAAACCAAATAACTTTTATTTCTCCTGAGTTATCCTGGACAACAGCTTCGGTCAGGTTTATCCATTTTTTCCAGGTATGAGCGCTTTCTATTTCTGTAATTCTTCCCTGCACGCAAACAGTTTCACCTAATTTTTGGCGGGCGTGTGATACTGGAATTATATTTGAAAAATCATCATATCTTGCCGGAAAATGAAAAAGCAAATCCTGCACTGTTTTTATGCCGAACTTTTTTAATCTTTTTGCATAAGCCGTACCTATGCGCGGAATCTCTTCAATATTTGTTGATAGATTTATCATAAGATTTATTTTATCAACCAGAATATTTAAAATCAAATGAAGCAGGCGTCCGCGAACGAAGTCGGGACGCCTTATCCGGTTTTACCGGTCAGATGTTCTGCTTCTCTAAAGAAGCTTCCGCCTGCGTGACGAGAATTTGGTCTTCCATTGAGAGGTTGCTCCATTGGTTCCTTTTTATCCTTTCTACCAGAACCCTTAGGACAATTTGGGGATATTGCCCCTCCCTTACTCGTCTTTCCACCATTGGCAGGAAGTCAACGAGGCCCCTGTGGCGAATTTCCTTCATAAGGCCATTGAGGAAGCGGTTTACTCTTCCTTCCATTGCCTTCTGCAATTCCCTTTTTGCTTTTTCCGCCTTTTTCCTCGCAGCTTCAGCCAAAAGCGCCTTTGCTCTTTCCTGCCTGTTCTTTTTCCTTAGGTTTTGGGGGCAGTGGCCGTTAAAACACCTGTTGACCGGGATTTGCTGTGCCTCTTTCATTTCTCTCTCCTTTCTTTAAAGAGAATTGTCGGGCCCAGACAAATTCCATTTTGTGAAAGAACTACGCATTCTTTCTGCTGTGCCCCCGACTGGATTCGAACCAGTATTTATAGCTCCGCAAGCTATCGTCCTGTCCATTGAACGACAGGGGCAGTGGCGGAGGAGGTGGGACTCGAACCCACAAGGGCCTTGCGACCCGCTGGTTTTCAGGACCAGTTCCTTGCCAATTCGGAGCACTCCTCCTTAATTGATTTTTATTCTATCTTAAAAAACATGTAAAGTCAATCTGGTCTTTTGTTTATTTTAGTGATAAAATGGAATAATGGCATACAGAATATATCAAAAGAGAGTTATATTTGCAAAAGGCAAACAAAAAAAGTTTTTATTTAAGCAAATAAAAAAGCTTAATATCTCTTGGACTAATTTATCCAATAAGATTGACATTCATAGCAGGACATTAAACGACTGGAAAAGAGAGCAGTATTCAATACCTATAGATAAATTAGAAAAAATTTGCAAACTTTCTAATTCGAAGATACCCGAAAATATTAAATTAAAAGATCCGTTTTGGTATACTTTTAAGGGAGCTAAATTGGGGGCACTGGCTTCATTAAAAAAATATGGAAGAGTGGGCGGCGATCAAGCATATCAAAAAAAGAAATGGTATGAATGGTGGAATAGCGAAGGCAAATATCAAAATGTTGGATGTATAACGGGGTCATTACCAATAAAAATCCCTAGTTTTTCTAAAGATTTAGCAGAATTTACGGGAATTATGCTGGGAGATGGAGGAATTACCCAAAATCAAGTATCCGTTTACACAAACAGTATAAGTGACAGAAAATATGGATATTTTATAAAAAAATTAATAAAAAAATTATTTAATGTAGATGCTTTTGTTTATTTTATAGATAGCCATACAGTGATGATTATTTCGGTTTCTAGAAAAAAATTAGTTGAATTTTGTAATAAAAAAATAGGATTGAATATCGGAAATAAATTAAAGCAAGGATTAGATATTCCAAATTGGATTAAGGGAAATTTGGAATTTGAAAAAGCTTGTGTGAAAGGACTTGTTGATACAGACGGCTGTATATTTGATGAATGCCATAAAATAAAAGATAAATTATACAGTTATAAAAGATTAAATTTTACGAGTGCTTCGCTAGAATTAAGAAAATCTGTCTTTGATATCTTAAAGAAGTTAGATTTAGATCCTAAAATAAAAAACAATAGATGTGTTCAAATAGAAGATAAAGAAAAAATTGAAAAGTATTTTCAAATTATCGGAACAAGCAATCCTAAACACTTGAAAAGGTATGCTAAATAAAGCATAATAACAACGTAGGGAGGAGTGTGCCGAATGGCAAGGCAACATCCTGCTAAGATGTAACCCAGCAATGGGCCTGTGGGTTCGAGTCCCACCTCCTCCGCCAAATGGAAAAAG
>CAYIVF010000028.1:0-6469 GCA_964366875.1 uncultured Candidatus Saccharibacteria bacterium
CGTTAAGCAGCAAATCGGCATATCCGCGCATAGAGGTCAGCGGAGTTCGCAAATGATGCTGAATTGTCATCAAAAACTGATTTTTCACATTCCCCAGCACCTCCAGTTCCTCCTTAGCTCTCTTCTCTATCTCATACGCCCTCTTCACCTCCTCCGCCATCTTCTCCATTTTTTCCTTCTGCTCTACTTCCTTTATGACACTTTTACCAAGCAAAATGCCAATAGGTGCAACGAAAACAAAAATACCTATATTAATTATCAAATCTGATGTATTGTCGGAAAAAAATATTCTAACTAATAAAATTAACCAGAGTATCAGAATGAATAATTCTGTTGCTATAACTTTTATATTAAAAAGGTGGTGCTTTATTGTTGCGTAAAAAGTAAAAAACAGGAAAAAAACGATGAAATAAGAACCAAAACTTACATATTGAGAATTTCCTAGAACAGGTAAAATTGCATTTGTTATAAAACTAGAAATAATACTAATCATTATTCCAACGACAACTAGTTTTGCTTGTATTTTTTCGATATGAGTATCTGCTTTATGAAGAATATTGAATACGGAGAAAACGGATATTAAAGCAAGGTAAAATAAAAATGGAAGATATAAAAAACCAGTATCTATGCCGAACCCGCCGTTTAACGAATAAACAGAAGAAATATTCCATTTTGTTGGAGATAAAACAATAATCAATAAAGCAAAAAATAAAACTATATATTTATAAATAGATTTTGACGGCTTTTCTTTAGGAAAATATAAGGAGAAAAAATAAAAGAAAACAACAACAAGAGAAGCCCCAATCAATGTTGCTCTACTCCAAAATAAATTCTCTTCAGGTGTTTTAGCAATATCTGCCATAAAATTGAAAAATACCCAAAGAGCCGCGCTAAAAATTTGCAACGCAAAAAATTTATTTGCAGTACTTTTCCCATCGCTCCAGAGAATATATACGGCAAGAAAAATACAGAAAAATAAAGCTGATAATGGAATTGCGATATAAAACATATGCTTTATGAAACGATATAATAATTTTGGCTATCTAAAAATGTTCTTTTTTTTCTCCTGCCACTATTATCTGCAAAATGTGGAATAAAAAAATTCATTCTTTTAGAATTATCGAATCCTACTATTGCATCTTTTGAAAGCTCATCGGTCATTTTTTTTACCAAAACAGTGGCATACCCTTTGTACCGCCAGCTATCTGCGATTGCTATACCCATAAAATAATAAATATTTTTTTTATCAAAATTATTTTTAAATTTTTCTTTAAAATATTCTTCGCTAATCCAAGGAGTGTTTTCAAAATTATTAGTAATCATTCCCAAACCAATAAGCACGCGGGTGTCTTTTTCAAAAATTAAATATTTTAAAACATCTGCTTTATCCATCAAATCTATAAAATGCACCTTATCAAAACTTTGCCTACATGGAGCATTTTTGTTTAACTCTATAAAAGAGGCGTCATAAATCTCCCACATCTTTTCCTTTTCAGAATTGTCGGCTATGACTTCTTTTTTTATAATTTCTATACCATCAATATTTATTGTTTTTCTCCTTCTAAAAATATTTGTAATTTTGAACATGAAAAATAAAAGTAGAATAAAAATAATTAAAAAAACTACGAGATAAAAAATAAATGGAAGATTATTGCCCCAAAATAAAATATACAAATATGGCATTAATATCCCGAAAATACTTATAATAATTCCAACCGCTATTGTTATATTGATTTTTATGTCGCTTAATTTTAGTTTTAAAATTTTCTTTATCGATGTCTCCTTTGTAGCTCCATAAAATATCAAAAAATAACCAAAATAAATAGGAATAATTGATAATAAATATATTAAAAGAAAAATTTTATCATTTAAATTGTGGAGTCTTGCAATGTCATCTATATTTTTTGTTAGCAATCTTAAAAAAATATTCATGTAAAATTTTTTATTCTTCGATAAAAACAGCTATAGCGATTATTGTAGTCCACGTTTTCTTTTTTCCTTTTGCAGATTGGCATATATTTGTTTTTAAAATTTCCGTGCTTTCATCAAGTTTAACCTGAGATGTGTTTAAGTATGTTGTCAGCATTTCTTTGGCTAAATTTTCTGCCTCTTGTCCGCATTTTTCTACATTTTTTCCATTTGAATAATTCTCGAAAAGGTATCCTCGATGATTAGTATTTTTTACAAAGCAAAGACCAACTGAACTTGATATTAACTTATCAGTATTAGTTTGACTTCTAGCCATAACACAAAAAGTCACAGCCCCGTCTTTTAAATGCTTTAAACCCTCTTCCTTGCTAATTAACTCGCAACCAGGAGGAAAAATACTTGAAACAGGGACAAGATTACACCCCTCTATTCCAGCATCTCTTAACGCCAACTCAAAAGAGAATAAACTATTTTTATGAACTCCTACCCCCTTTGTTAAAAATACTTGTTTCGCTACCATGTCCCTTATTTTTGAAATTAAATTATTATTTTTTTATTATACCACTTTTATTTAATAATACTTTTTGCATATTCAACTGTTTTTTTTAAATCTTTATTTTTGTTATAAAAATCTAAAACCGCTTTTCTTTGTATATAAAATTTTTGCCAGCCCTTGTCTTCTACGCCAAAAAAATTATTTAATACCGTTAAGATTTCTTTAATTTCTGTATCTTGATATTTTTCTGTTCCAAAAAATAAATCATACATAAAATGATTAGCCTCGTGGCAAAGAGTAGAAAAAAAGTTACTTTTATAAGATAATGTAATATATTTTTCCTTTACATTCCAGGATGAAAAAGGAGTTGTATTTATATATATAGTTATTTTAGGTAAATTTTTGCCGTATATTCCTTTTATTGTTTTCTTTAACTTTTCTTCGTTTATAAAATTAGGGCATACATTAGCTACTACTTCTGCTATAGGTATCATTCTTTCATCAAATTTTATTTTTGGAAATTCAAAACCAAAAATAGGGGAAAGTTTTTCGCCCATTTTATTTACTTCGTTGAAAAATTCCTTATCTATTTTTTTTGAATATTTAATTTTCATAAAAGTGGGGGGCGTTGTGTCATCCTAACAGCAACGCCCCTTTGTCCGTCTACTCTTAGAGCAGATCAGTTGGAACAACCGTCTCCACCGCAAATCATGCTGATGAAGGGTCTCTCGTCCTGGTTCGAGGGAAAATCGTGGCAAGCCACAACCCCTTGAATCTCGGACCTCGGAGTGTGAGGCAGAATCCCATTCCTGGAATACGCCTCGGATAGCAAACAACTAGCTGGTGACATATGCCACCTCCTTTACCGGGATTAGAGGTAAAAGCTCGTCTGGTCCCCGATATAACCAGTAGAGTCTACAACCCGCACCGCACTTAGACCATTTGTCGCAGTCTACGCACCTTTCGCAAGGCGCTGCTTTTATCTTCCTATAAAAGTTCCCGGCGTCTCCGACTTGCTTCCATTCGCCGAACTCCTTAGGAGTTTCAAACTCTTTGCCAAATTGCCCCAATGGATAACCACCAAAATGATTGCACGGAAGCAGAAATCCATCAGGGTCAAAGACAATTCCCTCCCTATCCGCAAGTAGACATCCGCCAAAGGCACGATTTTCGTTCTCAAGTTTTTCCACAAATCCGTCTCTAAGAACGCATTGCGGAAACATTACCTCAATTTTAAACTTAACGCCAGTCTCCAATAAAGAGGGGTACATAACGTCTTGTATAAACTCTGCGATATTGCGTGGCGACATTAAATCGTCAAACACGATTCCATTTGAAAGAATAGTCGGCTTTTCAAAGGAAAAGTTAAACTTTTTCGATCCACAAGTCTTTACGAACTTGACCATCTGTTGCCAATTTCTTATCGTTGAAATTGACATTGTTACCGAAATTTGCTGGAAGATTTTTGATTCCTCTAAGTTCCTAATTGCCTTTTTCGTCAATTCGAATGCGTCGCGACCAGTAGCCGTAAGGTATTCTTCCGATGAAGATCCCTTGACCGATGTAGTCACCGCTTCGACGCCGGCCTCTTCGGCTTGTTCGACGAAAGCACGACTTGCGAACCTAATGGAATTACTAACTACGTTGGTCACCTTTCCCTTACTCCTGATATAAGAAGCAAGTTTTAAGAAGTGACTGTACATAGTAGGTTCTCCGCCAATCAGAATAATATTGTTAACTGTGCCTAATTCGCACAAAAAATCTACCAATCTCTTGGCTAGTGAAAGGCTCATATTTTTCCGACTGTTAGCTACTTCTCTCTGGTAGCACCAATTGCAATGCAAATTGCAGTTATGGTTTACTGTCAGCCATGCTAATATTGCCATCGCTCATTCTCCTTTTCAAAGAGCCGTTCAAGTGCTCACTTCTGAATACACATATATTCAGGACAGAAAGTTTAATCACTAATTTTATTCTACCACTTATAAAAATTTAGTCAAATTTTACTTAATATTTAATATATATTATCCAATACATTATGATTAAACCTTAAAATATTTTTTCCAAAAATTTTGATTTAACATTGTCGCTTTTTAGTATTTTTTCAGCTATTAACAGAGTTGCTTTTGTGCCATTAGAAATATTTAATTTTGAAAATTCTTTATCTGATGGGTTTACTAAAAAATAATTAGAGTGCTCGGTTGGATCTAATTTTATTTTTCCCAACTTTGCTTTGGCTAAAAAATTAAATTGCCTTGTTTTTTTGCCCGAGCTTGAAAAATGATCAAATGAGCCGAGATAATTAATTATTTTAGTTATTACGAGATTCGTTTCTTCTTTAATTTCTCGTGTCAAAGCATGCAAAATATCTTCGCCCGCATCAACAGCTCCCCCAGGCAAAACAATTAATCCGCCCAAAAATTCAGAAGCGGATCTTTCAAGAAGCAAAAATTCGCCATTTTGTTTAATAACAGCTCTGACTACAATTTTTTGAATACCGTCACGTTCCGCTTGTTTTAACAGTTTTTTAATTGTTAATTCGTCAATACCAAACCTCATGATTAATAAATTCTATCACTTCGCCCGTCTCAAAACAAGCCATATGCCGGGCCTGACAAAAATTGCGAAAATTATTTAGTTATGGTATCGTAATTTTGAGACCAATTTGTTCTTTTCCATTTCAAAAAGGAGGCTATTATGAACATTCGTAAACCCATAACAGCGAGGCAGATGAAAAAACTGGCATCTCTGGTAACGGGAGCGATTCCATCAGATCTTCCCTCGGAGTTCGCCCAAAAATGGATTGACAGCAAAAGAGATTTAGAAGAAACAATAAGAAGGATTCTTTTAAGCAAAAGCGAGATACCAAGTGTTGCAAATATTAACTGGAAAATAGTTTATGAACTGCTCGGCATGAAGGCAGAATATGAGCCTATTATTAATAACTTAAAGATTGACGAAAAAAACGACACAACATGGGCTATTCCAGTTTTGAAGGGGCTGACCTGCAAAAAGGTTGTCGCCTGTCTTAAAAAGTTAGGTGCTAATGTCAAAAAAGACATTGGTAACCCTGACGACGAGGTTAAGGTTAACGACCGAGATCCAAAAAGGGGTTCCTACTTCGTCAGTTTCAGAAGGGCCGTTGAGGCTGATGAAGAAAACAGGAATCTCTCCGCCGATGATCTTAAAAACAGAGGCGAGAAAGGAATTACTTTACTAGAACGCTTGCTTTTGGAATTGGGATATTTTGCTTCTACTGGTCAACACTTAGACGTTGAAAGCGTAACGCTGTGTGCTGGTTCGTTTCACAAAAGTGGCTACACGCCTCGTGTTTGTTGTCGCTCCGGCGTTCTGAGAATCTTTATCTGTTGGTGTGGCTCTCGCGATCAATGCGACCATCTCAGGCCCCGTTCTGTTTTTAAGGAAACATCGCCATGAAAACTCCACGCGAATCGAGCATTGAAAGACGAACCGCGGCTATGCTAAAGTGTCTGTGTTCCTACGAGTTTAGGAGGGAAAAGCTGGCAAGACCTTTCATAATCGAAATAACGGGATTGCCAGATTCCGGAAAAAGCGCTGTTTTGAAAAGAATTGATGTGTTTTTGCGTCGCCAGGGAAACGACGGGCAAGAATGCAAAATTCTAATCCCTCAAGAAGGAACCAAAATAGTCCGCAATATTCCGCGCACTGTAATACAACACAGCGTAGCGGCAAGTAACTATGTGCTCCAAATTCTGCTCCAGCAATCATATAGCACCGATTACGATTTGCTCTTTTTCGATCGTGGGCTATATGATGCATGGTGTTTTATTGAGTGGCTTCGCCAAAAACGAAAGCTTGAACAAGAGGAGTCCGACTGTTTCAAATCGTTCTTTACTAACGAAAGATGGTTAAGAAACATTGATTTGTGTTTCTTTGTGATGTGCGACCCTAAAGTTGCGATTACACGCAACAAAAAAGATGCCTTTCTGACAAAAAAGACGGGCATCCGCACAAATCCTAAAACGATAGCAGAATTGTATTCTGCGTTTATAACCGGCTATC
>CAYIVF010000029.1:0-6002 GCA_964366875.1 uncultured Candidatus Saccharibacteria bacterium
GACTGGAAAACAGTTGAATTAATTTAAATTTTTATTTCAAAAAAGTTATCCACAGTTTAGCCCCGACCTTGCGGGGCTTTTTTGTGGTAAAATAAGTGAATATTATTATGGTTAAAAAAGGCTGCAATAAAATAAATTTAGTCTGTATGCTGATGTCCGAATCCGAGAGAGAGAGAGAGAGTAAAAAATTCCCGCAAAATTTTTGTTTTCGCGAACAATTTTTTAATATTAACCAACAAACGCCGTTTTTAGCGGTGTTTTTTTGATTTTCAAATATATGTTCAATTTTAATAAACTCATTTTAAGCTGGCGGATTTTTATTAACAACGAAGCAAAAAAGAAAGTAACATTATTTGCCAACTCAAACCATACTTTATCTTTCAGGCCTTTTCTTGTGTATCAAGGATTAGCTGTTTTTGTTGTTGCTATTGTTTTAATTTCTGCGGTTGGCAACATGTTTTATTTATCCAATGTAAATGACTTAATAATTAAAAATGTTTCTGTAAAGCAAAACACAACAATAGTTGCCAACGGCAATCCTGTTGAATGGACAACATTGGTAAAACGCAACGACATTAAATCTAGCCAGTATTTGTTAAAACTGCCAAAGAACGCCAAGAATATTAAAATTTCAAGCATAACAGCAAAACAGGCAAATGAAATTTTGTCGGCAAAACCTAAAGAACAGCTGTCTTTAACTCAACGCCAGGCAATTGCCGTTGCAATCCAAAAAAACAGCAGCAAGGGGGTTTTCGCAAAAATATCAAACATTTTTTTTGCAGATTTAGAAGAAGCGGTGAGTTCTGCGATGGAATCAATTGCAGAGCAAATTATTCCGCCGGCGGCAGGCGAGCCTGCGACAATAGTTACTAATAATGCGATAATAGTTAACTTGTCTGCGCAAGCAGCAGAAACACCGGAAACTGAGAAATCAGGAAATTTGGAAACCGGCGCGACTTCCGATGTCGAACAAACTCCGGCAGAGGAAGAAAATAGTAAAAAAGATAAGGAGACAAAAGAAGAGAAGAAAGAAACAAAAGAAGAAAAGCAAGGCAACGCAAAAGCGCAGAATGCAGAAGAAACGCAGAATATTGGTGTGAGCTCTGAGGTCGCGCAAACTTCTGATGTCATTCCCGCGGACGATTCTGTCATTCCCAGCTTGACTGGGAATCCAGGTTCGGAGGATACAGGAAAGATTCTGGATTCCCCTTTACAGGAGAATGACAATAAAGATGACTATGTTCAAGTCACCTACGAAACCCCTGCGCCAATTATCACAGAAAAAGAAACAGGCGCAGGAAAACAAGTTACAATTTCGGCAACAAGCGAAAATCCTGACCAGCAGCTCACAGATGTTCTCGCTTTTACTGCAATTCCTGAAATTTATAAGGTTGGCCAAGAGAACAAAATTAAAATCAAATGGACAAATGAAAACGGGCAAGAAATGCCGTTTACGGCTTACGACACCAATAACAATGGAAAAATAGATTACATTGAGTGGACAGTACCCCATTTATCAGACCAGATATTTGAAATTATTTTTATTTCCAAGGCTTGGCATTTGGATTCAAACTATGAAATTATTGAAGATATTTATGACACGGTAGCAACCCAAGATCAAAATTATGCAACTGTGCCGCAAGGCGACTACATCCGTGTCACTTTTTATAAAACACTCACCAGTCAAAACGATATTACGATTTACGCCCGTCCGTCATTGCGAGGAGGCGAAGCCGACGCGGCAATCCATGTTTATCCGGTGTACACCGATACAGACGGCAACCAAATCGAAGGCCAAATGCTCGGCACAGTTTCAGACGGCCAAAACCCTGATTTCAGTAATATTGATCATGACGGCAAGTACCGCGTGCTACTCGTCAACTTGCAAACCCCAACAGATGTTTTTGATTTGAAAGTAACCAACGCAAGCATCGACATTGATTACATTGTTGACCCAACCCCCGCAACTGTTACAGACAATTTTACCGATATAACCAAAATTGCTGATAGCACAAGTCTTACTGTAGATACAACGGGCGGAACAGTAAGTTTGTCGGCAAGTTCTTCTTGGACGTGCGGAAACACTTTGGTTGACTCAAGAGACAGTAAAACATACACCACTGTTACAATTGGCACCCAGTGCTGGATGGCGGCAAACTTAAATGTTGGAACTATGATAACTTCCTGCACAAACGGATATGCCGGCGTGTGTACAACAGGCGGTGATACAGTTCAGAACCAAACCGGCTACAGCGGCACAACTTGCGGTTCAATTCAAAAGTATTGTTATTCTGATACAGAGGCAAACTGTACAGCCAACGGCGGTTTATACCAATGGAACCAAACAATGTGCGGTTCAACAACTGCCGGAGTCCAAGGCATTTGTCCAACCGGCTGGCACGTTCCAACAGACGCGGAACAGTACACTTTGGAAAATTATTTAAAGGATACCGGCCAAACTTGCGACGCGAACAGAAGCGCAGTATATGATTGCGCAACAGCCGGAACAAAATTAAAATCAGGCGGTTCGTCTGGTTTTGTCGGTCTGTTGTCCGGCTACCGCGGTACTGGTGGCTCGTTCGGTAGTCTTACTTCCTACGCGTACTTCTGGTCGTCTGTGCAGTCTTCCACTCTTGCTTTCGACCGCGGCCTGCACTCTAGCCTTACCACTGTCTACCGGAACGCTTACGATAAGGCAAACGGTTTTTCCGTCCGCTGCCTCAAGAACTGATAATTCGACAATTTGACTATTTAAAATTATATCGCTACGCATTATATCGCTACGCTACGTAAACTTATGACAACTTATAATCATTTGCCAGTATACAAAACCAGTTATGATCTTATTCTTGATATTTTTAAGGCGGTGAAAGATTTTAACAGGGAATATAAATATACTTTGGGCGAGAACATAAAAAAGGAGGCAATTGAAATGGTAACAGAAATTTACAGAGCAAATTCCAGTTTTGACAAAAAGCCGCATATAAAGAAAGCAAGAGAAAAAATTGAAACAATCAGAATTTTTTTCAGATTAACCAGAGATCTGGGGCAGGTCGGCCTGAAAAAGTTTGTTGATATTAATGAAAATATTGAAAGCGTATCCAAACAGCTTGCTGCTTGGGAAAGGTCGCAAAATTAAATGATAAAAAATTTTAAAAATTTGGGCCAGAATCGCCTATGGTTACGGTCTAGGCGAGAGAGCTTTTCTTTATCAGTTCAATAATCCTCTCGGTTTTGATGCCGAGGAATAAGTCTAAGACAAGAAAGTCTAATTTTTGCTTTTCGTTCAAGGAAGGCAAAAAGAATTAAGAGATTATTTTTTCAACATACGGTCTGTTGTCCGGCAACCGCAATACTAATGGCTCGTTCGGTAATCTTACTTCCAACGCGAACTTCTGGTCATCTGTGCAGTCTTCCACTAATGCTTTCAACCGCAACCTGAACTCTAGCAATACCACTGTCAACCGGAACGCAAACGATAAGGCAAACGGTTTTTCCGTCCGCTGCCTCAAGAACTGGCATTTGCCCTTTGTTTTTACAACAAAAAATCCGCATTTCTGCGGAAATTTTGGAACTGCGTTTAGCGCGTTTGTTAGTTCAGGCTTATCATCTAATTTAAGTATAGCAGATTATAGAGCCGTGTCAAGGGTCTGGCCCGAATCACATTCGGAACAAACCCTTGGCTGTGGACGGCAGGGGATTTGCACCCCTTAGTTCATGGATGATAAGCCTGAACTGGCACTAAACGCCGCCCACAGCAAATTAATTATATCACAAAAAAGTTTTATGGACGATAATTTTGAAAGACAGCTTTTGTATGATTTATTCCAGGCATATTACGACGCTAGAAAACACAAAAGAAGCACAATAAATGCGCTAAAATTTGAAATAGATTATGAAACAAAACTTTTTAAACTTTACGAAGAATTGAAAAACGAAAGTTATAAAATTGGGCCAAGCATTTGTTTTATTTCTTTTAAGCCCGTGAAAAGGGAAGTTTTTGCCGCAGATTTTCGCGACAGAATTGCGCACCATTTAATTTATAACTACATCAGCCCTGTTTTTGAGAAATTATTTATAAACGACGCTTACAATTGCCGCATTGGCAAAGGAACTTCTTACGGAATAAAACGACTGGACCATTTTATCCGTTCCTGCTCTGAAAATTATAAAAAAGATTGTTATATTTTAAAATTAGATATTAAAGGATATTTTATGGCGATAGACAAGCGCGTCTTATATAAAAAAATTGAAAAAACCCTCCTGTCATTCCCGCAAAAGCGGGAATCCAGTATTTTTGACAGAGATTTTATTTTACGCCTCGTCAAAAGAGTTATATTTAACGACCCTACAAAAAATTGCCGCATAAAAGGAAAAAAAGAAAATTGGCAAGGATTGCCCAAATCAAAAAGTTTATTTTGCGCCGGAGAAAATAAAGGTTTGCCAATTGGAAATTTAACTTCACAACTTTTTGCAAATATTTATTTAAACGATTTTGACCATTTTATAAAACATAAGCTTAGCTGTAAATATTATGGCAGATATGTGGACGATATTGTGATTGTTCATCGGGACAAGCAATATATTAAATCGTTAATTCCTGCCATAAGAAAATATTTAAAAAATAACTTGTCTATTGAATTGCATCCTAAAAAAATATATCTCCAGCATTTTTCTAAAGGAGCGTCTTTTTTAGGATCAGTTATAAAACCGTATAGAATTTATATTAAAAACAGAGTAAAGGGTAATTTTTACAAAAAAATTATATTTTGGAACAATCTATTTCGTCATTGCGAGGAGTCGCAACAACGAAGCAATCTTTTCTTGGCAAGCGTAAATTCATATTTGGGCATGTTAAAACAGTTTAATACTTATAATTTAAGAAAAGTAATTTGTGAAAAAGGTCTGGGGGGGGGGCTTAAAAGCATCGGCGTTTCGAAGGATTACACTAAAATAATTTTGAATAAGTAAAATGAAGTTAAGGAAAAATTTATTTTTTATTGCCGCATTTTCCATTTTAATTTTGGCTGGTCTTTGTGCTTTTCCGGAAAAAGCTTTGGCTTACAACACAGAGGGTATTTTAATTTCAAACAATCTTCTTTCGGCTGCGGGAGCCTCAATAATACATAGTTTTACATACAACGCCACGGCAATTCCAAACGGCTCGGCATTGCAAATATCATTTAGCAAAGATAATATTCAATGGTATGATTCATCGGGTACAATCAATGCCACAAACACTCTTTCTGCTGGCACGCACACAATTGATTTGTCTGCCTTAAAATGGCAAACTGCTACTTTTTATTACAAAATTTTATTTACATCTGACGGCACAGACACGGCAATTTTAAAATCAATAACCTTAAATTATATTGACACATTTACCACCACAAACACCTATAATACCACGGGAACTTTAACCTCAACTAATTTGCTTTCTGGGCAAACTATTGCAAGCATAACCTCGTTTAGCTATACCGCCACCGATATTCCAAGCGGCACCGGATTAACATGCCAATTTAGCCAAGATAATTCTACATGGGTTAATTCGTCGGGCGCAAGCGGTTCAGACACGCTTTCTGCCGGAACAAACACGATTAGTCTGTCTACTCTTGGCTGGACCAGCGCTAACTTTTACTACAAAATGGCATTCACTTCTGACGGCACAGACACGCCGGTTTTAGATGCAGTTACGGTGAGTTTTATACCCAACACCGCCCCAACCTTAACCAGTGTTGCCGACACCCCCGACCCCATTAAAGGAGGTGAAACAATCACAATCACCCCAACTGGACAAGGCGATGCAGAAAGCGACACATTGTATTACTACTGCAATGAGAGCGGAACCCCAACCTCAGCCAACACACTCTGTTCGCAAGCTAACGCAAGCTACACAACTCCGTATTCCACAATGACCTGTACTTATGCGGTCGCCACCGGCGACGCCACAAGAACAGTCTACTGCCGAGCTTATGACGGCACCGACTACTCCACAGAACAGA
>CAYIVF010000030.1:0-5910 GCA_964366875.1 uncultured Candidatus Saccharibacteria bacterium
ATATCAGGGATTTGTCTGACAGAGAGGGCATGAGAATTGTTATTGATGTTAAAAAAGGCTTTCAGCCGCAAAGAATCTTAAACCGCCTGTATAAATTTACAAATTTACAGAAAACATTTCACTTGAATCTTCTGGCTTTGGTTGACGGCATACAGCCGGAAATCCTTTCTATTTCTGATGTTTTGAAATATTTTATTGAGCACAGAAAAGAAGTTGTAACGCGCAGAACAAAGTTTGATTTAGAAAAAGCTAAAGAAAGAGCCCATATTTTAGAGGGTTTGACAATTGCTTTAAAAAATATTGATGCGGTAATCATAACTATTAAAAAGTCAGCAGACAAAGAGGAAGCCAGAAACAATTTAATAAAAAAGTTTAAGCTGACTGAAAGGCAGGCAGTAGCAATTTTGGAAATGAAATTGCAAACATTGGCGGGTTTGGAAAGAAAAAAAATAGAAGACGAGCTAAAAGAGATTTTAGAGACTATAAAAGAGCTGACAGCGATATTAAAAAGTCCGGAGAGATTGAAGGGTATTATAAAAAAAGATTTACAAGAATTAAAAGAAAAGTTTGGAGACAAAAGAAGGACAAAGGTAATAAAGCAGAAATTAGGCGAGATTACAGAAGTTGATTTGGTGCCATTAGAAGAAACAATGGTTACTTTAACTACAGGCGGATATATCAAAAGGATAAATCCCGCTACTTATAAAATTCAAAAGAGAGGCGGGAAAGGCATTATGGGAATGAAAACAATGGGAGATGATATTGTAGAACATTTTCTTTTTGCCTCTACGCACGATAACCTGATGTTTTTTACCGACTCTGGAAAGGTGTTTCAGACTCAGGTATATGAAATCCCAGAGGGCACAAGGGTTGCCAGGGGCAGGGGGCTTTTGAATTTTCTGGAATTATCAACAGAAGAAAAAGTTTTGTCATTAGTGCCCACCAAAAAAGAAGAAGCGGGAAAATTTAAGTATTTAGTTATGGTTACAAAAAATGGAAGAATAAAGAAAACTGCTTTAGAAGAGTTTGAGAATGTAAGAAAAAGCGGAATTATCGCCATAAAGCTGGAGAAAGGAGACTTATTAAAAAAAGTTGTTAAAACAACGGGCGAAGACGATATAATTTTAGCAACTAAAAATGGAATATCTATAAGATTTAAAGAAAAGGACATAAGGCCAATGGGTCGCTCGGCTGCTGGAGTAAAAGGAATTCGCTTGAAGAAGCAAGATGAAGTTATTGGAATGGATGTGATAGAGAAAAGACCAGGAAAGCAATATTTATTGATAGTAATGGAAAACGGCTATGGCAAAAGAACAGAAATTTCTCAATACAGAGTTCAAGGCAGGGGCGGCTCTGGAATTAAAACAGCCAAAATCACAAGCAAAACAGGCCCTCTAGTGCTTTCTAGTATTTTAGAGGATATAATAGAAGAAGAAGATTTAATCGTTATTTCAAGAAAAGGACAAGTCATACGAACCAGCGTAAAATCCATATCTTTATTGGGCAGGGCAACCCAGGGTGTAAGGATAATGCGCCTGGAGGAAGGAGACAAGGTTGCCTCTGGCGCTTGTCTAAAAGATTAATTGTTGTATAATTGAATAATATGAATAAAAAAATAATCCTGCTTATATTTGTTGGTTTGTTCGGTTTAACAAGTTTTGCTTTGGCGCAGGTGGTTGAAATTAGAAACCCTTTAAGCGCTCAAAATTTCGGACAACTTTTATTGCAAATTGCCGGCGCGGTTGGTTTACTTGTGGGAACCTTGGGCACTATAATGATAATAGTTGCCGGTATTCTTTATCTTACTTCAGCTGGCAGTCCGGAAAGAATGAAAACAGCTAAAACAGCTTTAGTGTATGCAATAGCCGGTATAGTTATCGGCATAGCGGCCACAGCAATAGTAGAAGTTATTAAAAGCGTTCTTGGTGCAAGATAAAATTTTAAAAAGGTCGAGACATAAACTTTAAAATTAAGAATTAAATATCAAAAATGAAGAAAATTGCATTAACATTAGCTTCTATCGGCTTGGTGGTTCTGCCGATTGTGGCATTAGCGCAGATAGGGGGCGCGCCGCCAAATATTTCCACTGACCTTACGTCATTAGGTAATAAGATTGCAAATGCCGTTTGGATAGTTTTCACAATTATTGTTTTGATTGCTTTCGTTATAGCGGGTGTCAAGTTTCTTTCAGCGGGCGGCAGTCCTGAAAAAATTCAAGAGGCAAGAACAGCTTTTCTTTGGGGGATAGCTGGAGTCGTTGTGGGTATTTTGGCTTTTACGATAATTACCGTAGTCAAAAACATATTTTAGTTATAAGCTCTGGCCCTTGCTTGTAGATATAAGTTAGCGAGGGCCAGAAAACTATATGATGAATATGAATAAAAAATTATTATTTCTGATTTTATTAGGTGTTTTGGTTTTACCAAATATGGTTTTAGCGCAAACTATTACTGATATGGTGGCTAATGTTGCAAGAGTAGTATGGGTTGTTGCAACGGGTATAGTAATTATTCTTTGGGTTACAACAGGCGTTTTGTTTTTAGCCGCTCAAGGCGCTCCAGAGAAGTTGACTAAAGCAAAAACAGCATTATTTACATCTATAGGAGGAACGGTTATAGTTATCTTAGCTTACTCGGCAGGAGCTATAATAGAAAACGCAATATTAAGAGGAGTTTAAAACATGAACAAAAAAATATTATTTTTAATTTTACTTGCTGTTGTTTTAGTTTTGCCGATAGAGACACACGCACAACAACCGAATACATTCTGCAATATGGTTAAAAGTGTAAAAGATGTGTCTTATAATATAGGTATTACATTAGTGGTTGTCGGCTGGGTTATTGCAGGTATTTTATGGCTAACTTCGGCTGGGAACCCTGAAAAGACAGGAATAGCAAAAAAAGCTATATTGGCCGCGGTTATCGGGACAATACTAATTATAATAGCTGGAATGGGGGCCAATTTAGTAGCTGACGCATTAAAAGTACAGTGGAATTTTTTAGGGTGTGGATAAGGGTGATAATGGTGTCAACTCTATTTTTTGGTGCCATTTTTTGTTATACTTCTGTTAAGCCGAGGTGGCGAAACTGGCAACCGCGCATGGCTTAGGACCATGTGTCGCAAGACTTGTGGGTTCGAGTCCCACCCTCGGCACAACAAAAAAAGGCTATGTCCGACATAGCCTTTTTTTGTTGTGTATTTTATCCAACTTTCACTCCTATTTTTTCGGGGTACCCTTTGGGTCGTTCGTTTTTGGGGATTTTTATAGTCAACACTCCTTTATCCATTTGAGCATCGGCTTTGTCTATGTCTATATTTTCAGGTAAAACTATTTTTCTTGAAAAGGGCCCCCAGTAGCATTCCTGGTAAAAGTATTTCTTATCGTGGTGGTTGTTCGGGTTGCACCTATTGCCCTTAATAACCATCATATCTTTTTCCAATGATATATCAATGTCTTTTATCTGCACTCCGGCAATGGCTGCTAAAACCACGAAATCTGAATTTGTTTCAAAGACGTCTATTACTAACTCGCCGTCAGTATTAAATATTTCAGATGACTCTTCTTTAACTTTTATTTTGTTTGCCATATATTTTTAATTTAATTTACATATACCCTTCATTTTTTTTAATTTTTCAAAACCCGAAATAACAAAGAAGGCTAATACTGTCAGAATCATTATTGGTATGACTATTTTAAATAGTCCCTCCATTGTCATTATAGAAAAATTATAAAGGCCGTGCAAGCCCGCAGCTATTAAAAAACCCAAAGCAATATATTTTAATTTCTTTTCTGTTTTGTAGATTGAAAGAGCTATAAAATAGCCCAGTATTCCAGAGCTCAAGGTGTGTAAGAATGTGGCTCCTATAAAACGGATAAAGCTCACGAGGACGGTTCTATTTATAATATCGTTTAAGGTAAGTTGGTCTGTCGGAGCAAACAAATAAAGTATATTTTCTAAAGCGGCAAATCCTAAAGCAGCAATAACCATATATAGCATTATATCCAACGGCTCATCAAGTTCTGGGCTGTTTAAAACCTTTGTTCTTATTACTAAATATTTAAAAATTTCTTCTGTAAAGGATATTATTAAAAACCAGTATATTAAAGAAATAATAACAGGGGATAAGTTGGGACCGAATTTGTTCAGTAAGGCGGCAAACCATATTTGAACAAAAAAGACCGGTAAAGTGACTAAGGCGCCCCATAAAAAAATTTTTAAAACCATTTTGTTTGATTCCGGGTGTACGTCTTTTCTTAGATAATAAGAAAGCCAGGTTAGACTGGGCAAAATTCCAAAAATTATGTAGAGTATTATTTTATAGTCCATCTTGGTTTCCCGCCTTATGAAGGCCACTCTTCTATCATTATACACTCTTTTCTGTCTTTTACTGGTAATTGCTGATAAATTTCCTCAGTAATAAATGGCATAAACGGGTGCAGTAATATGAGTGAATTTGATAGAACGTATAGCAAGAGAGCTTTGGTTTTTTTATCGTTTTGTTTTTTTGACTCTTCTATGTATTTATCACAGAAATCATGCCAGAAAAAATCATATAAAGTATGGCAGGCTTTTCCAAATTCAAAAGTCTCCAAATCTTTATTAACTGATTTTATGGTTTTATCCAAAGCTTTTAAGATGTTTTTATCTGCATTCGTTAATTTGAATTTTGAAATTTGAATTTTATTTGGGATTTGGAATTTGGGATTTGGATTTTGAAGTAATACGAACCTTGCAGCGTTCCATAGCTTATTACAAAGCTTCTTTCCCATAACTATATTATCGGTTACGAATCTCATATCTTGGTTGCCCATTATCTGAAAGGCGATTCCGAATCTTGTTGCATCGGCCCCAAACTCATCAATTAGTTTTACAGGGTCAATTCCAGTTCCCAATGATTTTGACATTCTTCGGCCATCGCGAGTTAAAACAGTTGCGTGTATGTAAACATCTTTAAAAGGAATTTTTTTCATAAATTCCATGCCAGAAAAAATCATTCTTGCAACCCATAAGTTTATTAGATCGCGGGCAGTTAATAAAACATCGGTGGGGTAAAATTCTTTTAAATCCCTGGCTTTAGCGTCGGGCCAATTTAAAGTAGCAAATGGCCACAGAGCAGCGCTGAACCATGTGTCTAAAACATCATTTTCACCCTGTATCGGGATTTTATGGCCCCACCAGATTTGCCTTGATATGCACCAGTCCCTGACATTTTTCAGCCAGTCAAAATATGCTTTTTCAAATGACTTAGGATGGAATTTTATTTTACCTTGTTTAACTGGTTTTTCTGCCAGCTTCGCTAACTCCTGCATTTTCAAAAACCACTGCAAAGAGGGGATTAGCTCAACAGTTGTATCGCATCTGTAGCATTTTGGAACCTGGTGAACATATTCTTCAGTTTTTTCTAAAAGGTTCTGGGTTTTTAAATCTTCTATAATTTTTTCTCTTGCCTCTAAAACTTTTAATCCCTGATAAGCTAAAGGCGCTTCTTTTGTAATTCTTGAATATTCGTCGATAACCTGTATGGATTCTAATTTATGTTTCTGGCCGAGCTGGTAATCAACTAAATCGTGAGCAGGTGTTACTTTCACAGCTCCGGTTCCAAAAGTCAAATCAACTAATGGGTCGGCAATAATAGGAATTTCCCTTTCAGATAATGGCAATATTACAGTTTTTCCAACTAAATTTTTATACCCTTTGTCTTTTGGATTTACAGCCACAGCACTATCTCCCAGCATTGTCTCTGGTCTTGTTGTGGCAACCGTAATATTTTTGCCGTCTTTTATCGGATATTTAATATAGTAAAGTTTTCCTTTTTCTTCTTTATATTCTAACTCTAAATCTGACAGAGATGTTGCGCATCTTGAACACCAGTTGACAACTCTTTTTCCTTGATAAATCCAGCCCTTTT
>CAYIVF010000031.1:0-5514 GCA_964366875.1 uncultured Candidatus Saccharibacteria bacterium
TGCCGAGGCGCGAAGCGCCGAGGCAACAAACTCGCAACATACAATTTGGCTCCGCATCGTGAACGATGTTAGAACCATTATACAGGAGCAAAAAGAGTATATTTATATTCCAGATTTGAGAGAAGTTAATAGTACCCTCGACAGGACTTGAACCTGCAACCTAAGCGGTAGAACTGCTTTGCTCTATCCATTGAGCTACGAGGGCATTGTGCCTTTGGAAGGGATTGAACCTTCTTCTCATCCTTTTCAGAGATGTGCTTTACCATTAAGCTACAAAGGCAAATACCAAAAAGCCACCTAGAACAACCGCAGAATGTCGGTGTTCATCGGTGGCTATCTAAATCTAAAGCGTTGCATTGCCTATTTACTCTAACAAAAAACTCCCCGTTAGGGAAGTTCTTTGTGGGAGTAGCAAGCGAGAGGTTCGCTTTCCAGCCCTCTGTTTTGCTCCTATTATGCTCGGCTGGACTCTTGGTGTGCCCGTAAGCCACTGGTCGCTTTTCACCGCTACCTTCTGCTGTTGCCAGCAAATCCACCGCACAAGGCGGATGACGGAC
Source organism: uncultured Candidatus Saccharibacteria bacterium (assembly GCA_964366875.1). Classification (GTDB taxonomy): domain Bacteria; phylum Patescibacteriota; class Minisyncoccia; order Minisyncoccales; family Staskawiczbacteraceae; genus CAYIVF01. The sequence continues at coordinate 558 of CAYIVF010000031.1, forward strand.
TTAATTCACGACCCTTGTTTCTGACCCGAAGCCAGAAAACACCAACTCTCACTACTCCAATTTATTTATATCAAATTTTACCCCACCCCGCTACTCACTATTTCTTTTGACCAAACTTTCAACAAAGTTTCTAATCTTCTTTTTTATTAAAAATGGTATTTTCAATTACTTTCCTTGATTTTGACAAACTTTCGTAAGATTGTTTTATCTTTTCCTTTGTTTTCTCCATTCCCCCTATTAACTCATTAGCTAAATCTTTTTGTACTTTTTCTTCTACTTTAATAACAGGCGTTTCATATAACTCTTCCAATAATAAATTTTTTATTCCCGTAGTCTGGTTTTGTATGTATGCCATATAACTCATTGCATAAAGAGTTTGTAAATAAGTATAAACATATTCGGGGTTTATAACAGATTTATCAATTACTATTTTTTGCAAAAAATTACTAAATATAACTGGTTTATCAAAGGGCAATTCTTTTATTAAAACTACACGCCCCACTGGTTGATAAGGACTACCGCCAGATTTCTCAATCAAAATATCATCCTTTTTCAGTTTTAATGACTCAACCTTATTTTTTGGGATTAACCTAATTGCTACGTCAGAAAAATCTAAATTAAATTGATTATCAAAGTTAGTATTTCTTAAAACATAACAAAGCTCATATTCTTCTGGGTTGCCCTCTTCTGAATTTGGGTCTAATCCCCATTCTCCTGCCTGTGACTTTTCAATGCAGTCTCTTAGTAATACTTTTGGGTATTTACTTTTTATTATTTCTTCCTTCATCTCTTTGAAATATGGTGCATACCCCTTTGTGTCAATTCTTTTGTTTTTTATTTCATTAAAACTAACTCCATAAATTTTTTCTTTCAATTCCTTTTCAACGCTTAAATTATTGGGATTTTCAATAAAAGCTAAGAAGTATTTTGATATTATTTCCAAATCATTAACATCATCGTCTTTACCAGTCGCCGTATAGCCAATTCTTTCTGCATTAGCCATAAATATCTTATAGTTACCTACTTTTTCCTTTTCGCCCTTCTTCCTTAAAAATAGTAAGGACGATTTTACATTAGCTCCGTAATGACTAAAAGCGAAATCGGGTAGAGAAATAATGCCTAAAATTTGTGTTTTTTCTAAAATAAAATTTCTCACATCTTGAAGTGAGGAATTTATCGCTATGCTATCTGGTAAAACAATGGCTATTCTACCCGTTTTTTCCTTAACGAAATCAATGCAACGTTCAATAAAAAGAATCTCTGACTTTTGATTTTGTTTATCTTCCCCTAATTTGTATTTGTCTAAATAATTTTTTTCTGTTCTTTTTATCATTGCCCCAAATGGCGGGTTCGTAAGAATTAAATCAAAGTGGTTTTTCTCAAATTTAGGATGTAAATTTTCGATGTCTTCAAAGTCATCCAGTGCATCGGTGCTAATAACATTAGTGTGTCCATCATCATGGATAATCATGTTCATTTTGCAGACTCTGGCTATCTGGTCGTTTATCTCAATACCGTATAAATTATTTTTTGCAAAACTGTGCCAATGGTCTCTGGCTTCCTGTTCGTCATAATTTGTTTCTGCAAAATCCTTAACATAATCCAAAGCATTAAGTAAAAATCCTCCACTTCCGCAAGCGGGGTCTAAAACTAAATCACTTCTTTCTGGGTTCGTTATCTTAATACAGAATTTTATAATATGACGAGGAGTAAAAAACTGTCCCATGTCCCCCCTTAAGTACCCGCCTAAAAATCTTTCAAAGGCAACGCCTTTTATATCCAAATCAATTTTATTGATTGCCAATGTTTGCAGGTGCTCAACGACACTATAAACAACTTTTGGCTCTAACTTTATATCGTCCTTAAAAACTTCGGCATCCTCTTTTTTCGCTTTCTGGTAAATACCATTTACTCTCTCATAGACTTCTTCGGGCAATTCGTGAGTGCCTATTTGAAAAGAATAAGGGTCTCCTTTAGTGGTGTTCTTTTCATCTTTTAATTTACAAAATAAGAGCTTTGACACTTCATCAAAAGCAGTCGTGGGAGCAAGCTTGCCTCCTTGCCAAACACTGTCGTGGGATTTCTCTAATGCTCTTATAAGTTCATCCCTTGAAACAGTTTTTAACTCTTTGTCCGTTTCGCTTTTTATAAATCTATATTTAGGAGTTTTACCATATTTTTTAGGAATATCGGCAATAACATTTTTTGCCCGTTCGCTCGGCTTAAACCCAGCAACATCAAAAGCGGTTTTCGTAGTTCCCGCCACAACAGAGGCGAGCTTTGCCCGTATGCTGTTAGCGTTGCCAAATGCCTGCTCAATAGCTTGCTTAAATTCTGCGTCAGTTATGCCGTCTTTTTTTGTTTCAACTACCAAGTAAGGAATTTTTAGTTCTTCATCTTCGTAAATAACAATATCAGCCCTATCCTCTGGAGTTCGGCGAGGGACTAATACCTCAAAATCCATTTTTTCTTTTGGGTAATTATAATCAAGCACAAGCTCGCAAAAATATGAAGCTCTAACTTTTTCCTCTGGGTTCTTAAAACCCGTTATGTAAGCCCGTGAGCAAGCGTAGGTTATTTTTGATTTATCTTCGTTGAAAGATACTATACCTGCCTCAACACCTCTTTGTATATTCTGCTCAAAAATAGACTGATTATTGTTTTCTGTATCAAAACTTTTTGTGGCAGGTTTAACTGCCGATTGTAATTGTAATTTTTTGGGCATACTAGGGATAGTTTTATTTTGTCTGTTGGCGAGACACAGAAAGCTCCCCGCCAGCGATAACCCTTGCGGGCTACCCATAACCCTTTCGGACTATGACTATCCCTAGTGCTCTGACGAGGAGCTTCCTGCTAGGGATAGTTTTTCTGCCATATCTCGGAGTTTTAATTCACGAGGGTTAGGCAATCAAATTGTGAATGGATTTATGTCATTTTTTCTTTTGATTTAATAACTTTAGAATATCATCTTTACGATAACGCCTGTCTTTTCTCTCGCCGAAGCGGATAGCTACGAGGATACCCTTTTTATCCCACTTCCGCAGTGTGTTCGGGTGGCATTTCAGAATATCACACGCTTCTTGGAGTGTTAGGAGTTCGGGTATTTCTTTATTGTTTTCGGCGTTTTTCACTTGATTTTTAACCTAACATTGCTTAACATAGAGCATAACGCAGATAAAAGTATTCTGCAACATTAAATGACAATTACCATAAATTACGATGACCCCAGAGGAACAATTTAATAAGGATGTTTGGTGGGTATTGCAAGCAATCAAAAAAGAGTGGCTATCAACGCCTGCGAGAGAAAATGTAAGAATTAACACCGTTCGTAGTCGTTTTGCCAATACTGGCTCACCGCCCACAGATGATATTGCAAAATGTATTCGTAAGCTGGAAGAACAGGGAGCATTTAGAGTGGTAGAAAGAAGTGTCGCTGACTCCCTTGACCCATACCATTTCGTTGATGTTGATTGGGATAGAGCTACCGAGTTTCTACTTTCTATTCATACACCAAAATTTGATGAGCTTTACAGTAAATATGAAGGGAATCAACACAGTCAGTTTTTAACTACGGCGGATATGAAGAAGTTGTATATTCTAAAAAAGTTAAAAGAATTGCGGGATTTAGGAGGAACAAGACAGGTCAGTATTGCGGAGGGGAGATATGAAAAATGGTTGGCTGAATGTGATATTGAGCAACATCAACTCAAAGATATGTTGTTTAGTTTTATGAGAGAAGGATTGATTGAATTTTTTGAATTTAAGGTAGTAAATCCAGCCGTATGATAAGAACTCTAGAAATACAGTTTCCAGTAAATTTTGATGAACGCTATAGTGAATATAGAAGAGCAAAGATTTTAGGTGCTCAAAAAAAGACATCGCCCAATCTAGCCACCGACTTTAACGCTACTAGAAAAGCACAGACGGAAGCTCTTAAAAGAGCTTTGGCTAAAGGAGAAGAAAAAGAGGAAAGAATAAGGGAGGTTGCCGAAACATTTGGACTAGAGAGAGTAGGGACACAGCTACCAGACGAAAGACCTTTCTGTTTAGTTGATGGCAAGCTGGGTTATCTGAAATTTAATAAAAACGGTAAGAAAATTACAATTGGAGGTTCAAAGACACAGCCATTTAGGTTACTACAATGTCTAACTGAACCATTCAGCACAGCAAAGTCGGTGGATACCGTGTTTGAGGCAATCAGAGAAAATATGAAAAGAAAGAGCAAGAGTGGCGTATATGCAGAAAGTATAGATAAGGCACAGAAAATTAAGACTATTGGAAATGCAATTAAAGATTTGCAGAAGGGCAATAAATTACAAGGTAAATTAGAGTTTAAGTGGGACAACCTCAAGACAAAATACTGGTTAGAGTATATCGGGTAGAGGAAAGTAGAGGAATTTTTACATCAAAATTTTAAGGGTTTAGAGGGAACTTAAATTAGTGGCTTGAAATCAGCATTTTTTGCTGGTTTTTTGTTTAATTTTCCTCTCACTCCCTCTCTTTCGTTTTTAGCAAGAGGAATTGTTCTAATGGTCATTAGACAGTTTTTAACAATTAAATTAACAAAAATTAGATGACCAGAAAATTAAAAGAGAGCCAGCCAGAGAAGCTTACATACCTGCCTCTGGAGGACACCAAAAATTATTACTACTCACACGACATTGGTCTGGTGGGTTATTTGCTTTGCCAAGATTACGAATTGGTCGGCTTGGACAAAGCAGTGAGAAACAAAGTGCTCTTTATTCTGAAAAGAGGCAATGGGATAGATACGGAGGTAAAGAAATACTGGGATTTCAAATCATCGGTGGACGCCCAGACCTACTTCAACCAGATTAAGCGGCTGAAAAATCAAATCTTCAGCTCGGAATAAATCTATGTTGTCGGATGAGCAGATAACCAAATACCAGACGCTTTACAAAAACCGCTACGGCAAAGAAATCAGCCGAGAGGAAGCGTA
>CAYIVF010000032.1:0-5301 GCA_964366875.1 uncultured Candidatus Saccharibacteria bacterium
TGGGAGAAATGAATCCGGAACAGCTTTGGGAAACAACAATGAATCCGGAAAACAGGACATTGCTGCAGGTTTCAGTTGAGGAAGCCCATTTAGCTGATAAAACTTTGGATATATTGATGGGCGAGGAGGTAGAGCCGCGCAAGAAGTTTATCCAAACCCACGCTAAGGCGGCAAAGAATATTGATATTTAAGTTGTGATATAATGTGTAAAGGTATTGAAGAAGTTTAAATTAGTGTTTAATTAAATAAAAATGGATAATTATAAAATTATACAAGGCGATTGCATAAAACTTCTTTCAAATAAAGAAATTTTGCAAGAGGTTGATTTAACATTTTTAGACCCGCCTTTTAATCAAGACAAAGAATATAATTCGTGGAACGATAAATTACCCGAAAATGAATACTGGCGATTGATGAAAGATGTTTGCAAAGGAGTTTTTGAAATTACTTCAAAAGGAGGAGCAATTTATTTTATGCAGAGAGAAAAGAACACAGAATTTGTTTTGCAATGCCTTCGTGAGTCGGGATGGAATTTGCAAAATCTTATTATTTGGAAAAAAAAGTCTTCTGCTGTTCCATGTTCTAATAAATTTGGTAAACATTATCAAATAATTGGTTTTGCAACCAAAGGGCAAAAAGCAAGAGTTTTTAATCGTTTGCGAATTTCTCCGCCCTTACCCCAAAATTATAAATACGATAGAGAAAATGGAGTGTATTTGACAGATGTTTGGGATGATATAAGAGAACTAACGTCTGGTTATTTTGCCGGAGACGAAGCTATTAGAAAAAATAATGGTGAGCGGTTTCACAAACAACAATCTCCCATAGCGTTATTATTAAGAATAATTCTTTCTTCAACAAAAGTAGGTGATATGGTTTTTGATCCCTTTGCTGGCACTGGTACAGCATTAGTAGTTGCCGAACAATTAAAAAGAAAATCTATTGGTATTGAAATTGATAAAGATAATGCAAGGGGAATAAAACACAGATTAGAAGAAATAAGCCAGTCTGATAATGTGATAAAGTATTATAAAGAATATATTTACACGGATAATTTAAAAGAAATATGGGGCATTGACTCCGCTCCTTTTACCATAAAAAAGAAAGGAGAACTTAGCTTATTCAAATTATGACGTATTCTATTTTTCATTTTTTTCAATCGATACTCAAACAGAAAAATCTTTTTAATAAAGTTAAAAAGTTAGATAAATTTCCTTTTAATAAGAAGCTATTATCTTGTAAAAATGTTGGAGTATTCCCAGATTTGGCTATTCGCCTGAATAAAGATAAAAAGATATTTACAGGCGGTGAATTGATTGAATTAAAAGATAGCGACTCTTATTCTGTTTCCTCTTTCAACTCAACGATACCATCAAGGAGTAAAAAAGTTGAAGATATTATTGCTGGCAAAAATAGCATAGTAAAAAAGCAAATGCAAGAAGCAGGCAATGATATTTTTTCGCTTCCCGTGAGAGATGTATTTTATCTTATAAGAGGAAAAAACAAACAACATATAAAAGTCTGTTTGGTCTATGGCAGTTTTTTTGAGACAATAAGCGTTGAAAATCTTATTAGTCAGTCTTTTTCTCAGGTATTAGAAGAACGCCTAAAAGAGAGTGGAAAAGAAATTTCAGATGAATTAAAGCGGGTGATGGTTTCTTTGATGTCGCAACAGCAAGGTTTTAGCAGGGTGCGGAATGTTGATAAATCATCCGTAAAATTAAGATTTAGAATTATGACAGAGGTAAAAGCAGAGGGAAATATTTTGAACAAAAATAAATACCCAGAAATAAAAGATGATACTTTGAACCTTGTTTTACCCTGCCGCGATGATAAGCAAGAGAAAGATATGTATAGAAAGATAAACGAAGTATTTTCAAAAAAAGAATTGCAAAATTTCAAAATTTTCAAAATCAAACACCACCTTAACGGTTATTTCCTAGTTATGCAAACAAGATTATAATTTATTAAAAAATAAAAAAATAAAAATAAATTAATATGGTGACAATAGACGAGCTTTTAGCTCAAATTGCTCAATTACAAACGCAGCTTGTAGAATTAATGTCTAGTGTGCCGAGTAGAACTAGCATAGAATTTAATTTTAATAATAATTTTTTTATTTCCGATGAAGATATAAGAATTTTAGCTCAAAATGAAACAAAAAGAGAGGGATATAAAAAAATATTTCGCGATGGAATAACAGAAATGCGTTATGAGATAAATAGATTAGAAAAATTTATAGATAATTTTTCTCAAAAAGGGGTAGCACTTATGACCATAGCGGGTTTAATATCTTTGCTTCCCTATGCTTTTTCTGGAAATGCTGTCATTTTTCTAAAACATTATTTAATTTGGATATTTCCATTCCTCCTTGCATCAATACTGACATTTATTTTCTCTTTGCCTAAAAGGCATACTTATAGAACTTCTTTTTCTACGGCAGCGAATAATGTTTCTGAAGAATTAATAATGCTTAGAAATGAAGCTCTTGCTGTTCAAAGCATGTGGAGAGAAAGCTATCTAAATTATAAAAAATCTTTAAATTGGCACAGAATAAGCAGTATATTTTTACAAGTTTTTTTATTAAGCTATGTATTAAACTTTTATTTTTTTATATTTTCTGAACTACCAAATGTTAAAAATATGATTTTTACGACAGCTGGTTTATTATTGGTGGGGGTAATTTTATATGTAAAATCTGTTTTTATTATGTCATATAATAGAAGATATGGAAGTAAAAGAAAGATGTCGGTAGAGCAGGAAAGTAGTGTTGGTGCTGTTCCACCAGACGTAGATATTTGGAGGAATAATAAGTAATTTTTTAATTGTATTATAAGATACATGACCTTGACTTATGGATTTATATTGGCTATCATATAAATAGATGGCCTCCGGGCCATTTTAAAAACCAAGAAAAATAAAACAATGACAATAACTCAAAAAATTAAATCGTTCTTCGGAGAGGTTTGGGTAGAGATGAAAAGGGTTAGCTGGCTGTCTCAAAAAGACGTTTTAAGATACACTATAATTGTGTTGGGTTTTTCTATTGCAGTAGCTGCGTTTTTAGGCGGATTGGACTTTTTGTTTTCAGAAGCAATTCAAAAATTCATTTTTAGATAAAAACCATGCCAAAACAGCAAATAGAACAAGAAAAAAATTGGTATGTGATACATACTTATTCGGGCTACGAGGACGCAGTAGCTAAAAATCTAAAGCAGAGGATTGAGTCTTTAGGCATGGAAGACAAGATTTTTAATGTAATAGTCCCCAAGGAAAAAAAGATAAAGATTAAAAATGGAAAGCGAAAAATAATTGAGGAAAAAATCTATCCAGGGTATGTTTTGGTGCAAATGCTTGTCACCGATGCCTCCTGGTACGTGGTCAGAAACACTCCAAGAGTAACAGGGTTTTTGGGAGCGGGAACTACGCCAATACCAGTTTCAAAACACGATATTGACGACCTGATGAAGAGAATGCAAGTTACAGAACCCGAGTTTACAATTGATTTTGAAATAGGTTCTAGCGTTAAAATAACAGATGGGCCGTTTAAGGGATTTGAGGGTAAGGTTTCAGAAATAGATAGAGAGAAGGGAAAGATAAAGGTATTAGTTAACATGTTTGGAAGAGACACCTCAGTGGAGCTCGATTCTTTGCAGATAAAGAAAGTTTAATAGAATTCATTACAAATATAACCGCTCGTTACACTCGCTGTAATTCTGCGGAATTAAATAAAAAAGTTTAAACATGGCAAAACAAATAAAAGCAGTAGTAAAAATTCAGATTCCGGCTGGCAAAGCAACGCCAGCTCCTCCAATCGGTCCGGCATTGGCCCAGCACGGATTAAACATAGCTGAATTTTGCCAAAAATTTAATGCGGCAACTCAGTCGATGCAGGGCTATACCATTCCAGCGGAGGTGACAATTTACGTTGACAGGTCCTATACCTTTAAGTTAAAAACTCCCCTTGCTTCAGAATTGCTAAAAAAGGCAGCTGGAATTGAAAAGGGGAGCGGCGTGCCTAATAAAACAAAAGTAGGAAAAGTGACTAAAGCTCAGTTAAAAGAAATTGCAGAAAAGAAAATGTCTGACTTAAACACCACAGACATAGAGCAGGCAATGAAAATAATTTCGGGAACGGCCCGCAACATGGGGATAGACATAATAGATTAAAAAATAAATCTTAATAAAAATCAAGCGTAAAAGGCGCTTGATTTTTATTTTGGTAAAATGGTAGAATAATCAAACATATAATTAAAATGAACCCTACGGGGAATCGCCTGCGGGCTCAAATAAAAAATATGATATTGTCTGATGTTGATATTAAAAAATACATAGAAAAAGGAACGATTAAAATAGATCCTTACCCGAATTTTGAAGAACAATTAGGCCCTTGCTCTTTGGATTTGCATTTGGGAAACAGTTTTAAAATATTTAAAGTAAGTCGCTATGCATTTATAGATTTAAAAAACAAAACTGATGTAGAGAAGATGATGGAGGAAATAGTTGTTAAAGATGAAGCGCCATTTATAATACAGCCCAGAGATTTTGTAATTGCCATAACAAGAGAAGAAATACTGCTTCCGGATAATATTATGGGCCGGCTTGATGGCCGAAGCTCTCTGGCAAGATTGGGGCTGGTTATACACGTTACTGCCGCGAGGTTTGATCCTGGCTGGAAAGGAAAAGCAATAATGGAATTGGGAAATTTGGGAACGGTTCCCATTGTTTTGTACAGTGGAATGAGAATTTGTTCAATGACCTTTGAAACCTTAGTTGCGCCAGCTGAAACTCCCTATCTTCAACAAAAAGACCACAAATACGCGGGTCAAGATTCGGCGACAGCAAGCAAAATAAACGAAGAAACAAAATAATACAACTATGGAAAAACAACACCCGGAGTATCAATATCTTAACTTAATGAGAGAACTTATCGACCACGGCTGTGAGCAGGTGGATGCTGGCACTGGCGTTAAAACTTATAGTCTTTTTGGCAGACAAATGCGATTTGACCTTTCTCAAGGATTTCCCTTATTAACAACTAAAAAAGTTTATTGGACAGGTCTTCTTTATGAGCTTTATTGGTTTATAACCGGGCAAAAAAATATCAAATATCTCCTTGATAACAATGTTCACATTTGGGATGATTATCCTTATAGAATTTATCGCGAAAAAGTGGAAGCTAAAACAGAAAAGGAAATGACTAAAGAGGAGTTTATAGAGAATATAGCAAAAGACAATGATTTTGCAGAAAAACACGGAAATCTGCCTCATGTTTATGGAGATATGTGGCGTCACTGGCCG
>CAYIVF010000033.1:0-4620 GCA_964366875.1 uncultured Candidatus Saccharibacteria bacterium
ACAAAAAACTTTTAGAAAAAGAAATGAAAATAGCGGCGCGCAATTTAGATTTTGAACGCGCCGCCGAAATTAGAGATTTAATAAATAAAATAATACAAAAAAAATAGTTAAAATTATTTTTTTAAGTTCCCGGTTGAATAATCAAATTTGAGCCTTGTTATAGCTTCAGTTAACACTCTTTCGGAAAACTTTTGCTTTGCTTGCTCAAATTGATATTGCAGTTCTTTTTGATCTACGCTCTTTTCACCAATTTTAACCTTTCCTTTTCCAGCAACAACCCATTTTCTGCTCACCATCGCGTTTCTTAATTCTTCAATATCATAGCCACTTTCCAGCGCAAAAGCCAAAGCATCTTCGGTTGTAACATTTTGATTGTCTGTTAAATATCTTAAAACCTCGGCGCTAAAATCTGTTTTGTGCAAAAATTCGCGCATATATTTATCTATCACGTCTTTTTTTTCTTCTTCTAAATTTTTACTTACATATTCTTTTTCGTTCGGTAAATTTTTTCCTAATTCTCTTAAAACTTTTTCCGGAGATCTTGTATCTTTAAGCGCTACTTTTTTACCAGACACTTTTGCCTGCTCTTTTAACTCCTCTATTGAAGTTTTATAAATATTTTTAACTTCGATAGTTAGCCATTTTCTAAATTCTGGACGGAATTCTTCTTTTTCAAAATCTGTCGGTTTTTCGGCCGCAATTTCTCCTTCTTTAAATTTGTTCTGCCAAAATTCTCTTCTCAAACTCCTTCTAGAAATTTCATTTGCCACCCTAATAATTTCTTCCGAAAAAACAGCCATTTCTTCCTCTATTTTTTTACGCTCTTCTTTATTTTCAGGATTAAGTATTTCTCCACCCCCTATGTTTATTTTTTTATTTTCTCTTAAAGCTTGAGATAATCTATTTGCTTGCTCCCACCCATATCTTAGCTGGTTTAATTTATCCAGCCGTTCATCTGGCGATTCAATTTTTAGGCTAGCGGTTTCATTAGGATTTTCCGAAAATTCCGGCGGGCTTTCTTTTTGAACCGGAAAATTATCGTGCAACTCCTTTATCTTTTGATCTAAAACATACTGCTCAATTGCTGTGCTGATAATTTCTTCTTTCCCCGTCTTCGCATTTTTTTCTGCTTCTTCTTTAAAAAATTCTTGTTTTTTTTCAGCTATATAATTATTTAGCTCATTAATGTTTTCAAAATGTTCTTTTTTTGTTTCATCACCAATTGTAAAATTAGCGCCCAATCCAAATAAACCTCCTCGTTTTATTTTAGTAATATCTAAACCTAATTTTATTAAAACAGCTGCGTCTTCTTTTTCTAAAGTTATTCTGCCACCTATTCCAATTTCTCCCTTCTCTAAAAGACTTTTTCTCTGCTCAGGAGATAAATTATTTTCTCCATTTATAATACCCTTGCACCACACTGGAGCGCCCTCTGCAATAAACCTTTTTTCTTCGCCTTCCTGATATTTTTTGAGCGCTGCTTCGTCGGTCATTTCCGGCTTGCCCGGATCTTTAAATTGCGCTTTTATAGATTTCAAAAACTGATGTTCTGCCGCATCCCTTATATCTTGCATTGCCTTTTCAAAATCTTCACCGGTTATTTTGCATCCCTGCTTTATTATTTCCCATGACACGGCTTTTTTTTGATTTTCTCCATCTTCTTTGCTTAGTTCTCCCCGTGAAATTTTTTCTATAATTTCTTTTTGTTTGGCAATTAATCCATCCCATTTTTCCATTGGAGTTTTTTCCGCTTCTGGTTTTATTTCTGTATCTGCTTGAATGGGTTTTCTCTCCGGGACTGGAATAACCAGCGCATCTGCAGCCACTGTTTCTGATTCCGGCGCCGTGGCGGCTATTGTTTCAGGCGCCTCTCCCCCCGATTTTTTAGGATTCCGTTTTAGAAAATCCGCTTTTTTTATCGTAATAAAATTTTTTTCGCCGTCTTTTAAAAAAATAATGCTTTTTATATCGCCATTTTTTTTATGTTCAAAACCTTGAACAACGCCGGCGACTTCTCCTCTTTTCATTTTATAAACAATCCTGTCGCCCTTGTTAAATGTTTCTTTTCCAATAGTCAGAGCTTCCATTTTTGCCGACCCGAATCCTGGTTCTCCTTTTTCCGACGACGGCTTTACCGCAACCATTTGAACCTTAAACGTTTCAATGTTTTTTATTAAAACATCTGCTTCTGATTTTTTATCAGTTTTTTCTTTAATTTGTTTTAAATAATTTTCAAAGACTTTAATTTCTTCTTCAGGCAAAACAACTCCCATTCCGGCTTTACTGGCTACAGCTTCAACGGTATTTTTGATATATACAAAAATTTTTCTATCAAGAGGAGCAAAAACCCGAACGTGCCCTTCTTTTAGGCTATCAGAGTGCTCGTTTATTATTTTTTGAATAAAATCTACTACTGGTTCTATTTGCCCGCTCTCGTTTAAAGAATTTAAAGCAGTTTCTGCGTCTCTCATTCTATTCTCTAAAATGTCAATTCTGACTTCTTTAGAACTTTTTCGTTTGCCTGTCAATCCTTTTAATTTTTTTCTGTCTTGTTCTAAATCATTGTTTGCATCGTCTCTTAATTCTTCCAAAAATTGCGAAGCTGGACCCTTCCTCACATTTAAAGTTTCAATTTTTATTTCTTCTTCTGTTTTTGGCTTTTCTGACTGCTCGGGCGGTTCGGACGGTTCTGCTTTTTTGGTTTTTAACGCATTAAAATATTCCTCAGCTTTTCTTTTTTGCTCAGCTATTGCCTCTTCTGTTCTTTCTTCGCTACTTCTTAATTTTTCTGGCATAAAATAGTAGTAGTGATTTAATTTATTAATTTTACCACATACAAAAAAAGGGGGCAAACTTTCGCTCGCCCCGCGCAGCTCCAAAGAGTCGTGGACAGAGAGTCATTCTCTCTGAATTTTTTCTGCAACTTTCCTGAAGTGGGCACCATATATTTGAAATGCCACAACATCAGCAAAGGCCTTGTACTTTTTAGAGAAAACTGTAGCAAGCAAAGACTTCCAGTAGTAGCAGCTGACTTTCGGACCGCCAAGCAAACCTATCCAAAAGTTTGCCCTCATAAATGCCGTTAGATCAATCAAGCCAGCTTTTTTTATAGACATCTTGGAAGGATCGTAGTTCTCCAAAAATTTACAAATCCTTTTGTAATATTCCTTTGGAGAATAAATCGTCTTCCAGATGTTTTTATACCCTTGCACAAGTCTTGCGACCGGCATTTTGGGCACAAAATTTGGATAACAATCCGTGTTATTGCCCGATGGCAGCGCCACCAGCCTTTTTTCACGTTCCATCCTGGCGTATAGCAGACTTTTGACCGGCGCTTGAAGCACCCCAACCATTGCAATGACAATGCCTGTTTCCTGGATGAAGTTAATCATCAGGGTGTCAAAATTGTCAGGGTTGTCGGCATCGAAGCCAACAATAAATCCAGACATCGGAATCAATCCGTGGCTCTGAATTATTTTAACACACGATGCCATATTGCGCTTGGCATTGTGCATTTTGCCGCATTCAACAAGAGAATCTTTGTTGGGAGTTTCCAGCCCCAAAAAAACCTTCCTAAATCCTGCGGCAACCATCAAATCCATAAGCTCGGAGTCGTCTGCAATGGTTATTGGCACTTCGGTTGTGAAATCAAAGATAAATCCATGCTTTTTCTGCCATGCTATTACCTGCGGCAGCATTTCTTTTGTTACTTTTTTGCTGCCAATGAAGTTATCATCGGCAAGCATGACCGGCCCGCGAAATCCCGCCTCATAAAGCGCGTCGAGTTCTTTCAAAAACTGGCACACTGATTTTGAACGCGGAATATCGCCGTTTATTGCCACAACATTGCAGAATGCACAGTGATATTGGCAACCCCTTGTGCACCCTGCAAAACCGCAGGCATAATATCTGTAATCGTCTCGCTCCCAAACCGGAATTGGGCTTTTTGCAAGATCGGGAAAGTGATCAGACGAGTAAATCCTTTTCAACCCGCCGCTTTCCATGTCGGCCAGATATTGAGGCACTGTTTCTTCTGCTTCGCCCAGAAAAAAAGTGCTGGCATCTGGAAATTCTTCACACCCTGCCTGTAAAATTGGCCCGCCAATATCCACTGGCTTTCCAAACTTTCTGCAGCGCGCAATGACTTCCTTGGCAGATTTTTTTTGCGTGTCCATCGCGCTAACCAATACGCGATCCGCCCACTCGATATCCCTGTCTCTAAGCCCGCGTACATTCAAGTCAACTGAGCGGCTTTGCCACGATTCAGGCAACATGCCTTTTACTGTGCGCAACGACAAAGGGGGAAAGGCAGCAGGCTTGCCGACAAACGGCAAAGTATCCTGCCAGCCCCAGAAAGTTGCCTCGAACTTAGGATAAACGAAAAGCACTTTCACGGCTATCTCCTTATTTTTGGTTTCAATGAACTAGTCAAAGCAAAAATTGCTTAATAAAATATACCATAAGGAGCGGCTATTTACAAATTAAGATAATCCTGCTAAGATAATTCTATTATATCGCTACGTTAAATTTTAACATTTATGGCAATAACGAAATCAGCCAAAAAGGCTCTCCGGCAAAATATCAAGCGGAAAGCCCATAATCTCATATATAAAAATAAAA
>CAYIVF010000034.1:0-4510 GCA_964366875.1 uncultured Candidatus Saccharibacteria bacterium
TCTAATGAAAGCCAAAATAGAAAAATTTAATATACCGGAAGAAGTTTCCCATGTAACAGAAACGCTTAAAAAGGCGGGTTTTCAGGCATATTTGGTTGGCGGGTGCGTCAGAGACCTTTTTATGGGAAGAAAACCCAAAGATTGGGATATTACAACTAATGCTATCCCGGAGCAAATTATTCCCCTATTCCCCAAGACATTTTATGAAAATGATTTTGGTACTGTTGGGGTGGTTTGGGAAGATGTTACAGATGAAACTCTTAAAATTATAGAAATAACTCCATATAGGGTTGAAAGCTCGTATTCTGACCATAGAAGGCCTGATAGTGTTAAATTCAGCAAGAACATACTGGATGACCTAAAAAGGCGTGATTTTACTATAAACGCCATTGCCTATGATGCTGAAACCGGAGAAATAATAGATCCATTCTCTGGAGTGGCTGATTTGGCCAGGGGTGTTATTAAAACTGTTGGCCAAGCCAAAGAAAGATTTTTTGAAGATGGTTTAAGAATACTACGAGCCGTTAGGTTACATGTGGAACTGAATTTTCCTTTAGATCACGAAACAGAGAAGTCAATATTGGAGAATAAAGATATTTTAAAAGAAGTTTCCCGTGAAAGAATAAGAGATGAATTTGTTAAAATAATCATGTCTAATGGTCCAAGCGGTGGCCTCATGATTTTAAAAAAGCTAGGTTTGCTGGAATATATAATTCCGGAACTGGAAGAGGGGGTTGGAATAGAGCAGAATAAGGCCCATGCTTTTGACGTATGGACCCACCTGCTTAAAACTGTTCAGCATTCGGCTGACAAAGGATATTCATTATATGTACGGCTTGGCGCTCTTTTGCATGATGTGGCCAAACCGAGAGCCAGAAGGTGGGCCGAACAATGGACATTTTATGGACATGAAGTTTTGGGTTCACATGTAACTAAAAAAGTACTTGAAAATTTAAAGTTCTCACGTGAAACAATAGACAAAGTGGTTAATTTGGTTCGCTGGCATATGTTCTTTTCTGATACTGAAAAAATAACTCATTCTGCTGTTAGGCGGCTTATAGCTAATGTTGGCAAAGAAAATGTTTGGGATTTAATAGATATGCGCGGTTGTGACCGCATAGGAACCGGTCGACCTAAAGAAAATCCATACCGGCTCAGGAAATATAAAGCAATGGTAGAAGAAGTAATGAGAGATCCCATATCGGTGGGAATGCTTAAAGTTGACGGTAAAAAGATTATGGAATTATTGGAGATTGTTCCCGGACCCAAAGTGGGGCAGATATTAAATGCTTTACTGGAAGAAGTTTTAGAAGACCCCAATCTTAACAATGAAGAGTATTTGAATAAAAGGACATTAGAATTATATAAAATGTCCGATAAAGAATTAAAGGATTTGGGAGAAAAAGGTAAGAAAAAGAAACAAAGAGAAGAAGAAAAAGAAATAAAAGAAATAAGAAGCAAACATTATGTCCAATAAAGAATAAAAAGTTATCCACTTTTTGTCCTTTACATTATTTATAAAAGACATAAAATTTCTATCAGACAGCCAGTATTTTTTACGAACACAATAACTGGCAATTAGTTCTTTATATCCGAATGCATCGGAATAAAGAAAGTTTGGTTGAACATAAAAACAAAATATAAATCTTTCCAATCTCTTAATTTTTAAGAACAGAGATATTATATGATTTTTATGAACGCGCTTTTCAACTGCACTTATCTTTAATGCTCTTTTTACCCCGAGCGTAGTCGAGGGGTTGCCCTTCGATTTCACTCAGGACTTAGCAAACTCCCATGTCGTGCGAAATTCCTCCACCGCATCTTGGGAGTTTTGTTGTGTCTATATTTCAAGCAAAATAGGGCAGTGGTCAGAGCCAAGCACTTCGGGGAGAATTTTTGAATCTTTGACATTTGGCAAAAACTCCTTATTTACAAACAAATAATCAAGACGCCAGCCGATATTGCGAGTGCGGGCATTCGCCCAGTGAGACCACCATGTGTAATGGCCATTTCCTTGCGGAACAAAATGCCTGAATGTGTCAGCAAATCCGGCCTCAATCATTTTATCCATCCCCCCTCTTTCTTCTTTGGTAAAACCATGTTCACCTTCATTTTGTTTGGGGTTAGCCAAATCATCTTCAGTATGAGCCACATTCAAATCGCCACAGAAAATAAGAGGTTTTTTGGATTTTAGATTCAAAACATATTCTAAAAAAGCGGGATCCCATTTTTTATGGCGGAGAGAAAGGCGAGAAAGATCGCCTTTCGAATTAGGTGTATAAACATTTACAACAAAAAAATCTTTAAATTCAGCCGTCAAAACCCGCCCCTCTTTGTTGGGATCGCCATACTTGTCTTCATTTAATCCATATTTTTTAACTAAATTTTCAGGCAAACCGATTTGAACCGACAATGTTTTTTGTTTTGAAAAAATTGCTGTTCCGGCATAACCGGCTTTTTCCGCCGGATTCCATATTTCTTCATATTCCTTCAAATCTATATCATTCTGATCTTTTTTAGATTTTATTTCCTGCAAACAAATAATGTCCGGTTTGTATTTTTCAATAAAAGGCATAAAAAGCCCTTTTTTATGCGTCGCCCGCAAGCCATTTACATTCCAGGAAATAATTCTCATAACCATATAATAGCAAGGAACGACCTCACCCTCAACCCCTCTCCTAGTTGCAGAAGAGGGGAGAAATAAGAAAATAAATAAAAATGGGTCAGCAATTATATTACTGACCCAGGGTTAATCGATATTACTTAATGTAATTCCTGTAAAACTCTTCATCGTTGCGCCGGTTTTCTCTCACTTCCTCTGCGTCTTCCTCTCTTTCTTTTTGAGTCGGTGGCGGTGTGGCCCAGAACTTTTTCCACGCTTCCCTTATTCTAATTGCTGTTATTGTGGCAGTTTCTCTGTCGCCTCTTCTCAGTTGATCGGCTCGGGTGTCTTCCAAAGCTTTTATTCTTTCAGAGGCTAGAAAATGTTTGCTGGCCATTAGAGATCTCCTTTTCTGACAACCATTTTAGATAAAATATGATATACGTCAAAAAAGATGTCAGATTATTTATAAAATTATACCCCAAAATACCTTTTTAACAAGCTCTTGTAACATTATTTTAAATATGCTAAGATGGTGTCAAAAATAACGTCAATTTAACATGGGCAACATTGAACAAATTTTAATTGAATATGGTTTGAATGAAAAAGAAGCAATTCTTTATACGGCGTCTTTATCTATAGGGGACAGGGGGATGTCGGAATTGGCCCAAAAAGCAGGGCTAAAGAGGACGACCGCCTATGTGGTTTTTAAATCTCTGGAAAGTAAAGGATTAATGAGTAGTTTTAAAATGAAAAGCGGCCTAAAATTTGCAGCCACTCCTCCCGAAATTCTAATTAAGAAAGCTCAGAAGCAAGTCCAAGAATTGCAATCAGTTTTGCCTCAATTAAAAGCGCTTGAGAATAAACCAGACTTTCGTCCCCAAATAAATTATTTTGAGGGCAAACAAGGATATTTGGTGGCTGCCGAGGATTCTTTGCGGGTTCCTAATTCTACTCTGCGTCACATTGGCGCATTAACAGAAGCGCATAAAATTGTTGGCTTGGATTATGATACTAAATATTACATTCCCACGCGGATTAAGAAACATATATTTTTTAAGGCTTTATATTTTAAATCCCAAACTGAAGAGGAAATTAAAAATCGCAATCAAGTTGAAGAATTGAGAGAAATAAGGTATTTGCCGGAAGAGTATATTCACAAAACATCCGTGCTTATCTATGGGGACAAAGTTGTCATTTTTAGCACTAAAAAAGAGTTAATAACTGTAATTATAGAAAGTGCGGAAATTGCCGAAAGTGAGAGGCAAAAATTCGATTTGATTTGGGATTTAATCGGAAATAAAAACCAATTTTAATCTCTCGGCTTAAATCCAATCGGCTCTTTGGGCGGTTCTGGCGGGGGATTGATAAGTTTTGAAATTACATGGAGGATATTTGCTATATGTTGCCCGTGTTCCATTTGAGCGTGTTTGATTTTCTCTATTTCTATCAAAACATCCTTGTGGGTGGCCAAAAGTTCCCGTAGTTTTATAAAGGCCCTAACAATAGCTATACTCATTTGGATTGCCCTTTTGCTTCTCAAGACAGAAGCCAGCATAGCAACACCCTGTTCGGTGAATGCATAAGGAAAGGATCTTCTCATCCCACCCCAACTTGAGGTCACAATTTGTGATTTCAAGTTTAAAAATTCTTTCTTGTTGATTTGAAACATAAAATCATCTGGAAAACGATCTATATTTCTTTGAACTGCTTGCACCAAAGCTCTTGTTTCTACTTGATAAAGTTTAGCCAAATCATGGCTTAACATAACCTTCGCCCCTCTTATTAAATAAATTTTATTTTCAATAATTTCTATTGGCACCAAACTCAAATCTTTTTTCATATAAATATAATACTTTGAATTACGAAACTCCCCAAAACCTCTTTTCATGCTAAAATAACAATGGG
>CAYIVF010000035.1:0-4413 GCA_964366875.1 uncultured Candidatus Saccharibacteria bacterium
GTGGGATACATCTAAGACACCCACTTACATCTTTTCCCAAATCAACTTCCTGGAAGCAACGTAGGGCCACCAAAAAACCGCCCCGAGATTATCGAGGGACGGTTTTCTGGTTTTATAATGGTCGGGGCACTGGGAGTTGAACCCAGGTCACAGGACCCCCAGCCCTGCATAATGCCGTTATACTATGCCCCGAACTATTTTTTAAACTCTTGCCATTCGTTTTATGCATTTAGCGCAAGCTAAAACCCTTTTTCCGGCATTTTTACCGAAAGGCAAACGAACCCATTGCAAATTTGGGTACTTTCTTAATTTTTGGGTAGGATTGTATTTACCCCTGAGTTTTACGAGGGTTGTAGCCATCGCTGATTTTTTTTTGCAGATTGAACAAATTTTTTCTGCCATAATAATACAAAAAATAATAAAATACAAAAATAAAAATATTTTTTGCACGCCTCGCCCACAGCCTAGGTCGGGAGCTCCTGCTTCGCAGGAAGCTCTCGCGACCCAAACCCGAACAAAAAATATTTTCATTTTTGTATTTTATACTACCATCTTCTTTTCTTTTCTGCAAGCTATGTTATTATAAATAAACAATATGTTTACAGCAACGGTTATCACAATTTTTTCTCTGATTGTTTTGCTTTTCTCAGTTATCATTCATGAATTGGCGCACGGAAGCGTGGCTTATTCTTTGGGAGACCCTACGGCAAAATATGCCGGCAGGCTTACTTTAAATCCCTTAAAGCATTTAGATCTCTTTGGGTCTGTTATCTTGCCGCTTTTATTGTTATTTGCTACAGGAGGCCAAGGGCCCATATTTGGCTGGGCAAAACCAGTGCCCATAAATCCATATAATTTTAAAGACCAGAAGTGGGGCACATTAAAGGTTGCTATTTCCGGTCCCGCAACAAATTTTGGAATAGCAATATTCTTTGGCTTGCTCATAAGAATAGTTAACCTGCCGCAGACACTTCCCTTTATAGAACTGCTGGGAATTATAACTCTTTACAATTTTTTGTGGGGAATATTTAATTTAATTCCCATACCTCCGCTTGACGGCTCTTGGATACTTTTTAGATTTTTGCCGCAGAGATTTGATAAAGTAAAAATATTTTTACAGCAGTACGGCCTTTTTATACTAATTTTCTTTTTATTCTTTAATGGCCTTACGGGGCTTGGCGCTTTAGCGCAATATTTTTACCAGCTCGTAACCGGAGCTCCCTTCGCATTTTTGTAAAAAATTATTGACATTATAAAAATTATTTGATAAGCTAATTATTATTGAGCGCCCGGCGCTCATATTTTAAATTTTTTTAAAATGCCGACAATTCATCAATTAATAAAGAAAAACAGGAAATCAGCAAAAAAGCGCAAGAAAACAGTGGCGCTTCAGTTTGGTTTCAATGTTTTAAGAAACAGACCATCGCATTATTCTTCTCCTTTTAAAAGGGGAGTGTGCGTTAAAGTGTTTACCCAAACGCCAAAAAAGCCAAACTCAGCTTTAAGAAAAGTAGCCAGAGTAAAATTATCCAATGGCATGGAGGTTACAGCATATATTCCTGGAGAAGGCCATAATCTGCAAGAGCACTCGGTTGTTTTAATAAGGGGCGGAAGAGTTAAAGACTTGCCTGGAGTAAGATACCATATAGTAAGAGGTATTTTAGATACAGCCGGAGTTGAGAATAGAAAACAAGAAAGAAGTAAATACGGAACAAAACGAGCAAAATAACTTAAAAATCTCCTTGGCGAAGCCAAGGAGAAAAAGATGAGAAGAGCTTATAAAAAACACAAAATAGCGCCAGACAGAGTTTATAATGATGTTGTAGTTTCCCAGTTTATAAATAAAGTAATGAAGCAGGGAAAAAAGACAATTGCCCAAAAAATTGTTTACAAGGCTTTTGATATAATAAAAGAGCAGACAAAGAAAGAGCCCTTAGAAATATTCCGCCAAGCAATTGAAAACGCTTCACCAATGTTAGAGGTAAAACCAAAAAGAATAGGAGGAGCCACCTATCAAGTGCCTATGGAAGTCAGGGGAGAGAGAAAGCTAGCATTAGCTTTTAGGTGGATATTAGAAGGAGCAAGAGGAAAGAAAGGAAAGCCAATGACTGAAAAATTAGGCCAAGAATTGATTGACGCGGCAAATAACCAAGGAAACGCAATTAAAAAGAAAAACGATACTCACAGAATGGCAGAAGCTAATAAGGCTTTTGCTCACTTCGCAAGGTAATTTATGATAAGACAGCATCCGTTAGAAACACTTAGAAACATAGGAATTATAGCTCACATTGACGCTGGAAAGACAACATTTTCCGAGAGATTGCTTTTTTATACAGGAGTTTCTCATAAAATAGGAGAAGTGCACGAGGGAGACACTGTTATGGACTGGATGGTGCAGGAAAGGGAAAGAGGTATTACCATTACATCAGCTGCCACAACTATGTATTGGAGAGATCACCAGATAAACCTAATTGATACTCCAGGCCACATTGACTTTACTGCCGAAGTGCAAAGGTCTTTAAGGGTTTTAGACGGAGCAGTTGTTATTTTTGACGGGGTAGCAGGAGTAGAGCCTCAATCAGAAACAGTGTGGAGACAGGCGGACAAATATAATGTGCCGAGAGTTTGCTTTGTAAATAAATTAGACAGAATGGGAGCTTCATTTGAAAAAAGCTTTCAGTCAATTTTAAATAAATTAACCCCGAACGCGGTTGCGGTTTCAATTCCAATGGGTTTAGAAGAAAAATTATCTGGCATTGTTGATTTGATAAAAATGAAGGCCCTGTATTTTGAGGGAGACAAGGGAATTGATGTTGTTGAAAAAGAAATTCCGGAAGAATTTAAACAAGAAGCAGAAACATGGCGTAAAAAAATGGTTGAAAAAATCGCCGGAGAAGACGATGCTTTGACTGGAAAGTTTTTGGAAGGAAAAAAAATCTCTCCAGAGGAATTAAAAAATACATTAAGAAAATCAGTTTTGAATTATAAAATAGTTCCGGTTTTTTGCGGCTCTGCTTTAAAAAATAAGGGAGTTCAGCCAATTTTAGACGCAGTTGTTGAATTATTGCCTTCGCCCTTGGATGTGCCTCCGCAAAAGGGAACAGATCCAAAAACAGGAGCTGTAATTGAAAGAAAAGCAGATGACAACGAGCCATTTTCAGCTTTGGTCTTTAAAATTGCAACAGACCCGTATGTTGGAACTTTAACCTATTTCAGAATTTATTCTGGAAAATTAGAAAAGGGTTCCTATGTCTTAAACGCCAACACAGGAGAACAGGAAAGAATCAGCCGTATTTTAAGAATGCATGCTGATTCAAGGCAGGAATTAGATATTTTGTATACTGGAGAAATCGGAGCAACGGTTGGACTGAAAGCAACAAGCACAGGAAATACATTGTGCGACAAAGAGCATCCGGTAGTTTTAGAAAAAATTGTGTTTCCAGAGCCCGTTATCGGAATTAGAGTTGAGCCGAAAACAAAAGCTGACCAGGAAAAACTTATTATGTCAATTAGAAAACTTACCGAAGAGGACCCAACGTTTAGGATTAAAGAAGACTTGGAAACTGGAGAAACAATTATTTCCGGTATGGGAGAACTGCATTTAGATATTATTGCAGACAGATTAAGAAGAGAATTTAAAGTTGAAGCAAACTATGGCAGGCCGCAGGTAGCCTACAAAGAAACAATTACAGCAGAGGCTGAAGCTGAAGAAAAATATGTAAGGCAGTCTGGAGGCAGGGGACAATATGGGCACGTATTGCTTAGAGTAAAACCAAAAGAAAGAGGTTCTGGCTTTGAGTTTATAGATGAAATTAAAGGGGGAGTTATTCCAAAAGAATTCATTGCTCCAGTAGGAAAAGGCGTTAAAGAAGCAATGGATAAAGGAGTTGTGGCGGGCTATCCAATGGTTGATGTTGAGGTTACTCTTTTTGATGGAAGTTTTCATGAAGTTGACTCATCTGAATTTGCTTTTAAGATTGCAGGCTCTATGGCTTTTCAGGCAGCTGCCAAAAGAGCAAAACCAGTTATTTTAGAGCCAGTGATGAAAATGGAAGTTGTTACTCCAGAGGATTTCTTTGGACAGGTTATTTCTGATTTGAGCGCAAGAAGAGGGAAGATTGAGCAAACTAGTGAAAGAGTTGGGATGAAAGTCATAAACGCGTTAGTCCCATTATCAGAAACATTCGGATATGCCACATCAATCCGCTCACTTACGGAAGGACGCGCTTCGTTTACCATGGAATTTGACAGATACGAACAAGTACCAGTAAATATTGCCCAAGAAATAATTGACGGCAAACGGCAGTAAGGGAGCGTAGCGAACACTTATGCTGAGCGAAACGAAGTATAAAAAAAATGCCCGGGCAAGCTGGATAGACATCGGAGGTCTATACGGCTTGCGCGGGCCTGGGT
>CAYIVF010000036.1:0-4282 GCA_964366875.1 uncultured Candidatus Saccharibacteria bacterium
TGCCAATTTTTAAATCTTTTTTTCATTTTATTTCTCTTATTAACATAAATGCTTCGGCGTTTTTAAAACCTACCTCCATTCCTCTTTTTTGGCTCAAAATTTTAATACCCTCTAAAGACCTTGGATGAGGATATTCTTTTAATTCCGATTTATAGCATTGCATTGCTTTTAGCTTATCTTCCAAATAGTCTGAAATATCTTCATAATAATTTGGCTGAAATACGTCTTCTATTTTTTGGGCTGGTTTTGCCCATTCTGTTTCAGACAAAACTTCGTAAGAATAAACTTTTTTAACGGAAAAATTCGGTTTAGGCCTTAACGCCACGGTTGAAGCTGTAGAAATCAGGTTGTGGTCTTTGTTGATGTCCCCGGGAAAAGGGATAAAAACAATTTCCGGATTGACTTCCTCAACAACTTTAGAGATAGAATCGTTTAATTGCTTCTGGGGGATCGTATCCAACCTTACTGTGGGAAAATCAAGTTTTATAACTTTTTTAATGCCCAAAAAATTTGCGGCAGATTCTATCTCCTCTTCTCGGTGTTTTATAAAATCTTCACTCCATTCAGGGGTATACGCTTTTGTGGCAACACAAAGAAAGACCTCGTCTCCATTTTTTGAATATTTTTTAATTGTGCCTCCGCAACCCAAAACTTCGTCGTCAGGATGTGGGGCAATAATCAATATTTTCATTTAATTTATATTATCAGGTTTTCAGCGAAAAACAATAATAAAAAACTGCCAGGCGGAAAATCCACAAGGCAGTACAGAGCTAACCCAAAGAAAGTCAGCCCAAAGAAACAGCAAGAGCCGTTGCTTCCGGCCTCTGGGCTCTGGCACTGGCTATTCCCGCCTGTTGCATAGGCCTGACCCAATTGTTTATAGTGTCAGCAAGTCCATTTCTTTCAAACCGGCTGACAAACTCCTTAGCCATGGCAAGGTTCTCTCCCCATCTCTCAATGGGGATCCATGCCCCGTCTGAAAGAACGATGAGAAGATTGACGTTGTCCACGCAAAGAACGTTCCAGCAATGCTCAATAGCCGGAGAACCGTTTAAGACAGCGAACTTAACGTTTTCCTCCTTTCTCTTGAGCCCGGGATATACGTCTCTGAAGTACTCACGCTTCCCCTCTCCTCCTTTTACCACCACCAAACCTTTGTACAACTCCTCTCTCTCCAGGTCACATTCGCGGTTGTCTCCTCCGACAATTGTTACCTCATCGGACGTGGTTCGTAAAATGGTAAAAACATCCGCTCCCCAAATGGCTTCAACCAGTCCAGCTTTCTCGTCAAGAACTTTGACGAAAGAAAAACTGGCGTTTGCCAGGGTTGATGCATCACTTAAAGAAACTGCTGGACCCCCGTATTTTTCCTGAAGCTCCGCCACAATTTCGTTTGCGGTAAGAATAACTGGCCTAAGCTCATCTTGCGGCGTTGCCGAGGCAAGAACACGGTGACAGGTTTTACTTACCACCTGGCCGCCGGTAAGCCCTCCGGGGTACTCAATAGGCGGATGCTCCGGAAGCCACCAAGGCTCAGAACACCCGTCAAAAACACCCAAAAAAGGACTGTGCGGGGTAAAAAAGAACCCGTCTTCTCGAGGGACACCAGCGAAGTCATAAAAGCTTTGCCCGCGCATATCTATCTCCTTAGGCTTTAGACCAACTCATACTGTAAAGAACACAATTTATATAATACAACAGAATTATAAAATAATCAAGGTTTAATTTCTTTATCGCAAGAATTAATAATTTCTAAGCTTTTGGGACCATAATTAAACAATAAATCGATTGCGGAAAGATTTTCTAAAAACGGCGCGAACCTTTGAGAATAAACAGGGTGCTTAAATTCGGAAAAAACAAGTTTTATATCATTTTTTTTAAGCTTTTCTTCCTCTATGTAAAGCTTTCCTCCAACTCCTGAAAAATAAGTATCGGCCTTAAATTCCTTACATAATTCAATTATCAAATCGGTTTTATGCCCCCTTAAATCAAATTCAGAACTTTTAATAATGGGGGTTTTAATCCCCAAACTTTCTTTTAAATAAAATATAATGCTTTCATTCAAATCGGCTATTTTTTGCCATTTTTTAGAATATAATTTTTCAAAAAAATCGCTGTAAGCGTCAAAAAATGGAGTTTTTTTATAATTAAAATAAATAGTTTTCCAATGTTGTCTTGCCCAGGGAACGGAGTTATCTATTTGCACTTCGTTTATTTTCTGATACCCTTTTTTACTGGTGATAACCGGCACCGTAAGCCAAAGCCAGCCCCGAGAAACAGAGGCGGTTCTTATTCGATTTCTATTTTGGAAACTTCCATCGTAAAACTGGACATGGTCAACTAAAACAAATTTATCGGCCTTAGCCATCTTATAAAAGAAACCGAGGTAAGGGAGGTATTCGGGTTGATGCGCGGAAATAATCATTTTTTATTTATTGGAGGAGGAAGGTTAACACCGTCTTTACCATAAACTCCTTTTCTGGATAAAACGGCAAAAAACCCTAAAATTAAAATTTTAAAATCCAGCCATAAAGACCAATTATCAACATACCATGCGTCATATTCCAATCTTTTTTCCCAAGATACAAGCCCCCTTCCCTTAATGTCCACTAAACAAATTAAACCCGGTTTTGCCAATAATCTTTTTTGCCAAAGTTCATTTAAGAGACTGTCTTGATTTTGATATTTAGGCAATGGCCTTGGCCCAACCAAACTCATTTCTCCTTTGATTATATTAATCAATTGTGGTAATTCGTCAAGTGTCCATTGTCTTAAAAATTTGCCGATTTTTGTTATTCGAAAATCATTTTCCGCAGAAGCCAAACCCAATCCGATGTTTTCTGCATTTTCTATCATTGTCCGAAATTTCCAAATTTTAAATATCTTCCCGTTTTTACCCAATCTTTCCTGTTTAAAAAAAACCTGCCCTTTTGAATCTAATTTTATCAGAATAGATATGAAAAGAAAAAGCGGGCTTAATATAATTAACGCAATTAAGGATATAATAAAATCAATAATTTTTTTAAAAAATACCTGAAAATTCATTTTAGTTTTTTATCAATAAGCCGACGATATTCATTTTTTAATCTGTCTAGAACCAATTCCTGGCTAAATTCCTTTAAAATTTTTTCTCTGCCGAGCCTGCCCATTTCTTTTGCTATGTTGGGATTGTTTAAAACATACAAAATTGCTTTGGTTAGTTTTTCCACGTCCTTTACCGGAACTAAAATTCCCGTTTTCCCGTTGCCAACTGCTTCCGGACATCCTCCTGTATCGCACGCTATTACCGGCCTTTCCATTGAAGATGCTTCTAAAATTGATGCGCCAACCCCCTCTCTATGAGTAGGCAAAACAAATATATCCATTAGAGGATATATTTCATCAACATCACTTCTTTCCCCTAAAAAAACTATGTTTTTTTCTATTCCATATTCTTTGACAATCTCAAGGTCTACTTTGTCTTTTTTTTCAGGCTCTCTCGGGCCGACAATTAAAAGTTGAGTATCGGGAAACTCACCAAGCACTTTCGAAAACGCCTCAAAAAGTTCAAGATAACCCTTTTCTTCAACTAGTCTTGCAACAATGCCAATGACTTTTTTATTTAAACCAATTCCAAGCCGCTTCTTTTTTTCTAAAATAAATTCTGCGGAAAATCTTCCGGGGTTGAATCTGTTGGTATCAATGTCTCTGCCCAAATACTTCAATAAACCGGGATTACAAATTTTTTCTTCAACTGCCCTCTGAATCACTGCCTTACTGACAGAAAAAATTACATCGGAATATCTGGCTGTAAATCTTTGTAAAAAAGTGAACAGTCTTCTTTGCGGCCAGTGCATATCCGGAGAAAGGTCAAACCCGTGCAAGGTGTCCATAATAATAGGAACGCCGGCTAATTTTGCCGCTAATTGCCCATATATTTCAGGTTTCGGGGTGTGGGTATGAACTATGTCAAATTTTTCTTTTTTAAAATAAAAAAACAACCGGAAAAGAGCGGCAATGTCGGCGCGCGGAGAAAATGACCTTCTTTTAAACCTTATAATTTTAACCTTAATACCGCTCTGCTCAATACTTTTAACCCACTTTCCTTCAGAACAAATAGCATAAACATCGTATCCTTGCTTTTGCAAAAACTTCAGCTGGTTTAAAAGCATAAACTTTAAGGTAATATCAACACTGGCAACGCAACAAATTTTAATTTTGGACTTTACTGGGTTTAAAAAACTTTTTTCTTTAATTTCTTTCATTTTTTTGAAACCACTTAATTGTTTTGCTTAAACCGTCT
>CAYIVF010000037.1:0-4191 GCA_964366875.1 uncultured Candidatus Saccharibacteria bacterium
GCCTTTCGGCATACGGCTCTGAACCGTACATGTTTGCCAGTTTCATCACCGCGGCGTCCTTTATTTTAGAAAATCTAAGTTCTCTGGAACTGATTTCAGAGGTTCCTCAAAACGCAGTTCGGGGACTGATTTGTAGTTTTCATTTTTAATCCAACCTGCCTGTCCTGAGTCAGATCGAAGGATATAATAATAGCAGGCGCCGTGGAGTTTTTCAAAAAGCGAATAATCGCTTTTGCAATTTATTGAAGTCCAGTCGCCTGTCTTTAATTCAATATTTGAAGAATTTATTGTTACGTGACCGTAGCCTGCGGGTATTATTACAGCTTTGCCCCTTTTGGCTTTTACTGCGTAGACATCTTCAACAATGCCGTCATTTGTTTTTTGCATTAGATAAATCGCTTCGCCCTCAAGAACAACATAAATTTCCTGAAAATTTCCAATATGCACATGACCCTTTGTTTTTGCAAATTCCTGCCCCAGCATTTTTGGCATTGTTATGGTAATGTTATATTTTAATCCATTATCCTCCTTTAAATTTCTGTACATATAATATACATCAAAATTAGGGGTGATTTTTAACCACTCTTGGTCGTATAGAACATCTTTCATGTCGCTTAATTTACGCACGTCCGGAGTTAGATTTTTTAGATTTATTTCCATGTTCTTTTTGTATTAATATACCAGTTTTTAATATTAGAAAACCTTTTTGCCGGGTCAACTATTTTTGTTGTATCTATGCCTTTTATTTTTTCGGAAATCCAAAAAAGGTAGTCTGGGTTGTATAAGAATAAAGCTGGGGCGTCATCGATTATTAGAGCTTGCAACCTTTCGTATTTCTGCGTCTTTATCTGTTCATCTAGAGCTTCTCTTGCGTCTTTAAGTAATTGGTCAACATCTTTATTCTGGTATTCTGATAAATTCAGCCCAGGATCGTTTATTTGCGAAGAGTGCCAAAAAGGATAAAAATCCGGCAAGCTGCCTAAAGCCTCTCCGTAGAGTAGAGCATCATAATCCCTTTCTTTGACTATTTTTTTCAGTTCTGATATTTCTACTGTTTTTATTTCCATTGTTGCTCCTATTTTTTGCCAATAATCTTTGAGCAGATTAGCTGCTTTTACCAGTTGCGGCTGGTTTATAGTGGTTAAAGTAAATTTAAGAGGCTGGGAGTTATCTTGGGGAACTAAACATAATTTGTTTAATTTTTTGCGGGTAGCTGCTCCCACTTCGCCTGTTGGTTCTGCATCCGGCAGATACTTTTTTTGAAATTCGGTTACTGCGTTTTCCGTTTTTTTACCATAGGCACCCCCAGTTTCGCCTTGCAAGATATTTTTTAAATTATTATCAAGTCGGGCTAAACACCCCTGAAGCTCTGTTACTTCTCTTCCTTTTGATTCTACAGATAAATAGCTTTTAAACTGGAAGGCTGGTTGTTTGTTATTAATCTTTACTCTTTGTCCGTCTCCCGAATCTTTGTAGCCCGATTTATCTAAAAGTTTTCCTGCGGCCTCTAAATCAAGGCTATAATTTTCAGCGGGCAAGCTATATCCAAAAAAATCAGGAAGAATAGGGGAGTCAACCACAGAGATTTTGCCTTTAGCAGAGGCGCTCAATTCTTGAACAAGCTCTTTTTTATCAACAGAATAATTTAAAGCTTTTGATATATTGTTGTCAGAAAAAATCCTTGCTTTCTGGGTGTTAAAGAATACAGCAAAGTATCTTGGCAGAGAGAAAGGATAAAAGCCAAACTTTTCATTTTGAGACCAGCCCTGCCTCACTTCTTTTTCTGCCAGGAGCTGGTCGTTATCTAAGGAAGCTAAAGAAAATCCGTCGATTATTTTTTGGTTAGCCGCTTTTATCAAGTCGTCTTTGTTATCAAAGAATTGAAAAGAGATATTAGATATATACGGCGCTTTATCGTAGTATCTGTGATTTGCTTTTAAAGATATGTTTTTTATAAAGTTAGCTTTGGTTTGTTCTAAGCTTTCAATCATATAGGGACCTGAGCCAATGGGTTGCAGGTTATATGAGGAAAGCGCAAAGTTTTCAGGCAGGACGTTCTTCCAAATATGCTGGGGTATAATTTTTACAGTAGAGCTTTCTAAAAAAGAATTATAGGGAGCCCTTAATGACAGAGTAAAAGACTTGTCAGATGTTTTTTCTACATCTACATCCAACCAATTAGCTCTTAAAGGGCTTTTATAGTCTGAATTTTGTATCGTTTTTATAGTATAAACTACGTCGTCAGCTGTTAAAGGTATTCCATCTTGCCAGTACAAGTTGTCTTTTAGCTGGAAGCTGTAAACCTTGCCGTTGTCTGAAATTTGGTAATCTTGCGCTAAGTCCTTAACTATTTTTGCATCTTTATCATAAGTCATTAAGCCAGAATAGACCAGGTCAATTAAAGCTCTGTCAACATCATTTGTTTCTCCGTAAATAGGGTTAATAAATCTTGGCTGGCCGACAATGCCTTCTGCATAGCTACCGCCCGAGGCCGGTACTTGTTTTGTATTTTTTACGTACAAATCAATTGCAAGATATGCCGCACTTGCAACAGCTAAAACCAAAAGAACTATGAAGATTTTTTTTTCAGCGCCCTTTAGTATTTTAAAAATTTGTTTCCACTGAGAAAACTTAGGAAGTCTTCTAGAGTTCATTTGTTAAGGTATCAATATATTTAATACGCCTAAAATCAAAAAAAGCGCTGTCAATACTATTGTCGCATAAAAGATTTTCTTTTGCATTCCGCGCCTGCTAGAATAAACTTCTCCTCCGCCGCCAAAACCAGCTCCTAAAGCAGCACCTCTTTGCTGGACTGCGATGAGTATGATTAAAATTACAGAAACTGCGATTTGAGAATAAAATAAAATTTGATTCATTTAAATATTATAGCAGATTTTAATCCCTACTGCAATACCATTTTCCTTGGCTATTTCTCCTTGGCGAAGCCAAGTTGGAGTTAACTAAACAATTGTTTCTTGCGCAGTTTTTTGTGATAAGCAATAGCAAATCTGTGCGCTTCGTCATCAAGTTGAAGTATTAAGTTAAAAACTTCGCGAGTCAGGGTTTTAAGTAAAATTGGCTTTTCTCTGTTCTCAATATAAAGCTCTCTATTTCTTTTGGCAATAGACATTACTTTAATACGCTTCGTGTTTCGTCTTTGGTTTTTTTCATTTACTGCAATATTTAATTGAGCTATCCCGCCGTCAATAAGCATTACATCAGGATACTGCCATTCTTTATGTGACAATCTTCTTTGCAGAGTTTCTTTTAGCATAGCTATATCGTTTGGCTTGTCTTGTCCGCCAGCTGGCGGATTTATTTTAAATTTGCGGTAAAGATTTTTATCCGGCTTGCCGTTAACAAAAATAACCATAGAGCCCGTTGCTTGGTTTCCTTGTATATTAGAAACATCATAACATTCAATTCTTGATATTATTTTTTTTATGCCCAAGAGTCCCTGTAATATTTGTTGGGTTTTAGGCCATTGGAAGGACGGGCCTTCCAATGCTTGTTGGCTGTTTATAACGTGCGTGTGAGCCATAATCTGTTCTAAACTATGAATCTTGTCTCTTATTCTTGCCGCTTTCTCAAACTCTTTTTGTTTTGCTCGCTGTTTCATCTCTTCCTTCAATGAATTCAGGACAGCGTTTCTCTTTCCTTGAAGTATCAGAACAAGCTTTCTGACATTCTTTTTGTATTCTATTAAATCAGGGTCGGGTCCCGGACAAAGATTTAGATGGCACCAGGTGCATTTAGACTTTGAATGATTTTTTGAGGTGTAGTAGGGAAACACCTTTCTTAAAAATCTTAAAGTTTTTTTTAAAGCCCCGCCCTCTACAAAAGGCCCTATATAGATAGAGGACGGGCCTCTATACGTTTTTGGCTGATGGGTGATAAAGACGTAGGGAATCTTTTGGCTGTTTTTTACAATGGCAACATAAAAGTAGTTTTTGTCGTCCCTCCACATTACATTAAATTTCGGCTGGTATTTTTTTATTAAATTTTCCTCTAAAATTAATGCCTCAATTTCCGAGCCAGTTTCAAAAAATCCGATTTTTATCACTTTGTCTATAAAAAGATTATCCCCGTAAGAGGGCTGTTGAAAATGGTTTCTGACTCTGTCACGAATATCAGCCGCTTTGCCAATGTAAATAAGCGGAAGTCGGGCTTCCGCTTCTTTTCCTGAATAAA
>CAYIVF010000038.1:0-3950 GCA_964366875.1 uncultured Candidatus Saccharibacteria bacterium
CTGACAAAAACCCGCCCAGGGCGGGTCATAAACTCATGAAGGAGTGAAAGATGAGAACTTTCTGGATTGGTTTGCCTGTCGCGCTTTTTATTGGAATTTTGACCGGCGTGTGCATTGCCCGGCCCGTTGCGCTGTTTTTGGTGGTACCGCTGCTGGCTTTGTTTATCTACAACGGTCTGCAGAAGGTACCGGCAAAACCGCCCCACAAAGCCATACTGGTGTTTTTGGGGAGAAGGCTGAAAATAGTGCTAAACGAGGGCTGGAATTTTCTGCCGATATACCCCTTTGTTTTTGACTTTGTCTTGATCAAAGTCGAAAAGGTAAACTACGACCTGGAGCCGCAGGAAGTGAGGACTCCGGACAGAGCCGTGATTTCGGTAAAGGCAAGCGTAACATGGATACCCGGCATACAAGGGAGTCCGGAATCCTATATCGACTACCTTAATTCGGGCGGAGAAGAAGGAGTTAGAAAGATCATTCACGACGTAATTGAGGACCGCACAAAGACATGGGCCGGCTCTAATAGAGAAGGTCCGTCTACGTGGATGGAGGCGCAAGTTTTGAAAGACGATGCTCATGAAGTGCTCGTTAAGTCTCTTTTGGGAGGCACACTGATTCCAATCGGCAACCCAATACCCACTAACACGTGGATGAGATTTTTTGACAGCCCGCAATCAGAGCCGACAGCTTATGATACTGCTCGAAGGCCGGGCCAAACTCCATGGGCGTTTAAGGACGGAGCCACAGGAGATTGGAATTGGAGCGGGCTACAAGCCATTTACGATGGCTACTCTCCTGCTGATCAGTCGGAGTTGAAAAGGAAGGTTGATCAGAGAATAGATGATGTGAGAAAGATGCGGGAAGGCAAAGGCGAATTCGGAGACAAAAGCCTGGGGATTACCATCGTTAGGTTTTCGGTAAACGACATCAAAGTGACGGGCGAAGTTGCCAGAGCGGCGGAGCTGGAAGAAAAAGAAAGGAGGGAAAGAGACGCCGATACGATGGAGCTGGATAACGTCTCCGCGAGGATTCGGAAACTGCGCAAAGAGAACCGCGGGATGTCTCTTGAGGAGGCAATCAGGACGGTTCAAATAGAGCGTGGGAAAATCTCGAAATCAGTTATCGAGGTGCTTGGCGCTTCAACTGGCCTTGGACAAGATTTTCTCGGCGCGTTAGGATTTCAAAAAATGCCAGGCGGCGGAAATGTACCGGCCGGAAATCCCGCTGGCAAGAAAGGAGGCAAAAAGAATAGGGGCGACTACACGGATGATGACATAGGAGGCATGATAGATGACCTCGGAGGAAATCCTTAGGGCTCTGTAACAAAGAGTCGAGGGGCAAATAAGTTTGTTTGCCCCTCTTTTTTTGATAATTTTTGGCTGTGATTACTTTATCGGTTCACGATATGAGTCTGGCCCGCTGGATTTTGGCCTTTCCTGGACTATTGTTTTTTTAGGGATTTTGTTTGATTTTTCTACGACTGGATTTTTTGGTTTTACAATTTCTTTTCTTTTTTCTAATCTTTTTTCATTCTCTTCTACATTTAGAAAAATTGGTCTTTTTATAGCAGATTGTGGAATTTCTACCCCTTGTCTTTCTTGAGTTCTTAAAAGATTTTTGATTATAGGAACAATTTTTGTTTTTATGTCTTTTATTAGTTCTTCTGCATCTTTTTTTTGAATGCCTAAGCGATTTTCTAATAATGATTTAATATCCTCGTCTGAAGCTATTGCTAAGGCAATTTTTTTAGCCGCGTCGTTAATAACTGCTCCTGGAATAATAAAGGATTCGCCTTTTTCTATTTTTTCAATGAATTCTTCATCCAAATCCTTTAAATTATATTTTTTAATTATTTCTGAAACAACTAAAGAAGCAGTCTCTTCTATAAGGTCTGCATCAGAATCAGATTCGGCTGATATATTTTGATTGTTTGTGTCTACCATATTTTTTAACTATTTGTTATGCAAAGAAAGGATTATTGTGCAGCTCCTTCTGGGCTTCGACCATCCGTTTCCTTGCAGCCGCTCTCTCCGGGCTTCCAAGCGGAAGTGAATTTATTTCTGCCATCATTGATTTTACGCCACTGCCTTGCTGCGATGGTGGTAATGCTTTTCCGCTAGCATCAGTTTTTATCATATGTTCTTCTTTTATCGCTTCTATTTTTTCCTCTGACATATGTTCGGCAGCTTTTCCTACTCTTTTAGGATTTTTTAATAACACCCTCGCAAAATTTTCATTTTTTGCGGCTACTGTAGGCATGTCCCTCATAGCTGGCAGAGTGAGTTTTTCAAATGCTTCTCGTTCTAGTGTTGCTCCTGCATCAGCTTCGCTAAGCCCTTTGCCGCCCTTACTTACTGGAGACATATATTTTTTCATTTTATTTGCATCATATCTCGCTAATAAAGGATTATTTTTTGTATATTCACCTAAATTACCGCCTTGATTTTGAAAGTAATTGAGGCCGGCTACCTGCTTGGCATCACTTGTATCAAGGTTATTGGTTTTAAGCAATGCGGCAACAGCTCCTGCTCTTTCTTTTGGAGTTACGCGCACACCTTCTCCTTTTGCTATTCTTTGTACTCTGGCAAGATCTCCTTGCGCAACCAGCGCGCTATATCTATTTTCAGATTCTCCTAATTCCTTTGCTCTAGATTGCGCGGTGGCTCCGGCCTTACGGAAACCAAGCGCTTCCATGGTACGTCCTACGCCAGAGCTAATTTTTTGTCCTGCTTCAGATAATTTTCCCCTACTCAATGCATCAGCTCCCTTGCCAAGCCCTTTTAGCGCCCCCATGCCGGTTGCTTTTGCGGCTCCCATGGCAAGGCCAAGTGCTCCACCAGCTAATCCCATAACCGCAGCAGATCCCATTGCGCTGCTTTTTGTAGTGATTTTTATTCCAACAACAAGCACTATTAAAACTATGCTAAGAACAAAGAATACTCCTTCTATTTTTATATCAGGACCTGACAAACTTCCAAAAGTTCCTAATATTTTGCCTGATAAATTTAGAAAAAAGCAAATTCCTACTCCAATAAAAACCCATTTTATAAAATTATCCCACCAGCTATTCCATAATTTTTTAGTTGCAGGAAAAACCCAAGAGACAAACGCTAAAGGAGATAAAATAAATAAAATTCCAAGAACAGCATATCTGGCAATTAGCATAAAAGCAAGATAAAAAAAGCTTATGGCTATAGCAACATATATAAAACCAAATAGCACATCCGCAACAACATAAGCCCCCAAAGTGCCGGTTTTTAATGCATCACAAGTAACATTGGTTTCTACTCTTTGTACATCACGCATAAAGTCTATGCCCATTGTAGAAGTTCCGCCCGTCAATGATTTCATTGTCATATTTGAAGCATCAATAAATAAGCCGACAAAAATATTAGAAAAATTTATTAAAAGGGCAATTATTATTAAAGGAAGCAATAATTTTTTTGCCTGATAATCTTGAATTCTTAATGTTGTGGCAATACCAATAATAACAAAGCCTAAAACTATTATCATATTAGCTAAATCTTTTACAGACATCCAGCCCGCAACAAAAGCTTTTACTCCCGGGTCGTTATTATTGCTGTTTGTAATTGGCCAATTGATAACGTTAGATATAACAACAGAGGAGAGCACGGTTGCATAGTTTGCAAGTTCTTTTGGCGCCCACAACAACACATCAGCTATTCCTGCTGCTACTGATTCATACCAACTTAAATTGCTTTCGCATTTTTCAACATCACCTGTCGCCCCAGCCGGAAGTAATATTGTGCCTGTTCCGAAATCCACAGGAGCAGGACCACCATACTGTCCGTAGGTAATTTTTGGTAAAATAATGCCAGAGACAACCAAAAATAAAAGAACAAAAATTAGTGTTTTTTTGTTTTTAAAAAGTGAGGCTATAAATCCGTTAAATTTGTTAACTCTTGACATAGAATTATGTTTTGATATAC
>CAYIVF010000039.1:0-2889 GCA_964366875.1 uncultured Candidatus Saccharibacteria bacterium
TACTATGAGCGCAAGCAACAACTCAAAAATTGCTGATAACATCAAAAAATACCGAGGCAAGCTTGGTATTTCACAAGACAAGCTCTCAAAACTTGCCGATGTTACCTATAACACAATCATAAAGATTGAATCGGGAGCAAATATCAATCCAACTATTGAAACAATGTCCAAAATCGCCAAAGCTTTGAATGTCGGCGTTGATGATTTAATAAAGTAGCACTATGTTAAAAATTACTAACTTACAAAAGTCTTTCCAAGATAATCTGGGTCACTCCGTAGAAGTATTTAAAGATTTCAACCTAGAAATTTCTGGAGGAGAATTCTTGGCAATTTTTGGACCAAATGGTTGCGGAAAAACAACATTGCTTAATCTAATTGCTGGAATAGACAAAGCTGATGATGGAAAAATTATTTTTGATGATCCAAAGACGAAAATTGCCTTTATATTCCAAAACTATAGAGAGTCTCTTTTCCCGTGGCTAAATGTAATTGATAATATTTCTTACCCTTTAAAATTACAAGGCATACCAGAAGAAAAGCGACATGTGCAAGTAAAAAATCTATGCGAACAATTCGGTGTTCAAATTAACTTTGAGAATTACCCCTATACATTAAGCGGTGGCCAGCAACAGTTAGCAACGATACTTCGCGCCTTGATAACTAAACCAGATATAATTTTATTGGACGAACCTTTTTCTTCCCTTGATTATCAAACTACTTTATTTATGCTCAATAAAACACAGGAGATATGGCAGGAAACAGGCATAACCTTCATATTTGTATCTCACGATATAGATGAAGCGATTTTTTTATCACAAAGATTGATTTTATTAAGTAAAAAGCCTACAATGATAGCTAAAGAAGTAAATAATATTTTACCCTATCCTAGAACGACTCATATCATGGGCATGCCCGAATTCAGTAGGTTAAAACACGAGGCTCTTGATGTTTTCATTAAACAAGTAAACAATAAAACACTATGAAAAAGAATTTAATCATTTTCGTCATCATCTTAATTGTTGCTGGCACCTTTGTTGTTAGTCAAATTTGGCAGAGAGAAAGTAGCTCGGAAAAACCTCTAACTAAAATTACGATGGCAGTTCCAAAATCTTTACCGTACCCCAAGCCAGAGGTTATTGCTCGCGACAAAGGTTTTTTCAAAGAGGAAGGTTTAGATGTTAACCTAGTTTATTTTAATTCTGGGAAGGAAGCGTTGAACGCTTTGTTGTCTAATGACGCCCAACTAGCAAATTCCGGTGAGACACCCTTAATTTATTTGTGGTTTACAGATCAAGATGTTCAAGTTGTTACAACAATGGCCGAAGGTTATTGGCTTAAAACCATCGGTAGAAAAGACAGGGGCATCGAAAAAGTAACAGATTTGAAGGGTAAAAAAGTTGCGTCCCCGAAAGGCACAACCGGAGAATTTGGACTTAGTGAGCTTTTGAGAAGTAATGGTTTGTCGATGAAGGATATAGAATTTGTCAATTTGCAAACACTTAGCCTACCCAACGCCCTCGCTAATGGGGATATTGATGCTTATGCAGCATGGGAAATGCATATCTATAACGGCCAAAAAGTATTAGGAGATAATGCCGTTGTTTTCACTGTAGATAAAAATACTTATAGAGAATACCAAAATGTTTATGGTAAAAAGGATTGGTTATCTCAAAATCCAGAAACTATGAAAAAGTTTTTACGAGCTCTCATTAAAGCAGAAAAATATATTTCAGATAACCCAGACGAAGCAATAGAGATTGCCGCAAAGGAAACTGGTTTTAGTAAAGATGCTCTAAGCACAGTAAGGGATAACTATAAAATTGGAATAAAACTTGATATAAATGCTTGGATTAATCAAGCTGAAAGAGAGGGGCAATGGATTAATGAACAAAAATTAGAAGCAGAGCGTAAGCCGTTGCCAGATTATCGTAAACAAATCAATGACTCCTTTTTGAAAGTCGTAGATCCTCTACGTGTCCAATGAAAAGATATTTATTTTTAGGTCCAGCTATAGTTATATTTTTATGGATTATTATCTCTGTTTTTAAATTAGCTAATCCATTATTTTTGCCATCGTTTTTTGATGTTGTTGATTCGCTATCCAATTTATTACGAAACAGAACTATTTTCTCTGACTTCTGGACGACTCTTTACAGAACGCTTGCCGGATTTTTTATAGCAGGAGTTTTGGGGATTCCGCTCGGTCTTCTTGTCGGATATTATGTTAAGTTGTACAAATCTTTTGAGGTAGTTATAGATTTTTTCCGGTCATTACCCGGCACAGCTCTTTTTCCTCTTTTCTTACTAATTTTCGGGATTGGTGATGGTTCTAAAATTGCTACGGCAGTATTTGTTTCATTATGGATTATTTTGATTAACAGTGCCTACGGAGTTTTACATAGTCCAAAATTAAGACAGAAAGTTGCGACTACTTTCGGCGCAAACAAGCTACAGATTTTTAGAGATGTTGTTGTTATGGACGCACTGCCACAAATTTTTGTTGGCTTGAGAACTGCTTTATCTATCTCTCTGGTTGTGGTTGTGGTGAGCGAAATGTTTATAGGTTCAAAGTTTGGTTTAGGACAAAAGATTTTTGACTATTATCTAACTTATGAGACCCCTAATCTTTATGCTATTTTAATAATAACCGGATTATTGGGATATATTCTAAATAAATTTTTCGTTGTTTTTGAAAGTAGAGTTGTGCATTGGGCAGGTAGATAATTTTAACAATGTCCGCCGAAAAATCCGTCCGCCGAAAAGTTTTGGGGGCGAAGCCCAAGCAGGCGGGCAAAAAGGAAGGGGGTTGGGGGGAATTCCGCTTTTCCTTTGCCAAATCAAAATGAGGCCAGCCCCGCCACCTGCCTGAATACTTGGAAGGCAGGACGC
>CAYIVF010000040.1:0-2549 GCA_964366875.1 uncultured Candidatus Saccharibacteria bacterium
GCCTTACCGGCCTGCTTTTCACCTTTCCCTCACGGTACTAGTTCACTATCGATCATCAAACGTATTTAGCCTTGCCAGATAGTACTGGCGGATTCCTCCGAAGCATTATTACCTCGAAGTACTCAAGACAAAAACGAGAAAGTTTATTGATTTTCGCCTACAGGACTTTCACCTGCTATGGTTTGGCTTTCCAGCCAATTTGGCTAACCAATAAATTTTTAACTTTCCTCTTAAGTTTCAAATTTTAAAACTCAAGAAATGTCTTTATCTTACAACCCTTGTCTAAATTTTCTTGCGAAAATTTTGACCAGTTTGGGCTATCTCCCTTTTCACTCGCCGCTACTAAGGGAATAAATTTTTTTTCTTTTCCTTCGGCTACTGAGATGTTTCACTTCGCCGAGTAAGCATCCTTCGATTGCTCTCAGGATAATTGCGGTTTACGCAATTGGGTTTCCCCATTCGGAAATCTCCGGATCATAGGTTGCTAGGCACCTCCCCGAAGCTTATCGCAGCTACGCCACGTCCTTCATCGCCGTTTGATGTCAAGGCATCCACCGTACGCCCTTATTTTTTTCCCCAGTCACTCTTCAAGCGTGCAAAGCTCAACAATTTTTCCGAAAGACAAAGTGTAAAAACCAAAAATGGAGATTTTTACTAAAAATTATCTTATCTTGAAAGCGGCTTTGTGAAAAATTATTCGCTTGAAGAGTGACTGGGTTCTCTAACCCCCCAATGCTCCACATGCATTGAGGGTATTTTATTTTTCCCAGTAACTCTTCAAGCGTGCAAAGCCTAACAATTTTTCTGAAAGACAAAGTGTAATAACTAAAGATGGAGATTCTACTAAAAAATTGTCTTATCTTAAAAGCGGCTTTGTGAAAAATTATTCGCTTGAAGAGTTACTGGATTTCTTCACTCCTTATTAAATTTTCAAAAAACTTGCTATTCTGGAATTCCACTTTTTGGGGACAAAAAATCCCGCTGAGCGGGACTGAAATTTCGACACGAAAATATCGCCGATTTTTCAGCCGCTTAATATTTTCATCAATTTCATCATATTTTTATTATATATGAATAGAGTTAAGGGTGTCAATACTTACAATTTGTGGATAACTTAAAGGGTTTATTTGGGGAGCTATACGGGATTTGCACCCGTTCCGTAATTTTTGGGTGCTCGACCGGATTCGAACCGGCAACCACTCGGGCCACAGCCGAGAGCTCTAACCATTGAGCTACGAGCACCATATTTATTTTAAGTTTACAGGATAGTTATGAATTAGGAAATGGCAGTTTCTGCAAAGCCATATTAGGTTTTTAATTTTATTGTTTTTTCTGTTTTTGTCTACATGGTGAGCAACTAACAATCTTTCATCTTTGTTCCGACAGAGTTTGCATATAGATTTTATTTTGCTATCAATTAATATTTTTCTATATGCTATATTTTCGCCATTTTTCCAATTAGGATGATTTGTTCCGGAAAAGATTTTGTTTCTCCAAAGAGTTTGATGCGATTTGGTGCAGAAAAATTTTTTACTTTTGCAATGTCTTACATGATGAGGTTTTCGCCATAATTTCTTTCCGCAAATTTCACAATAGACAAATTTCCCTTTTCTCTTGTCTGCGTAATGACATGCCCTGGAGCAATATTTCCCATTACCATATTTAATCCAACTGGGTTTGGCATAAAATGATTTATGGCAGCGTAGGCATTTTACTATCGGCATAATATAATTCTATGCCAAAATATAACAAAGGTAAAGAGAGGGGACCGTATCCACAGATTCCTTTGTCGCCATTTGCGATATCGCATATTGTATTTAGGATAGTTAATTTGCGTTTCTATTTTATTCTGGACAATAAAAATAAATGGAGTTATATTTAATTAGATGAGGCCGCGGTAGCTCAGTGGTGGAGCGCTGCTCTGAAGAAGCAGGCGTCGGGTGTTCGATTCACCCCCGCGGCACATTCTAATTAAAAATAGCCGCTTTCTCGGCCATTTTTAATCCAATTTTCAATTACTCTAACGCTTCTTTAATTTTCAATTTAATTTTTTCAGCCACACTATCTGGGATGGAAAAATTATGATTTGTTTTATGGCTATGGCCATATGAGTCGTCTTTAAAAATTATTCCTTCAAATTCTCTCGGAGTCTCGTATCGAGGAAGGATATGTCCATGTAAATGTCTTGTCTCGTTTCCTAAAAACGCGTAGTTAAACCAATCGGGCTGAAATGTTTTTTGCAGTGCTTCTTTTAATTCTTTTAAAATTAAAAAAAGTTCCCTTTATTCTTCTAATATAGCGTCAGCTAAATCCAAAGCATTTTCTCGGTTACACCAAAGATAACAACGCCCGAGGCAATCTTGATTTTTATGTAGAAAAACCAACCAGTATTTATAGTCCTTAATTTTATATTTTGAAAAATATTCCATTGCGCCCTATTCTTAAAATAGTCCGAACGCATTTCGCCGCCGCAGGCGGCGACGAGAAGCTTCCAAAAATTTGAGCGGCTTCGCCGCGATCTTTGACAATTTCAAGTTTTTCTATGAGTT
>CAYIVF010000041.1:0-2218 GCA_964366875.1 uncultured Candidatus Saccharibacteria bacterium
AGATTGGCTAATAACTGGCCCGCGGTAACTCTATCGCCGACTTTTGCGTAAACGCGGGAAATTTTGCCGCTTTTCTCAAAAGCCAAATCAACACTCTCCGCTGGCTTTATGCGGCCCGTCACGCTAACTTTCTGAATAAGACTGCCTTTTTTAACAACAACAAATTCGTAAGGCGGTTTTTTATCGCGGCTGAAATAAAAAATCCCGCCTACTAAAATAATAACAGCAATGATAATAAAAAAAACAGGTTTTTTAATCAATTTTTTAAAAATTGATTTCATAAATTGATAAAAATAATATTGCTTTAATTTTAATGTTTTTAAAAGAAGAAAACAAATGAACTGCTTGTAAATTGTGCTATTATAAAAATTTAAAAAACAATAAAAAACTGTTGGCTCTTCTTACCAACAGTTTTTATTATTCTAAGCACAGCTCTCAACTTAAGGTTTTACCACCGGGAGCGACTCCAGAAGTTGGTCAACTTGGCTTGAGATTTCTTTTATCTTGCGACTTGCTTTGTTAAAGATACCCTTTAAGTCAAATCTCAGCTGACCAAAACGGATGTCCTTCGGGTTTTTAGCAAAATCCTCTAAGAAGGCAATGGCGAATTCTTCACCGAGCTCTCCATAAAGAATATCAAAAACCTTGCCGCAGCACTCTTCAATGATTTGGTAGCCGAGAAAGCTGCCTATAGTGCAGTCTAGTCCCTCTGGCCATTGGGTTCCGCAGAGTTCGCAAAGAATACCTTTATCTGTCCCCGCGTGCCTATTATTCCATTTCGTTATCGTACTCGGACCAACTGGTTTCGAGAAAAGCGGTTTTTAGTCATCCTTTTCACTTCCTTTCTTTTTTTAAATTTTAAAATAAAAAATCAGTTAACTAAACTGGTTTAAAACTAAATAAGAGAATATCAATTATAGCCCTAAAAGTCAATTTACGGGGGTAATGTCTACACACATTTGGCGGTTTTCAGGAAAGCTGTCTTAAGCTTTCCGTATGTGTGTAAATATGCCAAAAACAATTAAGGAAGAAAGATTAAGATGGATATTGCCAATCGCCAACAAAGAGATAAAGCTGATTGACGCGGTCAAAGTATGCCCATATAGTCAGAGAAGTTTGGAAAGATGGCTTTCTTCGTACAAGAAATACGGAGAAGCTGGGTTGGAGTCAAAATCAACCAGACCAAAGACCAATCCAAAGGAAACGTCAATCAGGATAAAAGAGAGAATTATTGAATTGAGAAAAAAGACAAAAAGATGCGCCTTGAAATTGAAGTGGCATTTAGAAAAAGAAGGAATTACAATTCACAAAAATACGATTCAAAAGATAATCAAAAAAGAAGGATTAACAAGAAAATACAGAGTTAGAAAACTCAAATACAAATATATTAAAGTTCCTTTGGAACGAGGAGAATTGATAGAAATAGATGTTAAATATGTGCCAGATATTGTTGAAAATAAAAGGTATTATCAATTTACAGCCATTGATTGCGCTTCCAGATGGCGATACCTTAAAATCTACGACGATTATTCAAATTTCCATTCAATGAGATTTCTTAAGAAGCTAATTAAAGTCGCCCCATTCAGAATACGAGCTGTTAAAACAGACAACGGCAGCAATTTTACCAACAGATACACCGGCTACCTCAAAAGCGCTGATCCAATTAATCCAAAACTTCATCAGTTTGATGTTATGTGCCAGAAATACAACATTATTCATTACTTGATTGATCCAGGAAAACCTCAGCAGAACGGCAAGGTTGAGAGAAGTCATCGAACCGACCAAGAGATGTTTTACGAAAGAAACAAATTCAAAACATTGAAAGAATTAGAAACAAAACTTAATATCTGGAATGAAGAATACAACAGCCTTGAACATTGCGCCTTAAATGGAAAAACGCCCAATGAAATGTTAGAGTTATTATCAATTAACGAACCGCCAAATGTCTGTGGCTAAAACATGACTATATTCTCTAAATGCCTTAATTGATGGGTGTCATCGGGGTAAAGATCAACAGCGATTAAATCTATCCGCCATCCTGACTGGCTGATTAAATCTTGATGGGAATTGGCGTATAAAGAAGCTGATTTTATAACTTGCCTTAATTTTACTTGAGTTAGATTGTCTTCAGGGACTAATTGATAACCCCTACCA
Source organism: uncultured Candidatus Saccharibacteria bacterium (assembly GCA_964366875.1). GTDB lineage: Bacteria > Patescibacteriota > Minisyncoccia > Minisyncoccales > Staskawiczbacteraceae > CAYIVF01. The sequence continues at coordinate 2,155 of CAYIVF010000041.1, forward strand.
ACTGAATCGGGCTTATCTTTCGCCATTGCCTTAACTTCAATAAAAACTAATGTTTTTTGAGGAT
>CAYIVF010000042.1:0-2142 GCA_964366875.1 uncultured Candidatus Saccharibacteria bacterium
ATAGCTGATGGCAGGTACATCAAAGAATCTCGTTAATTGCGAGATTTTTTGATTGTATTTTTTATTTTCTTACCTCTGTTTATTTTAATTTTGTCACCCATGACACTAAAAAAATGTTTGTTCCCTTTCTCTGAAATTTTCCTAATAACAACCTTTATTCTGCATCCATTAATTATCTCAACAAAAGTCCAAAAATCTGCTATTGATTGAATTGAAATTTTTTCTCCATGTCTGTTTGAAATCACTTTTGTTTCTCTTCTCTCATAAAGAATTACTGCTTTGGGATTTTTAATTATTTGTTCAATATAAGGAATGAGGACAAATCTTTTTTTCTGCTCATTTTTAGTCCTTGGTAGACGACCTTTTCTCATTAAATGATTAAATCCTTCGCTAGTAAAAGAAACATGCTCGCCACCAAAAGCCGGACATTGAATTCTGCCAATTTTTGAATAAATCGTTTTTGCTTTCTTTTTTGCCTTAGTGTATCCAAGTGACCAAGTTTTCATATTTTTACTATTTAACTCTACCATATTTTTACAAACATAAAACAAAAACCCGCCATATTTCAGACGGGTTTTTGTTTTTCTAAAAATAACTAGATTAGAATAATTCTGGTCAGTTTTAGTTAGTTAGAAAGAGTAACAAACGAATTTTGGCTTGAGGTTGCCGTGTTTCCTCTTTCGTCAGACGAACCCACTACATAGTAGTAAGTTGTTGAGGTAGCCAAGCCAGAAAGCAATAAGTTGTGACCTTTGACTTTTTCGGACGAACTTACAGAAGCGGGTAGGTTTAAATCAAGTGGAGTAGTAGTGCTAAACCAAACTTTGCTGTTTGATTTTTCGTTTGTAGTCCAGACAATGTTGGTGGTAGTAGCTAAAAGGTTTGAGGCAGCAACTCCACTAATTACAGGAGCGGCAATATCGGCTGTTGTACCATGGTCATTATCATCATCCAGTTTTTTGTCTATGCCTTTAGGTAATTTTTGGCATTCAGGCACAATGGGCCTGACACCGTTATTTTTCTTGAGCCAACCGGGAGCAATTAAGTGGCCCGGAGGGATTTTGGCGCATAATTTTTTATCATTTTTATCCCCATCATTATCTTCATCTTCATCATCATCTTCGTGCGAAAGTGATAGCTTATTTATTTCTTCATTCAATTTCTTGAGAGTTTTGGGTCCTACAAAACCAAGCATTTCAATGCCAAACTTTTTTTGAAACCTTTTGACTGCTTCTGAAGTCAGCCGGCCATAAAAACCAGTAATCAATCCATCTGGATAAATGCTTGTGTCCGCAGCCAAAATGGCCTGAAGAGCTTTGACATCATCTCCGCCCATTCCCTGACTTAGACTACGAACAAGTTTTAATGATTGACTCACTTCTCCTTGCGCTTTCACAAGCTGTTCCTGAGCAACTTTAAGCGTTTGGATTAAGGCTTGTAAATTTTTTATCTGGTCAAGCAAAGCCTGAACCTGGCTGGAAACACTAGTTGTTGTTCCGGTTGTTTGAGCAAATAAAGACATTGGGCTTCCTAACATAATTAGGGCTACCACAATACTTGTAAAGTTTTTCATCTTTATATAATTAATGATAATAGTGGTGGCTCTCTTGCCACACTACAAAGACAAGAAATCTTATCTTTGTTACGGGCATTATACCATAAATATAGTGTCAATGTTATCCCCTTGGACGCATCAGTGGAAAAGTCTGCAGTTCGCGAACGGGTTTGTTGGCAAGAATAGCAAAAAGCCGTTCGCCAAAACCAAAGCCGCAGGTCGGCGGCATGCCGTACTCCAGCATTTCTACAAATTCCAAATCAGGCATCATGGCTTCTTCATCACCAGCTTTCAAAAGTTTTCCTTGTTCCTCAAATCTCTTTTGTTGGTCAATGGGATCATTCAGTTCTGAATATCCCCTGCCCACTTCAGAGCCAGCTATTATTGGCTGGAACATCTGCACTTTTTCCATTTCTGAATTGCAGTTTTTTTTGGTTTCCCCCTTAATGTAAGGGGGATTAAGGGGGTTATTTCCGGAATCTTGAGGGGTCATTTTTTTAGCCAGCGGCGCCACAAGCACCGGATGATTAACCACAAAAGCCGGTCCCGAAATATTTTTACGGCAATATTTCCAAAGAGTGTCAATC
>CAYIVF010000043.1:0-2126 GCA_964366875.1 uncultured Candidatus Saccharibacteria bacterium
AAAAAAAATATTTTACGGTAAATTTTGGCCATTTAGAAGCTTTATTTATTATAATCCTTTTACAATCAAACAAAAACCCCGTGTTATCCACAGGACTTTTGTTTTCTAATTACTATTTTCCCAAGAAAATTTTTGAAACTAACCATCATATGCCCACTGTTGCCGCAGAAATTGCCGCAGTGGCAATTACAACAGCGTTATTTAACGCATTGCCCACTGGCTTTACCAGCCCGGCTAAATTCTTGAATAAATTATTAAACGCAGACGGACTTGGACATTTAGGATTTTTGGAGTCAATAAATACCCATTTTTTATTGGTGTCACTGGTTCCGCAGCACATAATAGTTTTTATCTTGCCTCCGTCTACGCAGGAAACTTTTTTGCCGATATCGAAAACACGACATCTTTCGTTTTTTATATTGTCACACTGAAGATTTGTGGTTGCAGGCAATGGACACTTTGAATTTTCAGAGGTAATGGGTAGCCAATTCCATCTTTTGCGACTGTCATAAACCGGACAGCACATCGCTGTCTCATCCGTGCCATCTATCTTTTTACATGTTACTTTTTCCCCTTGAGCTTGCATTAAATGTTCTCCGGGACAGCCGCCAAAATATTGAAAATCAATGTTGCGTTGATATAAATCATCGCAACCTACCTCGCTTGTTGTTTTAATTCCATAATAGTCAATCGTCTTGGTCATCTGCGTTCTTATGCAACTACTGCTGACAGCCTGGTCAGCAGTAAGCGATACTTTAATATCTGTATCACCAATTTTTTTTATATAATCCTGCAATCTTTGCGCATACATATCCACTTTGGATTTATTTTAAAAAACTGAACAAGAAAGGACAGAAACACCTAAAGAATTGCATTTACCCGAAAGACACTTCGCGCACCCGGTGACATATTCAAAAAGCGGACCGCAATCTTTTTTAGCTCCATGCTTAATGACAAAAATTCTTGGCGCTTTGCAATTCTGCCCGTTGAAAAAGTCCTCAGTTTTTGCCAAAGCATCATCGTAATCGCTAATATATATATATTTTGTGGACTGGCATTGCGGACTGGCGGATTTTATCATTTCATCTACATCCTGAGCAAAAGAGTTGTGGCATATTCCTTCTCTGTAATCCCAAAAACATTCGGCTGATGCAAAACAATACTCTTCAAACTGTAAAGAATTGCACTTTTTTTCGTCTCCATTTTCATTTTCTGTAAAAACTCCGACGCAACAATTTACTGCTGACTTATTCACACACTTGCCTTCTACAATATCGCAATATTTATTTACCTTTTCCTTTGCGCAGTTATTGCTACAATCAAGACCATATTCGGTACAACCATCATCAAAAAATAACCCGCACTGGCCTTTGTGGTCTTTTGCGCAGGTTTTTGTGGGTTCGCAAAACCTAGGCTTGCAAACTTTTACAGCTGTGTCGCATACTTTATCGTCCGGGCAGTTTGTACACTTATTGCCGACACCGCAACCGTTGTCGTCTCCGCATTGCTTGCCGGCGCAGTCTGGCACACAAACCGAATTACACGCGCCATTGGCGCAAAACCTGCCGTTTGGGTTGTTGGCGCAGTCGCTGTTTTTTGTACATTCGTACTCACATTTACCCACACGGAAACTATTTACATAGCTAAGTTTGCAAATTTTATCTTTCGGACACTCTCCGCAGGAAGAAAACCCGCAACTGTCTAAACCGCAAGGTTGGCCAGTAGTAGAACAAAACGGCGCGCAATTGCATTTACCTCCCGAAGACATTCCGTCGTTGGGGCAGTATTCTTTGCGCTTGCTTGCTGTATAAGTGTCTACGCAATATTGTTCATAGACAGAGTAAATAAAATTAATCTCGCCGCTGCTTGTATCAACCTCAAAGTAATCCCTATCTTGTTTTGACACGCCGTTGACTGTTAATGTGCTTGCTGTAAAAATATCCTTTTCGCCTTTTTCCCCATCAGGATCCACGCACGGCACGGCAGTAACGCAGTAACCGTCTTGGCAGGCTTTGCCTTCCGAACATGTGCCAATGGGGCATCTGTATCCACAACTGTCGATACTTCCGCAGTGTTTTAGATACACACTTTTGGCGGGTGCGTTAGTTTAACAATTTTAACATTTC
>CAYIVF010000044.1:0-2042 GCA_964366875.1 uncultured Candidatus Saccharibacteria bacterium
AAGCAAAAGTTTCCAAGTCTTCAGGCGCCGGTTCAATTTTTATTTTTCCCTTGGCATAATGTTCAAAAAAATCTCGGTGTTTTTCCACCAAAGTAACCGCTTCAGCATGCTCATTTAGAGCCCGCTCTGTCAAAGATTCAGTTGGCGTTCGTTCGGTTTTATCCGTCTCTTTTGCCTCTATAATATTTGGTTTCTCTATCATTTTTTCGCCTTGACTATTTTTAATAATTTGCTACCCTTAAGTTGTATCGTTAGGAAAAACACCTCTTAAGGTTCCGTCCTTAGGCGGTGTTTTTCTTTTTATATTCTAATTTGTGGCGCAAATTGTCCATAAATCGAATTTTCTCCTTTGCGGTTTGTTTAAGCAAACTGGAGCATTCTTTTTTGTCTGGGCTCAATACCGCTTTAAGTTTATTATGTTCGTACAAATACTCAACAAGTGAGTAAAAATCTCCATCGCTGGAAACTATAATCGCTTTGTCATATTCCTCTTTTTTTAATATGGTCCATAAAACAAGGTCGGCATCAATATTCCCTTTTATATTTCCACTGTCGTCCGGAATTGTGGGTTTGAATTTTAATAAAAAATCTGATTCTTGAAGCTTATCATACAATTTTTGATTCAAAGCCACGAAGCCTATGAAAATATATGCTTTTTCGACGCAATATTTCTCTCTCAAGTAAATTCTAAACTTGCGATAGTCTAATTTCCACCCAAGCTTTTGAATCCCTAAATTTAGGTTCTGGCTGTCTATAAAAGCATGGTTATTTTCTCTTGACTTCATTTGCCTTGCATTTTATCAAATTTCGCCCAATTTTTCCATTGAAATAATTTTCCTTTTTAAGAAATCAATGCTCCCGAGTTGCTTTTCTTACCTGCTTTATATGCTTTATAATTCGCAAATTATACTCGCCAAAAACTCAAAATTATAAAAATAAAACCCGAAAAAATTACAAAATTAAAATAAATTACAGGTAGTCAAACTACAAATTACTTTTTTAAAAGAAACAGCGGGAGGGACGGACCCCCAAAACACCACCCTGAAAGCCCAAACCAAAAGCATCCACAAAGAGCCTGCGATTGCCGGGATTCCAGTTAGAATGGACGAGACGAGCGCCCACTTTGGATGAAAGCCATGTCCAGCCGTCTTCGTCTAAATGTTTGCCTGTTTCTTCAAAGTATTTTCTTTGAAATATAATGTAGTCTTCAAGGGAAAGGGCTTGGTCTAATTTAACATCTTGACCTTTGATGTTTAGGGTTTGTTTAAGTTCTGGACGGTCTTTGAGGTTTTGGGAGTCGTGGACGAGAATGAGACGGGGTTTGTCTCTATTTGGGCTGACGACGGAGGCAAAACCTCCTTCTTTGTTAAAATCTGGAGTAGTATAATAACCTTTTTCCATGGTCATTTTATCCTTAAGCTCTTCTATGTTTTGAGTGGCTGGAATAACGAGGATATCGTTGAAGCCGTTTTGTTCAATGGCTTCTTCTATTTCGGTTTGATTTGTGTCCCAAATATCCCTAATGGCATCTTCAAAGTCCGGGGGCAGGTCTATGCCGGTTTTTTTGTAAAAAGAAAGAAACTCTTCAAGGTTTGCTTCTAATTCTATGGTAATGGTTTCTTTCTTGCCGTCAGGGTGGGTGTAGGAAGCGGAGATTTCGGGGGAGGAGGATTTCTTTTCCTTGCCAAAAATATTTTTCATTCTTTTATTTAAACTGCTTAGGAATGGATCTTTCCCCGCGCTTTCGTTGCCCAAAAGAGCTTCCGCTTGACCCTTTAATAATTCCGCTCTTTTGTGAAAGGGGTCAAGCTCGGCAATTTCTTTAAGGGTTAAATGTTTAACCGCCCCAGATTCTTTTTGCAGTTCTTCTATTGCTTCATCCCCTCGCATCGCTTTAATGGTATTCAATTTAAAAATCTCTTCCGGCAAGTCTAAATCTTTGGCGGTTAGAGTAAGCAAAAATCCTTTTGAAGCCAAAATTTTAGCGACCAAAATTCTATCTTCCTTGGAATATTCTTTAAAGGTCAGGGCTGTTTTAAATC
>CAYIVF010000045.1:0-2017 GCA_964366875.1 uncultured Candidatus Saccharibacteria bacterium
TAAGTGGGTAAAATCAAGTTTTAATTTTACACCAACTTTTTAATAATTGCAATAGTTTTTAATTTTTACAACAAAAAAGCCGAGGCATAGCCTGCGGCCCAAACTGCTTGTTTTTAATCTTCTTGATTTGGGGCTGGCAAGGTAAAACGCCGTGCCAGCGTTTTTTTTGCCTCTTCTTTCTGGCTCTCCTGCCTAATTTTTTGCGACAAAACTGCCGCATCATACCATGTAAAGCTCAAATCAGGATTTGAAGCAAACCGCCCCAAAACTCGTAATGTTTCTGCCCGGCTTACGTCGTCGTAGAGAAAAACGTACCTCTCGCACCCCTTCACCAAAGCTAGCACATTGATATCTTTTTGCGCTGCCATGCTCCACCCCCCTTTTTGATTTTCAAAGGGCTAAAAAGCCCTGTCCTGAAAAGATCCTCCAATTATTAAAATGCTACGCCTTTCAATAAAAAAATCAAGCTACCCCATCAATTTATCTGGCCATCCAGCCTATCTGGCCATCCAGCCCTCACAAATTCTCACGATCGTAGTTTTTTGTGCGGACTGGTTTATAATAATTTTATAATAATTATAAAAGCTTAAAAATTTGTTTTAAATGTTTTTCATTATCAATCTCCTCTAGCACACCGTATCGGACATATTTTCTCATTCCATAAAATTCTATAATAAAATCAATTTCGTCTTTACATTTATATGGAAATACAAAAACGCTTTTTTGCAGTTCATAAAATCCCAACTCTTTAATTTTTTCCCGCAGAGAATCTCTTCCTACTCTAAATTTTTCAGGAACATCAAAAACAACTAATCTCCATTTACCGTCCCAATTTTTCTTATCAATCCTCATTTCTTCGAAACGATAAGTTAATGCTCTAAATTTGCCCTTATTGGTCAAAAGCATTGTAATAGATCCATCTGAATTCTCCTTTCTTTTTATAAGTTTTGACTGGTAAAGCTTTCTTATTTCATCTTGGACCTCTTTTTTATTTATATTTTTCCATTCTTTACCTGCGATTTTTATGGTACGCCAATATCTTTGCGGGGTATAAGAAAGACTTAAGGCGACGCCAGTTAATAAAAGTAATAAAATTTTTTGGCTAATTGGCTTCATATTTTTATTTTACAACACCCGCCATACTAAATCCAGACCTCAATATTTCCTACGATCGTAGTTTTTTGTGCGGACTAAATTTTTGATTTCTTTTTCTTTATTATTTGATTTCTTTATTATCAAAAAAGCCCGAAAGGGCTTTTTAAAACCAACGATAAGCTCCGCAGGTAGGATTCGAACCTACGACCTTATCCTTAACAGGGATTTGCTCTACCGCTGAGCTACTGCGGAACTTATCGTTTGTTACTTTTATAATACCCGATTAAAATCTTTTTTTCAATACTTTTACCCTCTTTTTGTTTTGTGGTATAATAAAGCTATGTTCAAACTATCAAAAGGTTTTACAATTGTAGAATTAATAATTGTCATTGCCATCATTGCCGTTTTAGCCGCAATTATGATAGCAAATGTCAGCCAATACGTAGGCAAATCAAGAGACACATCGGTTAAGGGCGAAATACACCAATTGGCAACAGCAATAACAGATTACGTAGTAACCAATGGATCTGGTTCGTCGGTTTGCCAAAGCGCTGCCGCTAAAAAAATCGGCAATGCCATAAAAGCAATATCTCCAAATTATGAATTTTCCTGCTATGATTTTTACGAGGGGTATCATATTGCTTCCGCTAAAAGACCGAATCTGGCATCAATAATGCTTCCCGTTGCCCAGGCGTCAGTGGGACCTCCTCCGCCCCCTCCTGTTATAAACCCAGATTGCTCTCCTATCTCCTGGTATACTGTTGTCAAAGGTTTAAAAATTTCCACCAGCGGCTGCTGGTGCAGTGATTCCTATGGAAGCATAGTTGACTCTTGCGGAAATTGGGATGTTTGCGCCTGCCAGTAAAGGGCCTTGCATTATCTTGCAGATATGCTATTATGAAATAGTAAGTTTCTATTAGTT
>CAYIVF010000046.1:0-1983 GCA_964366875.1 uncultured Candidatus Saccharibacteria bacterium
CCCTCGGCATCCGCCTCGGGCATTTCCGCTAGGGCTACGAGTGCCTAGATGCCTATGAGCGGGCAAACAAAAACCTCGAACGGCTCAAATACCAGGAAATGAGCCGTTCACGATTGCCCGCAACTTCTTGGGGAGAGGAAGTTTCCTCTCCCCGGGTCGGGCTACACTGAGGGATTACCCTCAGTGTTCTGCCCTCGCCATCCCCACTCTACGTTTTTCAATATTATGTTTAGTGTGTAGCTTTCGCTTTCGAGAATGGATTGCAATTCGGGTCAGGCACTCGTCCTTTAGTCATGGACACCCTAGCGGAAATGCCCGAGGCGGAAATACTCGTGCTTGCCCCAGCTCGCGCGATTACGCGCGAGCCTACCCACCCGTGCGTGCACGCGAAATCACTCCCTTGATTAAAAAATAGGGTTTGTTAAAATTGAAAGTATAAAAAAGTTAAAGCAGTGGTATTGGATACTTGCATCCATTTGGGTTGTTTTTTGGATACTTGATATTTTGATTCTAGTACCTTTGTATCCGGATGGAGTTATAAATAATATAAAAAGTATATTAAAAGATTCTGACACTCTTGCATTTTCCTATTTAATTATTACTACTCCAATTTATCTTTATCTAGTTTTTATGTTAGTAAAGAAAATCGTAAGTAAAATTAGATTTAAGTATTTAGCACCCAAATATTAAATTCTGGAATACGAAACTCCTTTTCCAATTTTTCCACTTTGTTTTATTTTTCCTTCTTTTTCTAATTGTGAGAGATATCGGGTAGCTGTTGCATCTGAGACATGAAGAAATTTCTCGACTTCGTCGTTTGTGATTTTAGATTGTTTAAGAAACAAAGTCATCACCCGACCCAGTTTCTTTCGTTTCCTGAATTGAATTGCGTTTCTAGCCATCACCAGAAGTTCGCTCCATTTTTGAGATTTTAGATATGAGATTCTTGGTTTTTCTTTTTCCGGCTCAGGTTCGGGAGTTTCTATTGTTTTTGGTTCTTCCTTCGCCTCGCTAACGCTCGGCTCGGATTCGGGCAACGGCTCATTTACCGGTATTTGAGGCGTTTGGGGTTCTGGCTCGCTTATTCCTGTCCCGTTAGAGGCGGGATTCGGCTGTGGATCCGTTGGTTCTAATGGAATTTTGGGCTCTTTTTCAGGTTCTATATGGGTAAAATCAGGGCTTTCTAAAGGCTTTTCGGCAGGTAAGGGTGTATGTTCGCCTTCAAAGCCTTCAGGGGGTGGTATATTATCATATTCCACCTCCTTTAAATTACCCCCATCGGCTCCTAGTTCCTCTACTGGCACGCTAGGATGAGAGTCTCCTAAATCCGTTGAATTTACAGGAATTGGCTCGGTGGGCTCCTGGGGGCTTGTAGGTAAAGAGTTTTGCCCATCCTTTGGCGTGGTTTCTTCAGAAATTGGGTTTTTGGTTGTTGTATTTTGGTCGTCGGACATAAATTGATTATTATAACAAAATTAACTTCGTTTAATCTAAAAAGACTTTGATTTCTTTTATAGGTATAGCAACAGTATTTCCATTCTGAGGATATAAATGAGACATAATTCCTATAACCTTATTACCTTTTAATAAAGGACCTCCACTAAAACCTGATTCGGAAGAATAACTAAGAATAATAACTTTTTTATTAAAAATTTTAACATCATTAGCATTCATAGAATAATTGTTATATATTTTTAATATTTTACCAGTCATTTCAAATTGTTTTTTAATCAAAAAACCTTCTAAAATTTCATTGCCGTTTTTAACAGGATAACCGATGTTTTTGATTTCATCACTCTCTGAATAACTTTCTTCTGTTTCAAAAAATTCTTGTGATTGTTCTATTTTTATAAAAATTACGTCTATTTCGGGAATGGATTTATAAATATTATTTTTAGTAATTTCTAATTTTTTACCTTCTGAGTTAATAAGAAAAATATTTTTATTCACATAAGAAGCGTTGGGGATAAAAGACGACTCATT
>CAYIVF010000047.1:0-1934 GCA_964366875.1 uncultured Candidatus Saccharibacteria bacterium
ATTGCCGAAGACCCGCCATTTCCAATTAAATAAACTCTGTTGCCGTTTTCATAAGCCGAATTAAGGTATTTAATTGCTTTAACTATTTCTTGGATAGAAACTTTATCTATTTTATCCTTAAGTTCCTGGGCAAAAAATTTTATATGGTTCTCCATAAAAATTATCCAATAATAATGTCTACGGCATCTAGAAGGTTTCTTGCGTAATAATTGGGTTCAAGTTTTAAATCTTTAGGCATTTTTTCTCCTATTTTTATTGTTTTTACATTAGCCTCCCTGCCAGCCATCACATCCACCTTGCCGTCGCCGATAAACCAGCTTTTGCTTAAATTTAATCCAAAATCAACACCGGCATTCAGAAGCATCCCCGGCTTTGGCTTTCTGCATAAACAATTGTCGTCCGGCCCATGCGGGCAATAATAAATTCCGTCAATTCTTATGCCTTTCTTTTTAAATTCTGCTGTCATCCACTTATGGAGATTTTTGACTTCGGCTTCCGTGCAGTATCCTTTGGCAATTCCTGATTGGTTGGTTATAATAATAATTTTATAATCGGTCTTTGAAAGTTTTTTCAAAGCCGGGACTGTTTCTTTAAACAAATTAAAATCCTCTTTTTTGTGGGTATATTCTGGCTCGTTTATATTTATAGTCCCGTCACGATCTAAAAAAACCGCTTTTACTTCGGGCTTGGAAGTGATGTTCATGGTTTTTTGCATCAACTCGCTGGTTGAAAAACCTTCTTGCCACTTTAAAATATGAATTCTTCCCCCGTTTTCTTCTACAACACCTCTTTCAATGCAGTTTTTGCCCCAGTCTGAGCCATTGCAGTGAATGTCCGGTTTTATTTTTTTTAAAATTTCTTTTGGATTGATTTCGTCAAAGTGAACAACGTAATCAACATGACCTATGGCAGATAGAACCTCTGCCCTGTGAACTTCAGAGTTAACTGGGTGGTTTGGCCCCTTATAGTTGCGGACAGAATTGTCGCTGTTTAAAATAACAATCAGATTATCTCCCTGTGTTTTCGCTTCTTCTAAAGATTTAATATGTCCTAAATGAAGAATATCAAAACTGCCGTTATAAGTAACGATTTTTTTCCCCTCATCTCTTAGTTTTTGTGCAATTTCAATAATTTCTTTCTGGTTTTTTATCTTCTGATTCATTCAAAAATATTTTAGCTTTCTAAATATTGCTTTAACTCTTCTGGCCCAACTGTTGCTGTGCCTAATTTTCCAACAACAATACCCGCCGCGTGATTGGCAATTATTGATGCTTGCTCAAGATTGGCTCCTGTTGCCAAAGCCAACGTGGCAACAGCCACCACCGTATCTCCTGCTCCGCTTACGTCAAAAACCTCTCTTGCAATCGCGGGGAAATGCTTTATTTTATTATCCTCAAAAAGAGTTACTCCTTCGGCTCCCTGGGTTAGTAAAACACTGCAATTTAATTGCTTCTGAATTATTTTTCCCGCTTCATTTATATCGCTAACTCCAGCCATTAACAAAGATTCTTTATGGTTAGGGCTTAGAAGAGTAACGTTTTTAAAAAAGGGCGCATGTTTTGGCTTTACGTCGCCAATAATCGGTTTTTTATATTTTATAGCCAGACTAACTATATTTTCAGCCAAATTTTTGGTGATTACCCCTTTTGCATAATCTGAAACCACAATGCCGTCCCATTCTTTAATGTGCGAAGCAACAAATGCTAATAATTTTTTCTCGGTATCATTGTCAATGTATTGAGAGTTTTCTTTATCCAACCTTACAACTTGCTGTGTTCTGGCAACGACTCTGATTTTTTGAGTAGTTGGTTTCTGAAAGTTTTTTATAATTCCCCCTGTTTCAACGCCTCTTTTTTTAAATTCTGAAAACAGGGTTTTTCCTGCAAAATCATTTCCTATCAAACCGACAACAAATGCCCTGCCGCCAAGGGCAG
>CAYIVF010000048.1:0-1902 GCA_964366875.1 uncultured Candidatus Saccharibacteria bacterium
TAGCGGAAATGCCCGAGGACGAATGTCCGAGGGTGTGCTTCCCCAGCCAAAGCCAATAAAGAGAAATGACCGAGACACCGCTAACGGCTCATTTCCTGCCATTTGAGCCGTTTGATGAATTCCGCTTGCTTCTTCATGGAAGAAGTCCGACCCGAGCCCCAACCGCTTCATACCATTTTAAAAACACCTGCGACAAAAAGAAGAATGAGGAAGAGCGGTGGGGGGCGAGGGGCGGAACACTGAGCTTGTCGAAGTGTGAAGCGGAATTCATTTTTAGAATTTAATGACGTGTGGAGCGTAAAAGAAAATCTACATCACCACGCGCGCGGAGCGTGCGAAACTCATCACAAATTCTGCTTGAAAAAGGTTCGGATTTGGTCGTATAATGTAGCCCAGTGATTATGAAAACAAGGAAATCTCCCAACGTCGGACATCGGCGTATTTCGATGGCTTTCTTTTTACCAAAATTTTGATTAAACTGGTGGTATGAAAATCTTCATTATTTGCAGTAAAAAGTTTTATGATAAAGTTCCTAATATAAAAAAGGAATTGGAGGACAAAGAACACGAAATATCACTACCCAATTGCTTTGATAATCCTGCTACCGAAGGAAGATATAGAGATTTGGGCAGAGAAGCTCATTCAAAATGGAAAGCCGAGATGTTAAAACATAGCACTGATGTCATTGAAAATAATGACGCGGTTTTAGTAATAAATCTTGATAAGCATGGGGTGAAAAATTATATCGGCGGGGCTACATTTTTGGAAATGTATGATGCTTTCAGATTGGAAAAGAAAATCTATTTATATAATGATGTTCCAGATGGAATTTTGCAAGATGAAATAATAGGATTTGATCCCATAATTCTTGACGGTGATTTGTCTAAAATAAAATGAAAAGAGTTTTTATTATTCACGGCTGGAGCGGTTATCCTGAAGAGGGTTGGTTTCCATGGTTAAAAGAAGAATTAAAAAAGAAAGGTTTTGAAGTGATTGTTCCGGCAATGCCAGAATCTGATGAACCGAAAATTGAAAATTGGGTGCCGTTTTTAAACAAATTAGTTGGTATATCGGATTCAAACACATTCTTTGTTGGGCACAGTATCGGTTGCCAAACTATTATTCGTTATTTTGAAACTATGCCGGAAGAAACTGAAATCGGAGGGGCTGTCTTTGTGGCCGGATGGTACGATCTTCGCAATTTAGAGACTGAAGAAGAAAAAAGGATTGCCGGTCCGTGGGTTAATACACCACGCAATGATGATAAAATAAGAAAAATTATAAATGGCAAAGCGGTAGCAATATTTTCGGATAACGATCCGTGGGTCATTCCTGAAAACCAAAATTCTTGGAAAGAAAAAATGGGCGCCGAGATAATCATTGAACATAACAAAGGCCATTTTGCTGGTGACGACGGAATCAAAAAACTTCCCTCAGCCCTTGATGCTATATTAAAAATATCTGGTTAAAAATAAAAACATGAATTGCATTAAAAAATACATAGAATATTTGAAGGATAATCCCGAAGGATATTGGTTCAAAAGAAAGCTTTACGGTTGGGGTTGGACGCCAGTGAAGTGGCAAGGATGGCTTGTTGTGGCCGTCGGTGTTGCCATTCTTTTTGCTGGTGTTTATGTAGGAGAGATGGATGATGCCCCCGGCGCGGCACTAATAGGATTCTTGCTCTTTGTCGCACTCATATTCTTTTTTGGTTTTTGGAAAGGAGAAAAACCACGCTGGCAGTGGGGACCAGATAAAAAATAATAATGATATCCACCACCTTTTAATTTTTTATTTGTTGGAATGGTATAATGATAAAAAGAAAATTTATCAATAAATTTAATATTTTTTAATATGAAAAAATATTTTGCAATTGGGTTTTTAATGATAGCGCTGATGTTA
>CAYIVF010000049.1:0-1757 GCA_964366875.1 uncultured Candidatus Saccharibacteria bacterium
TTTTCTTTTTGGAAATCATCCATTATTTTTATTAATTTTTTCTCTGGCATTCTGCCATGGATTAGCCCGATTTTTACTTTAGGACAGAGTTTTTTAATTTTATGAGCTGTTTTTTCAATCGTCTCTACTCTGTTGTGCAGAAAATAAACCTGGCCTTTTCTTTTCAACTCATCGTTGATAATTTTTTTAACTATTTTTTCTTTATATTCCAAAACTTCTGTTTTTATCGCTTGCCTTCCTTTAGGCGGAGTTTGCATCAAGCTGATATTTTTAAAAGATGAAAGAGCTAAATAAATTGTGCGAGGAACTGGAGTTGCCGACAAGCTCAAAACATCTAAAGAAGCTTTCATTTGCCTCAATTTTTCTTTTTGTTTCACTCCGAATCTCTGTTCGTCATCAATTATTAACAGTTGAAGGTTTTTAAACTCTATATCTTTAGATAAGAGCCTGTGCGTGCCTATTACAATGTCTGTTCCTCCCTCTTTTAAATCTTTGGCGAGCTTTTTTTGTTCTGCTCTTGTTTGCAGGCGAGACAAAAGAGCTATTTTGATTGGGAACTTCTCAAACCTTTTTTTAAAGGTGTTGTAATGCTGATTTGCTAAGATAGTCGTGGGGCAGATTATTGCTGTTTGCCTGCTGTTTGCCGAAGCTAATAAAGCAATTCTCATAGCCACTTCGGTTTTGCCAAAACCAACATCTCCGCAAACTATTCTGTCCATGGGTTTTTCTTTTTTCAAGTCCTTTTCTATATCTTCAATAGCTTGCAGCTGGTCTGGGGTTTCTTCGTATGCAAAGCCAGCTCTTAATTGGGCTTCCAGCTCTCTGTCTGGCAGATAGGCGGGTCTTTGTGCTGCTTCTTTTGCCGCGTATAAAACTAAAAGCTCTTTGGCTAATTTTTCAACTTCCTCTTTAATTTTTCTTTTTGTCTTTTGCCACAAAGACGAGCCGAGCCGTGAAATTTTTGGCTCTTGAAACCCGATATATCTTGATAATTTTCTTTCCAGTCCGACCGGCACGTATAGCTTATCTTCTTTTGCATATTCTAAAATATAATATTCAGCCAATTCAGAATTTGGAATTTGGAATTTTTCGATTCCGCAGAATCTGGCGATTCCGTGGTCAAGATGCACTAAATAATCGCCTGGTTTTAATCCTTTCAATTCTGAAAATAATTTTTGGGACTTCAGCCGTTTCTTTAAAATTTCTTTTGATTTTTTTTCATCATCAATTTTAATATCTAAAATTTTTATTTCATCTACTTCATTTCCCAAAAAATTTAAGCGCGCGGCGTTCATTAAATTGACGGGGAACACGTCTATAATTCCTCCGCGCTGGGAAAACTCGCCGGGGTCAGAAACGCGAAATACTCTTTCGTATCCCATTTCATCAAGCTTTCTTAAAATTTGTGAAAAGCTATAGCTTTGGCCTTTTTCCAAAAAAATTATATTATCTTCAAAAAACGACTGATAATTCCTGGCATTTAATATCTCTTCTAAGTTTTCATCAAACCAAACGTCCTGCTTTTCCAAAAAGTAGGGGGTGATGCCAACGATTAAAAGCTGGTTCAAATTTTCCTGCCCCATTTATACGACCATAATACAATAATAGAGAATAGCAGTCAAGCTATTGACAAGGTAGTTTTAATATGCTATCATTAAAATATAAGAAATCAGCACATTCAAATTTAAAAAATACTTGCGAAATTGGCGGTCATAGCCAAAAGCCCTTCAACTTTGTTCAGGGTTTCTGGCTATGAC
>CAYIVF010000050.1:0-1641 GCA_964366875.1 uncultured Candidatus Saccharibacteria bacterium
GTTTTGTGTTGTGTGGAAAATTATCCACTGGTGGAGTTTCGTAATTCAAAGATATCTAAAAGATCTTTAGCCACCCGCTCGACTTTCTGTCGAATTTCCCCGAAGTAATTGGGGGACGGCGGTTTCCAGAACAGAAAATCCGCAAGATGTTGATCCCAACACGAGAACAGGGTGTAGTACATCAGTTCCATCGTGACGGTAGCCGTCACGGCCCCAACGATCATCACAGCACCAGCAACAGACCAGCCAGATTCGGATAGCCCGACCGGTAACAAAAATAATATGGTGGGTAACATAAGCCAGAAGACGAACCGACGCGCTTTCTTCTTACCCTCTTCCGCCCCCCTCTTAATTTCCTCATACGAGGGGTGGTTTTTGACTACCTGCGAAATTTCATTTTGCATTTCCGTCTCCTTTCGAGAGACTGCCTTTGTTTGAAGGAAGTGAGCTTTAATGCTCCAACTGGCTGCTTTCGACCGCCAGACTGCTTTCATCCTCCTTAATAGCCAAGGCTCTAGCTACTAAATCTACTTTTATTATAGCAAATCTATCAGATTTATCAATGGTTTTGATATTTTGTAAAGTTAATTGTAAAAATACGCCTTAAAATAAGAATTTATTGGAGTTTATAAAACATTTTGTTGCCGAAGCGGGCATCAATATATTGAAAATGGGCGGAAGGACTTTTGATTTGAGTTTCTTTTATTAAAAGAATCGCATTTTGAGCAATTAAAGAAAGATCTGTTTCTTTCGGATTAAAAATAACATCACTTATGGCATTGTTAATATTCATTTTAGCTATTGCTTTATCAGATGACTCAATATTTATGGAACTTATTTCAAAGCCGCTATTTTTAAATGTCTCAATTAATTTTATATAATTTTGCATTTTTTGGGGAGTAGAAAAATTTTTCATCAGCGGATTACCTTCTAAAATTCCTCTGAAAATAATTTTTCCTGTGGCAATGGATGATTTCTCAAACACAAAACCGTCTTTAGTCATAGCGAGACATTCATCCTGTGTTGAACACCACAAAAATTCACCCTTTCTTTCCATAATTTTTAATTCTATTTTTTGGCTAAAAAAATGTTTGTTTATTTCTACTTTTTCTGCTCTTGGAAAATTCGCAAGTAAAACATTGGCCAAATTATTTTTGTTTAATAAAAAAATATTTGATTTGGGTATTAAAAAAAGTTTATTGCCCAAAGTCAGACTTTGGGCAATATTTTTTATATTTTCTGTTTGAATAGTTTCTGCCCCTAAAATTTCAAAATTTTTTATCTGCAAAAAATCGGCTCTCAAGACAAAAACCAACCCAACCAAAAAAGCGGTGGGTAATCCTGTTTTTATAAATAACCCAAAAATCTTCCTAACCTTGCTTCTTCTTGTTATTCTAGAAGACGCTTTTTTATATCTACTTTTCAACATCACGCTTATTTAGAAATCCTCTCTTTGCCCCCCATATAAGGTCTTAAAACATTGGGAATAATTATGGAGCCGTCGGCTTGCTGGCAGTTTTCTACTAAAGAAACGAGAATTCTCGGCGTCGGTATGGCTGTGCTATTAAGGGAGTGGGTATATTTCATTTTGCCGTCGTTATCTTTATAACGAATGCCTAATCTACGAGTTTGAAAATCATG
>CAYIVF010000051.1:0-1576 GCA_964366875.1 uncultured Candidatus Saccharibacteria bacterium
GGCGCGGCTGTGCTGGCTCTAGAAATGCCACATATAACTATCCTGCCAATTTATACTAAAATTAATTCGGGTTGGGGGCTGAAAGATTTGATTCTAAGGCGAAAAAAAATAGAGGTCTTTGTGGGTCAGGCCTTTAAACTTCGGGATAAAACAAAAAGCTATAATGTTAATGAAGTCAGCCGTTTTTTTGCCGATGAAATCCTGCGTTTGGCTAGATAAAACCTGGGGAAAGATTTCCACAATCGCGTATCAAAAATATCTGATATAATTATGGCCGAGGCAGGAATAACAGGCCTGTTTTTATTTTCCTCAATCAGAAAAATAAAACAGGGTCTCTTGTTCCACCGAACCACGCAGAAAGGGAGCCCTACGGGGCTCCGGCTGCAGAGGGAAGTTCACTTTAGATTTATGTTATGAATCTTCTGGCATTGTTGGGTTTGATTATTGCGGCGATATTATTGCTGTTGTTGTTTATATCTTTTTTTATGTTTATGGGTTTACCGTTAGCGTTTTTGGGAGCGCCTTTTGTGCCGTCTTACAGGAGAAAAAATAACAAGGCCTCGGCGCATCTTAGAAGCGTTATTGATTTTTGCAAAACCGAAATACCCAATGGCCGATTTGTGGATTTGGGTTCGGGCGATGGGCGAATGGTGATTGAATTCGCGCGGGCTGGGTTTGACAGCATTGGTGTGGAAATGAATCCGTTTTTGGTGTGGTGGAGCCGACTAAAATTATCGAGGTTCAACCTCGATAATAAAGCTAGGATAATTCGAGGAAATTTTTGGAAACTTAATTTTCAAAACTACGACATTGTTTATATTTTCCAGTTAAGTTCCATCAATTTGCTAATAACCAAAAAACTCCAAGCCGAATTAAAACCCGGTTCCATCATCATTAGCTTCGGCTTTCCCTTCATGGACTTTGACCTCATCCAAAAACAAGGCGAGTTTTTGGTGTATAAAAATTGAATCCAGTGACACCGACTTCTAATAATAAAACGATCGGTGTATTATTAGAAGTTTAGAAATGATGGAGAATGGAAATAGAATGAAACAGAAAACAGATGGGGGCGGTATTTTGTTGTCAATCAGCCGAGTTTTGGGTATAATTTAGTGATAAAAAAGAATATGAATAAAAAAAATGCCTTTGCTTTTGTGGTTCATCCGAGGGGGTATGGGAATTAAAAAAGGAGGATTTCTCATCCTCCTTTTGTGTTCTGGTCTACTTTTACCTGCCACTGCCCTTGCAAACGGGACAGGTCTCTGATTTTTCTAACACTTGGCCGTTTTCCAACTTTTCTTCTGTCACTATAAACCCCTGACCTTTGGGGCAAAAAGAACATTTCTCTTTCCTTAATACTGAAACCGGAATACTGAACATCTTACCACTTTCCTCTGTTGTGCCGACATCTTGAGGTAACACTGGCCTACTAAAGTCACTAAATCCGTTCATGGCTTCCTCCTTTTTGTTTGGAACACTTAATTAAAGAACTGGTATCTAATACTTATGTATAATATCATCCCAATTAGGATTTGTCCATTATAGATTTCAATAGTCCTGGCCGGACTTTTCCAAT
>CAYIVF010000052.1:0-1530 GCA_964366875.1 uncultured Candidatus Saccharibacteria bacterium
TTTGTCATCTTTCCGCGGTAAAAAGTCGCTGTTTTTTACTTTTTATAATCCTTTCCAACTAAAAAAAATTTTAAAAAAGAAAAATTTTGGAAAAATTTCTATTAAAGGAATCTATATCTGTCCCAAATTTATTAAATTTTTTACCCAGGCAATTTTACGGATGAAACTTTACAAAATTTTTAATGTTTTATTCTTGCCGATTTTTATTTTTTCCTCCCATAGTTTTTATATTGAGGGAATTAAAAAAATATATGAAAAGAATTGTTGATTTTATTGTAGCTTTGACCGCATTGATTGTATCAAGCCCATTTTTTCTTCTTACAGCTGTTTTAATAAAAATAGATTCAAAGGGGCCTGTGTTTTTTAAGCAGGAAAGGCTGGGCAAAAACGGAAAGATATTTAAAATTTGGAAATTCAGGACAATGATAGAAAATGCAGAGAATTTTGGATTGGGCCTGGCTTCCGCGGAGGATGATTATCGGGTGACGAAAATCGGTAAATTTTTAAGGGAATGGACGCTTGACGAATTGCCGCAATTGATTAATATATTAAGAGGAGAAATGAGCTTGGTCGGGCCAAGACCATTGCCCAGATATCCAAATCAAGACGGCTTTTTAAATGAACTGTGGCAAAAAAGATTATCAATAAAGCCGGGCTTAATTTGTTTGGTAGATATTAAAGGGCGGGGTCTTGTGCCGTGGAAAAAAAGATTAGAATACGATGTCTGGTATGTTGACAACCATTCTCTATGGATAGACCTTAAAATATTGATTGTCGGCTTTTTTGCAGTTTTATCCCGAAAGGGGGTTTATGGCAAGGACGGAGTCAATCTTCCTCCGCCAACATATAAAAAAGATAAAGAAAACTAAAATGATTATTTCTGCGCATCAGCCTGAATACCTTCCTTACCTTGGGTTTTTTTATAAAATGGCAAAGGCCGACAAGTTTATTTTAGTTAATCACGTCCAATTTTACGATGGAAGCTTTCAGAATCGGAATAAAATTCGGACCGCTTCTATCCCTCAGGGATGGCTTTGGCTTACGGTGCCAGTCGCCACCAGCGGTAAAGGATACCAAAAGATAAGTGAAGTAGAAATAGATAATTCTGTTCCGTGGGCAAGGCAGCACTGGAAAACCATTTATTTTAACTATAAAAAAACCCGATTTTTTGACGCTTACAGCGATTTTTTTGAAAAATTATATTCTAAAAAATGGCAAAAAATTGCTGATTTAAATGAAGCAATTATTTATTATTTAAAGGAAAAGTTAGGAATTAAAACCCCCCTTATCAAAAGCTCCGATTTCGATTTTAAAGGACATAAAACCGATTTGATAGTTGAGCTATGCAAAGAATTTAATGCCGATACTTATTTTTCAGGGGCTGGAGGAAAACTTTACATTGAGGAAGAAAAACTGGAAAAAAATAACCTAAAACTTGTTTATTCAGAATTTAAGCACCCAGTTTACCCTCAAAGGTTTATCCCGTTTTTGGAGAATCTTTCAGTGATTGACTTGCTGTTTAACTGCGGT